>DATFJV010000136.1:0-28217 GCA_035268985.1 Anaerovoracaceae bacterium | reverse complement strand
TAGTAATATGGATTGGCTCAGAGGAATGATAAATAGTGGTTTTAAATTAAATGATATATAAATAGACTAAAGTAACTAAATGAAAACATACCAAGGGGATACTCTGATTATTAATTCCCGAAAGTATATTGACACTATCCTTTGGGGAGTTTTAATTTGTAATATTCTCACCTTGTGATATAATTTAAAGAAAAGGAGAGAGTTGAACATATGAAAAAAATTGTAATTTTAATATTTTGCCTAATAGCAATGACTTTTCTTGTGTCATGTGAAGATGGGAAAGAAGAAGAAACAAGTGGTGGATTTCAGTTTAGTGAGAATCTTTTACCTTCGGAGGTTAGTATAGGTAGTATCGAATCTCTTGGTTATACCTTGATGCCATCTGATGGGGAAAACTTACTATATAAATATCATAATGATTCTGACGGAGTAAGCGAAATGCAATTCACATATATTAAAACAAATGAATTAGGTAGCGAATCATTTATAACTGTAAATATTAAATTATTTAATGCATTTTTAAAAGGGCACGATGATATTATAGATAGCCTAGACGCTTATGGAGTAGATAAATCAAAGACATTTATTGATGAAGGAGATGGTATAATCAAGAATGAAACAGCGACAGGATATGTAGATACTAGAGTTTTAAGAAATACTGCTATTGTTGAAAATGGTGTAACTACAGGGGAAGTATATGAAGCAGTAAATGGTATTTATGTTCATACCACTAATTTATATACAGTAAAAATAGAAAGTAGCTTTTTACCTGTTAGCGAAGCAGACACAGTTGTTGATTCTGCTAAGACTTATATTTATAAATGGACAGGGGACTATAATGAAAAAGTCCAGAATTATAAAGCACAAAGTGAATAAATGTGTTATAATATTCTAGTATATTTTGAAAGGCAAATTGATGAATAGCACCATAATAAAAGAAAGAATAGCAAAATTAAGGGAAAAGATGATGGAAAATGGTATTTCTTTATATATGATTACAACCATGGATTTTCATATGTCAGAAATCCCTAGTGAATATTTTAAAACTCTAGAATATATTTCTGGATTTACTGGTTCTGAAGGTAAAATGATTATAACTGAAAACCACGTGCATCTTTGGACCGATGGTAGATATGCGTTACAATCTAAAAAAGAACTTAAAGATACTGGAATTCAAGTTCATATATATAGTGACAAGTCTGATGACTTAAGAAAACTAACTAGCTTTTTCACGTTGAGTGGTGACAAGATGTTTTTTGATGCCATTGAAAAAGCTCCATCTGATAAAGTTATACTAGCAAATAATGAATATGTGATCGGATGCGATGGTAGGACTTTTTCTGAAGATTTAATGCAAGCCATAAAAGAAAGCATGCACATAGCATATGAATCAGGAATAGTTAGAATTAGAACAGATTTAGACTTAGTAGGAGAAATATGGACGAATAGACCTAAATTTCCTAAAGGTAAAATTTTTAAGCTCGATGATAAATTAACAGGTGAAAGTGCTTTAAGCAAGATAAATAGAATTAAAGATAAATTCATATTAAATAACGGAGATATGGGATACATATGTAGTACCCTTGATGATATTGCGTGGCTTTTAAATTTAAGAGGAAATGATATATCATGTAGTCCGGTTTTTTTGTCATATTTATACCTAGGACCTGGTAATAATGAAAATTATCTATTTACAGATAGTTCGAAACTTGGGGAAGAGGTATACCTATACTTAGATGAAATAGGGATTAGAGTTAAAAAGTATGATGAATTCTATGCTTTTATTGAAAATGTTGAAATTAAATATATTGCGTTAGATCCAGATAGAAGTAATGCGGCTATAATAGATACTCTTGATAATAGAAAAGACTTAGAGATATTGGAGTTGGATGACATTATTGAGAATGAAAAAGCCATTAAAAATAAGGTGGAAATTGAAAATATTAAAAGGGTAAATAAACTCGATGCAGTTGCAATGATTAAGTTTATAAAATGGCTTAAAGATGATGCAGATAAAGTACATATTACTGAGGTTACAGCAGCCGATTATTTAGAGTTGCTAAGAAGGCAGCAGGGATGTTTTGAACTTAGTTTTAAAACGATCTGTGCCTATGGACCTAACGGTGCTATTATTCACTATACTGCAGATGAATTTTCCAATGCTGAAATTAGAAAAGGTAACTTCTTACTAATTGATTCTGGAGGTCATTATATGGGAGGCACTACTGATATAACAAGAACCTTAGCTTTAGGTAATGTAGACGATAAAATGAAAGAAAATTATACGAAAGTATTGGCAGGTAATTTGGAACTTTCCATGGCAAAATTTCCCTTTGGTGTTTCTGCTTCAGAATTAGATATATATGCTAGAGCTTCTTTATGGAAAAACAACTTGGATTATGATCATGGTACTGGTCATGGAATTGGATATATGCTCAATGTTCATGAAGGGCCTCAAAGTATTAATTATAGAAAGAATAAAAATAATATGCTTATGCTTCCTGGAATGCTAACATCAAATGAGCCAGGATTATACTTGGAAAATCAATATGGAATCAGACATGAAAACGATATTTTGTGTATAAGAGAAAATGAAGATTTCTTAATTTTTGAAAATGTTACATTGGTTCCATTTGATTTAGATGCTATTGATAAAAAGTACCTTACTAAAGAAGAATTAGCAGAATTAAATAGTTATCACCAAAAAGTTTATGAAGAGATTTCACCTATGCTGGATACTGAGCACAAAGAATGGCTTAGACATGCGACTAGGGAGATATGATTACGGAGAATTTATGAATTATAAACCATTTGAAGAAGAACATGATACTATGAGAGTTATGTTACAAAGGGTTTCAGAAGATTACCCTAATAATGTAGCATTTGTAGTTAAGGAAAAAGTTGATAAAGATGTTAAGTATATAAATCATACTTATAAGATGCTTTTAGAAGATACAAAAGCCCTAGGCACAGCACTTTTATCCCATGATTGTGCTGATGAAAGAATTGCTATAATGGGAGAAAATAGCTATACATGGATAATGACATTCTTTTCAGTGGTAAACGGGGTTGGTGTTGCTATTCCCTTGGACAGAGCAATGCAAATAGATGAGCTAGAGAGTTGTCTTAATAGAAGTAAAGCAACTGTGTATTTTTTTGAGAAAAAGTTGCTTAACATAGCAGAGCAAGTCTGTAATAGAGAAAATACTGGTGTCAAACTTTTTGTTGGATTGGATTTTAAACCTACATTTGGCTTATCTTTAGATGAACTAATTGAAGAGGGTTCCAGGCTAATGGGGGAAGGTGATGAATCATATATAAATAGAGACATCGACAAAGATGCTATGTCTTTTATGGTATTTACCTCTGGTACAACAGCCAAATCAAAAGCGGTAATGCTTTCTCATAGAAATATAACTAGTAACATATATGGTATGGCAGGTTTTGAAAAGATGTATGAAAACGACGTTAATATGGCATTTTTACCATTTCATCATGTTTTTGGGTTAACCGGCCTTATGGTCATGATTACTTATGGGGCAAAAAATGTTTTTTGTGATGGACTTAAATATTTTCAAACCAACTTAAAGGAATACAAGGTCACTGTATTTATGAGCGTCCCATTGTTAATAGAAACATTATATAAAAGACTATATAAAGAGATAGAAAAACAAGGTAAAGAAAAAACTGTTAAAAAAGCTTTAAAAATTTGTAATGTTACTGAAAAGCTTGGCATAAATATTAGAAGGAAAATGTTCAAAAGCATATTAGATCAATTAGGAGGAGATATCAGATTCATTATAAGTGGAGCTGCACCTTTTGATCCTGAAATGGAACAAGGGTTGTCTGAGTTTGGTATACTTGTGGTGAATGGCTATGGACTTACTGAGATGTCTCCTGTAATAGCTTCCGAGAGTCATATATATAGAAGGCCTGGAACTGTGGGAATGGTTTTACCGAATGTGCAGGTCAAACTTAAAGATATTAACGAAGATGGCATTGGTGAAGTTTTAGCAAAGGGACCAAATGTAATGCTTGGTTATTATGAAAATGAAGAAGCTACAAGCAAAGCTATTACAGATGGATGGTATCATACCGGTGATTTGGGTTATTTTGATAAAGATGGATATCTTTGGTTAAGTGGAAGAAAAAAGAATGTAATAATTTTAAAAAGTGGCAAGAACGTTTTCCCTGAAGAGTTGGAACAATTAATAAATAAGCTTGAATACGTAGAAGAAAATATGGTCTTCCCATTGAAAAAACATAATGAATTTGTAATATGGGCTAAAATAGTATATAAAGAAGAATACTTAGAAGAAAAAGGAATAGATATTAAGCAGTTTAAAAAGATTGTTGCTAAGGATCTAGATAAGATTAATAAAACGTTACCACACTATAAACATATCAAGAAACACTTCCTATCAACAAGGGCAACTATTAAAACCACTACGGCCAAAACTAAAAGGGCAGAAGAAATAATTGCAATAAAAGAAGAACTTGATCAAATTGGAGGTTAGCATAATTGTCGAACGTTTTAGTATTTTTAGTATTTATAAGTGGATTAATTTTAGTTGTTAAAGGTGGAGATTATTTTGTTGATGCCGCTACTTGTATTGCGAAAGCATTAAGAGTTCCAACGTTTATTGTTGGAGCTACAATAGTAAGTATTGCAACTACACTTCCTGAGGTTTTAGTATCTGTGATAGCAGCAGCCGATGGAAAAATAGAAATGGCAGTTGGTAATGCTGTGGGTTCTGTTATAGCGAACACAGGACTTATTATGTCTATAGCTTTAATATTTATGGCGATAGAGGCTAGAAGAATACATTACATGAATAGGGGTATTCTTTTCATATCAGCCGCAGCCGTTTTGTATTTGGCAAGTGATGGAGGCAGACTTTCAATACCAGGTTCATTTATTTTATTAATAATTTGTGGACTTTATATATTTGAGAATGTCAGAGCAACAAAAAAACACAGAGAACCTATCTGTGAGTGTGAAGTGAACTTTGATAAAAAAGGTAAAATCAAATATGGTTTAATGTTTATTTTAGGGGCTGCGGGAATAATAATAGGTTCTAGAATGCTAGTTACCAGTGGTTCGCAGATAGCACTTATGTTTAACGTATCGGAAAGGGTAATAGCAATTACTATTGTGGCAATTGGTACATCTCTTCCAGAGCTTGTTACAACGGTAAGCGCTATAGTAAAGAAAGAGGCTGGATTATCTATAGGAAATATTATAGGTGCAAATATAATTGATTTAACATTAATACTTCCTATATGTTCTCTAATTTCTGGGGAGCCTTTGCCAGTAAGCCTAGGGACCATGAATATCGATTTACCAGCATGTTTAATACTAACCTTGATTGCAATGATACCTATTTTTATTAAAGAAAGAGGCTATAAAATTCAGGGAGTTTTAATGTTTGTCGGTTACTTATTTTATCTATCAGTAGCCATAGTCTGATAGTATTTTGTTAATTATTAGCATGGAGAAAATATTGATTTCTCTGTGCTTTTTTATTTTATTCTCTTCTATAACAAGGTAACCGTTTATTAAACCAAGCTGATTTTTTTCATCTTTAATAAAATGAGCATCTACATATTTACCATTAGCCTCTTCAAAAGAAGGCAACAAGATTTCAAAGTTTCTGTCATTTGAATCAAAGTTTGCTTGATAGTTGGTAGAAAAACTTCCAAAGGTATCAATTGATATGGGGTATCTGTATTGTTTTCCAACTATTTTAAGATAGCCCTTAATAAGTTTTGGCTTAACAACTAAACTACTATGTAAAAAACCGTATTCATACATGGCACTATGAAAATTACAATATTTAAGCAAATTTAGTAATCTATATAATTGAAATACATCTTCTCTGTTATGGGTTAATATTAATTCCTCTTTCCCTTTATCCTTTGTGAGAACAAATTCTTTGTATAGTTCTACGCTTTTGCCTCCGTCTATAATATCGTCCCTATCGTTTCCTATTCCCATGAAATTTTCCATAGATTTTTGACTTAGACTAGTCGAAAGTTTTTTTAGATTCGAATGGTTACGAAATATTTTATATAAATCCAAATTGTAATAGGGAAAGAATGTGTCTTCAAAGTGCTTTTTCAATTTTATTTTAAAGAATGGTATATCAAAACTGGCGCCATTGTACGTTAGAAGATAGTCAATATGTTCACTTTTTATATAGTCTAATGTTGCTTTAATTATATTTTTTTCTTCACTAGGATCTTCCGCTAGGAATTGTGTAACCGTAGCAGTGCTATTTTCAATTGTTAATATAGCTGTCAAAATTATTTTGTCCCAATTGAAATTTAATCCTGTGGTTTCTATGTCAAAAACACCGCAACGTTTGTCTTTAAAATAGGTTTCAACTATTTTTCTATCAAAAACACTTAAATTGCTTTTGTTCACAATCTTTTTCATATAAACCTCCTCATAAATAGCAAAATAGACCGCAGGGGAGCGATCTATTTTGTAAAAGGGTATTGGGACTAGAGATTAATGAGATTATCAGGGGGGATAACCTCTATGGCAATTATACCTAAGCATTGTCTTAAATGCAAGGATAAATTATACAAATGTTAAAAAAATGTTAATCTATATATTAGACATTAAATAAGAAATGTATAACATCTCCATCCTTTACAACATAATCTTTCCCTTCTGAGCGTATTAGACCTTTTTCTCTTGCTTTGGCTAAATTGCCTTCGCAATCTATTAGTTTATCGTAAGCTATGGTTTCGGCCCTTATAAAGCCTTTTTCAAAATCTGTATGTATTTTACCTGCAGCTTGTGGTGCTTTGGTTCCTCTTTTAATTGTCCAAGCTCTTACCTCAGGCTCTCCTGCAGTTATATATGATATTAAGTCAAGTAGGGAATATGAAGCATGGATAAGTTGATTTAAACCAGACTCTTTAATACCCAATTCTTCTAAAAACATTTCCCTTTCATCGTCAGAAAGCTCAGCAATTTCTGCTTCGATTTCTGCACAGACAACCACTATTTCTGCCTTTTCTGTTTTGGCAAACTCTTTAACCTTTAAAACATAAGGATTATCTTCATTTGAAACATCTTCTTCGGAAACATTGGTAATATATATTATAGGTTTTGATGATAAAAGATTTAGTGATTCCATATATCCTTTTTCTTCATCATTAAGATCCATAGCTCTAGCTGAATTGCCTTGACCTAAGAATTCCACTATTTTTTCAATCATATCAAATTCTCTTTTTATGCTTTTATCGCCTTTTGAATTTTTTGAAAGCCTAGCTTTCAGTCTTTCTAGGATTTCTAGATCTGAAAGAATCAGTTCAGTATTAATAGTTTCAATATCTGAAATTGGATCAATTGTTCCATCCACATGAACTATGTTGTCGTTTTCAAAACATCTTACAACATGAACAATGGCAGCGACTTCTCTTATGTGTCCTAAAAATTTATTTCCTAAACCTTCTCCCTTAGATGCTCCTTTTACAAGGCCTGCTATGTCACAAAACTCTATAGTTGTATGAATTGTTTTCTTTGAATTATATATGTCATGAAGAACATTTAACCTTTCATCTGGGACGGCAACAACTCCAATATTTGGTTCTATTGTGCAAAATGGATAATTTGCAGCTTCTGCCCCTGCTTTTGTTATGGCATTAAATAATGTGCTTTTGCCTACATTTGGTAGGCCAACAATCCCTAATTTCATATGTTTTTCTCCTTGAGTAATTTATTTCTCTTATATAATATTGTGTAGATAATTAGACATGCTAAAATTATGCATACGCTTATAACTTGAGCTTGTCTAAATTCTCCAATCATTAAGCTGTCTGTCCTAAGACCTTCAACAAAGAATCTTTCTGCGGAATAAAGTATTCCATAAAGACAAGCAATTTGTCCGCTAAAAAGTCTTTTTCTTTCAAATGTAATTAAAAAGATACCTAATGCCAAGCACCATATGGATTCATACAAGAAAGTAGGGTGCACATATTCCCCATTTACTAAAATTGCCCAAGGTAAATCTGTGGGACCACCATGTGCTTCCGAATTGAAAAAATTTCCCCATCTTCCTATGGCTTGGGCAATTGCAACACCTGGTAAAAATAAATCCAAAACTTTTAAAATTTCAAGCTTGTAGTGTTTGCAAATAAAGTATGCGGCAAGTGCTCCTGCTATTATTCCACCGTGGATGGCAAGTCCGCCATTCCTTATATTTATTATCTTTGAGATGTCACCCATGTAATAATCCCAACTAAATAATACATAATAAAGTCTAGCGCCAACTATTCCAATGGGTAAAACCCATATAACTATATCTAAAATTCGTTCTTGTTCGATTTCATAACGGTTTGATCGCATATAGGATAAGAACACGGCTAGAATTACACCTATACCAATTAAAACCCCGTACCATCTTATATCATATTCCATTATTGAAAAGGCTATAGGACCTGGTGAAACCATAAAATACCTCCTAAATTTAAATCCAAGTAATTATATCATAAATTACATATTTTATGAAATAAATATGTAAAAAAAGAATTAAAAATAGGTTGAAATAAGAACAAATGTTCGATATAATTATCAAACAAGGAGTGTGAGGGTATGACAATTCTTCATATAGATGCAAATTCGGCGTTTTTAAGTTGGACATCTGCTTGGCTTTTGGAAAATGGAGAGACTCTAGATTTAAGGACAGTGCCATCTGCCATAGCAGGGAATCCAAAGAATAGACATGGTATTATATTAGCAAAATCCATCCCAACAAAGAAATATGGAATAAAAACAGGACAACCTTTATATGAGGCCATTTCGCTATGTCCAGATATTTTAATATATCCTCCAAATTTTGATTTATACATATCATGTAGTGAAGCCATGTTATCAATTATATCTGAATATTCGTCAAAGGTTGAAAGATATAGCGTTGATGAATGCTTTTTAGATTATGTGGGCTCGGAGAAGTTGTTTGGAAATTCAATTAAAGTTGGAAATGAAATCAGAAAAAGAATTGAAAAGGAGCTGGGGTTTACTGTAAATGTTGGCATAGGTGACAATAAGCTTCTTGCAAAAATGGCTGGTCAATTAGAAAAACCAAATATGACACACACTATTTTTAGAGAGGAGATTAGAGAAAAACTATGGCCATTATCTGTTGGAAAACTTTTTATGGTTGGCCGAGCCACGGAAAGAAAACTTAAAAAAATAAACATAAATACCATTGGGGAACTTGCAAATACGGATATGCTTTTTTTAAAAGCCATGCTTAAAAGCCAAGGAATATTAATATGGAATTATGCAAATGGAATAGATAATACAAAAGTGATTCCAAACAATGAAATTTTGAGAAAAGGCATATCTAATAGCATGACAATAAAATATGATGTTTATGAAAAAGAGGAAGTTCATATGTATTTATTATCATTAGCAGAAAGAGTGTCTCTAAGACTTAGGAATCAAGGATTTAAGACGTCTCTTATTGGTATAAGGATAAGAAACAGTGAACTGATAGGATATACACATCAGATGCGACTAAACTTATATATAGATAGTACATCAAATATATATGAATATGCATGCATGCTTTTTGATCATGCATGGAAAGGAGAGCCCGTAAGGCAGCTTGGAATATCTTTAAGTGAACTTTGCAAAAATGATAATTATCAAATATCAATTTATGAGAAATTAAATATTAGTTATGAAAAGAACCAAAAAGCGGATTTTATAGTTGATGAAATAAGAGACAAATTTGGAGAAACCTCAATATATAGGGGAACATTTGCTAATACAAATATAAAGCCCCTTGAGGGAGGGACAAACAACGGTAATTTTATAATGATGGGTGGGAATAGGAGGTGAGTTAGGTGAAAATAGTTTCTAAGGAAATTGATACAATAGTGGTTTTCAAAAAAGGTAAAGTCCCTATTCCATATAAGTTTAAGTATTCGGAAGGAACGGATGGCGAAGTAGATGAGATTAAAATTGATAAAATTGTGCAAACTGAAAAGAAAAGGATAGCCGGGATTGATTCTATAATTTATTTTTGTCAATCAAAAGTTAATGACACATTTATTCAATATGAATTAAAGTATATAATAAATGATTATAGGTGGGTTTTGTACAAACTATAAAATTGAAAAAATTTATAAAATATGTTAAAATACTACTGAATTCAATGAGAGGTAGGATAGAATAAATATGATTCGTTTTGAAAATGATAATTCGGAAAGTCATTATAGCCGTGAGGAATTTAATCTATCATATAAAGCAGCAGAAAAAGCATTAAATCTTTTGGAAAATGGAAGCGGTAAGGGTTCTGACTATATAGGTTGGTTGAATCTTCCTTTTAATTACGATGAAGAGGAACTTGGTAGAGTACTACAGGTATCGGAAGAAATTAAGAGAAAATGCAGCACTTTTGTTGTTATAGGTATAGGGGGCTCGTATTTGGGAGCGCGTATGGTAATTGATGCGCTATCCGGGTCCTTTTTTAATGAAAATAAAATAGAAATCATATATGCGGGGAATAATCTTAGTAGTGACTATATAAATGAATTGCTTGAATATATAAAGGATAAAGACGTTTGCGTTAATGTAATATCTAAATCAGGTACCACAACTGAACCTGCAATAGCTTTTAGGCTCATAAAAAAATTCATGGATGAAAAATACGGAGTTTTGGAGTCTATCAAAAGGACATATATAACTACGGATAAAGAAAAAGGAGCTTTAAGGACGCTAGCTAACGACTTAGGACATGAAGCCTTTGCTGTTCCCGATGATATAGGGGGACGGTATTCGGTCCTTACAGCTGTGGGTCTTTTACCAATAGCTGTAGCTGGATTTGATATTGAAAAAATCCTAAAAGGATCAAGAATCGCAAAAAAAAATAATAGGGAAGAAGTTCTAAGATATGCAGCTACAAGAAATATCTTGAATAGACAAGGGAAGGAAATAGAACTTTATGTTTCCTATGAGCCCAAATTAGGGATGCTTATAGAGTGGCTTAAGCAGCTTTATGGAGAAAGCGAAGGGAAAGAAGGCAAAGGAATATTCCCTGCAGGTTTAATATATACAACAGACTTACATTCAATGGGTCAATATGTTCAAGAAGGTAGAAGAATAATTTTTGAAACAAACATAGCGGTAGAAAATTCCAAATCAGAAATAAAGGTTCCATATGATGAAAATAATTTAGATGGGCTCAATTATCTTTTAGATAAGAATGTGGATGAAATAAATAAGGTTGCAGCTAAGGCAACTACTATGGCTCATGTCGACGGAGGGGTTTCCAACTTAGAAATAAAAATAGATAAGTTAGATGAAATAAACATGGGAGAGTTAATATACTTTTTTGAATGGGCTTGTGCAGTAAGCGGATACATAAATGATATCAATCCATTTGATCAGCCAGGAGTTGAAGCATATAAAAACAACATGTTTAGACTTTTAGGTAAAACAGGTGTGTAAAAGGAGGAAGGCTATATGTCAGTAGCAATTAATAAGTATCAAGAATGGTTAGATAGTAAATATTTGGATGAAGATACAAGAAAAGAACTTCTTGGTATAGAAAATGATGAAAATGAAATCGAAGAAAGATTTTATACTGATTTGGATTTTGGCACAGCGGGGCTAAGGGGTATCAGAGGTGCAGGCACAAATAGAATTAATATATATAATATTGCTTTAGCAACATTAGGTTATGGTAAGGTAATATTAACCAAAGGTGATGAGGCCTTAAAAAGAGGAATAGCAGTATCTTATGACACTAGAATATGTTCAGATGAATATGCAAAGATGGTAGTTAGGGTTCTTTGTAAACTTGGAATAAAAGTGTATCTTGTTTCTGAAGGAAGGCCAGTTCCTGTTTTATCTTATGCCATTAGAGAATATAGTTGTATTGGAGGTATAATGATAACTGCTTCCCACAATCCTTCTAATTATAACGGTTTTAAGGTTTATGGAGATGATGGGTGTCAACTGAACCCTGATGATGCCAGAAAAGTAAAAAAAGAAATGGAAAAAATTTCCAACATATTTGAATTTATGAATTCTTTAAAATGCATAGATGAACTTTGTGAAGAATTTGCAGTGACATATTTAGGTGAAGATTTAGATAAGAAATATAATGATATGCTTTTATCCCTTTCAATCAATAGGGAAGCAGTAAATAAGCATGCTGATATGAAAATAGTATATTCCCCTTTAAACGGTACAGGGAATAAACCGGTTAGAAGGGTCTTAAAGGAATTGGGCTTCAATAATGTTATTGTGGTCCATGAGCAAGAAAACCCTGATGGCAACTTCCCAACCGTGGAAGTGCCAAACCCTGAACTTAGGGAAACAATGGAGCTATCTATAAATTTGGCAAAAAAAGAAAATGCATCCCTTGCAATTGCTACAGACCCTGATTCTGACAGAACGGGTCTTTGTGTAAGAGATAATAATGGTGAATACAGATTGTTATCTGGAAATCAGATAGGGATTCTTTTGATGGAATATATATTAAGCGAAAAAGCACAAATGGGTGTTTTGTCAAAAAATAGCTTTTGTGTTAGCACAATTGTATCAACTAAGCTTTCTCGGAATATATGCGAAGATTATGGCGTTAAGCTTTATGAAGTTTTAACAGGGTTTAAATTTATAGGAGAGAAGATTAAAAAGCATGATGAATTTGGAGATGAGTGTTTTCAGTTTGGGTTTGAAGAAAGTTTTGGGTATTTATCAGGAACAAAGGTAAGGGATAAAGATGCTGTAGTATCTAGTATGCTACTTGCGGAAATGGCAGCTGTATCTTTAGAAAAAGGGGAAACACTCTTTGATAGGCTTGAAAGAATATATGAAAAATATGGATATGCCGCAGAAAAAACAGTGGCTATAATATGTGAAGGTATGGGAGGAAGAAAAAGCATAGATGAAACAATGGCTAAGCTTAGGAAAAACCTAGAAACAAGTATAGACATTGCAGGTATAAAGGTAAATGCTGTAAATGATTATTTGACTGGTAAAAGATATTATTCATCCTTTGGAGATGTGGAAGAAATAGAATCCCCGCCAAGCAACGTACTTATATATGAACTAGAAGGAAATGACTGGATTGGAGTAAGACCTTCTGGCACAGAGCCTAAATTAAAATTGTACTTCGGATTCTATAGTGAAGATATTAATTTGGCTAATATGAGGCTCATGGAAGTAAGTAGTGCTGTTACAGATAAAATGAACTACGAATTAAAGGGGGAATAAATGAGCATATTGTTAACAGGTGGAGCCGGATATATAGGATCCCACACGGCTGTGGAACTTTTGGACTCGGGTTATGATGTAATTGTTGTTGATAATTATTATAACAGTAAACCGGAGGTTTTAGATAGAGTAAAAAAAATAACTGGTAAAAAAGTTAAAGTATATGAAGTCGATTGTACTGATTATGAGGAAATGAAGGATATTTTTCTCAATGAAAAGATAGATGGAATCATTCATTTTGCGGGATATAAAGCTGTAGGAGAATCCGTTTTAAAACCTATTATGTATTATGAAAATAATATAAATTCTGCTATAACTGTTTTAAAATTAATGAAAGAATTTGATGTTAGAAACTTTGTGTTTAGCTCATCTGCCACTGTTTATGGCGATGCTAAAATAGTTCCTTGCGATGAAACAATGGAAATGAGCTGTACTAACCCTTATGGTTGGACAAAGTATATGATAGAACAAATCGTTAAAGATGTAGCTGCTTCTTGGGAAGATTTTAGTGCAGTGCTATTAAGATACTTTAATCCGATAGGAGCTCATAAAAGTGGCTTACTAGGTGAAAGAAATAATGATGTTCCTAATAATTTGATGCCATATATTACAATGGTTGCTGCTGGAAAGCTTGAAAAGCTAAAGGTTTTCGGTGATGATTACCCAACCAAAGACGGAACTGGAGTAAGGGATTATATACATGTAGTTGATCTTGCAAAGGGTCATGTTAAGGCTGTAGAATATGCTAAGAATAAAAGCGGTTCTGTAGTGATAAATTTGGGCACAGGAAATGGATTTAGTGTGCTAGAGGTAATTAAAGCCTTTGAAAAATCAAATGATATAAAGATACCTTTCGAAATTGTAGACAGAAGGCCAGGAGATATCGCAGAGATTTATGCAGCTACTAAAAAAGCAAAGTTGGTTTTGAGCTGGGAAGCTAAAGAAAACCTTAATGACATGTGTAAAGACGCATGGAACTGGGAGAAGCAGAACATCTAATTAAGGTGATGGTATGGATATTAAGATTAGGCTTGAAGATATTGATAATTACATAGAACTTTTCGAAGCCCTTCCAATGCATGTTTTTTGGAAGGATATTAACCATGTGTATCTTGGAGCAAATAGTAAATATATAAACAGTAACCAATTTATCAAGGAAAAATTTATTGGAAAAAATGATTATGAACTTTTTGATGAGGATTTTGCTAACCAGTTTATAAAAGGGGATGAGGTAGCATTATCAGGGAAGATATACGAAGATAAGCCTGAACCTAATCTTAATAACTTGGATGGAAGAAGAATATTTAAGGCAATTAAATTACCCCTTTATAATAAAAATGATAAAGTTGCCGGGATATTAGGCCTTGTTCAGGATTTATCCGTGGAAGAGAGCGAAGTTATAAATGCTTTAAATACAGGGTATTATAAACTGCAAAAAGATATTCTTGATACAATGACTTCATCCGTATTGGTAATTGATCCTAAGGATTATACAATACTTTTTGCAAATAAGCATGCGGAAAAACTCTATAATATAAAGCAAAGTGATGTGATTAACAAGAAGTGCCATAAAGCCTTAGAGAATAAAGATATGCCATGTGACTGGTGCGAGTTATTTGATGAAAAATCTCAAAATGGTTATATTGAGAGTAAAATACATTCTCAAAATAGGTTAGTAAAACTTCATGTGGAAAAAATTAACTGGAATGGTAAAGATGCATTAATCAGATATGATGAAGATATAACTGAGATTAAAGAAGTTGCTAATGAAATGTCTAGGGTTAGACAAGAAAGTGAAATGAAAAATAAATTCTTAGCAAATATGAGCCATGATATAAGGACACCTCTTAATGCTATTTTAGGGTTAGCAGAGATAGGTTTAGCAGCGGATAAAGTTGAGGATAAGGATGATGTTATAAAGAAAATAACAAGTTCTGGAACTTATTTAACTAGAATACTGGGTGATATTTTGGATATGACAAAAATATCAGCAGGGGAAATAAAAATTGAAGAGTCTAAAGTAAATATGAAAGAATTTGAAGAAGAATTAATGGCCATTATTAAACCTTATGCATATGAAAAAAATATAACTATGTCATTTGTCTTCTCCACGGAACACAATGTACTGTTATTAGACAAAAGTCATGTTATGCAAATATTAATTAATTTGCTAAATAATGCAATAAAATATACTCCTGAGGGTGGGAATATTGATTTTAAAAATGAATTTGAAATAGATGAATATGGAAGGAAATTTTGCAGATGCGAGATAAAGGATAATGGTATAGGAATCTCCGAAGAATTTATAGATAGAATGTATTCGCCTTTTGAAAGGGATACGGGATTAGGCAAAGGCAATTATGAAGGTACAGGTCTTGGCCTTTCAATAGTTAAACTTCTTTTAGATGAATTGCACGGAAGCATAAAATGCAAGTCAAAAGAAGGTGAGGGTACGGAGTTTATTGTAAGAATTCCTATAACAATACCCAATGAAAAAATTAATGATTTAAATAATGTGAAGAAAAAAACAAGAACGGAGAAATCATTGGAGGGTATTAATGTACTAGTTGTCGAAGATATTGACATGAATTCATATGTTGTTACCAAACTTTTAAGTAATAATAAAATAAATTCTGAAGTTGTTAAAAATGGTAAAGAAGCTGTGGAATTTATGGAATCGGATAAAAAAGATTTAATAGATGTAATATTAATGGATATAAAGATGCCAATTATGAATGGCCTTGAGGCAACGAGATTATTAAGGGAAATAGGTATAAAAACACCTATAATAGGTCTTTCTGCAAATGCCTTCAAAGAGGATACTAAAGAAAGTATTGATGCGGGTATGAATGAACATCTATCAAAGCCCATAAATATTGATGAACTTTTACTTAAGATAAAGGAAGTAATATAAAAGGAGCACGCGGTGCCCCCTTTTTTTGCTAGTATGACGGACATGCCGTCAGTCTGTGGTGAAAGTCCATAAGGGGCGTAGCTATCAACTAACCCCGTAGCAACTTGCAAGGTTCACACCATGAGGTGTGGGCGAGAAGAAGCAATAGCGAAATCGTAGCCTGACCAACAGGAACCTAATAAATAGGCTTGTATGATGGATAAGTGGGCTAAGTGTCACGAAGTCCAAAAGATAGTCGTAACTCATACAGGTAAATTAGGCAGGTAGACGATGAAAGACTGATGACTTATCCCGTGAGGTCTTGCAGACGGAGAAATCCGCAGTAATAACGAACTGCGAGAAGTCAGCAGAAGCCATAGTAGTGATGAAGTTTCTGTAATGGAAATGGAGCGAAGGGCTGAACGATTCATAAAGTCAATTTGACTTACAAATGTAAATACATATGTCTGACGAGAAGCAAAGTAGCAAAATCGTAATTGCGCAAAATGCATCATAGGAGATAGGACTAATAGGTATTGAAGCAAAGAAAGGAAAAGAAGACAAATGTCACAACTAACGGATGATATATTAGCCAAGGATAATATGAATCTTGCTTACAAAAAGGTAAAAGCCAAAAAAGGAGCAAGTGGCATAGACGAAGTGGAAGTAGATGAAGTTTACAACTACATAAAAGAAAATTGGTCAAATATCAAAGAGCAAATCCAAAAGAGAAAGTACAAACCCAAGCCGGTGCTTAGAGTGGAAATACCAAAGGCAAATGGGGGAATACGAAAACTTGGAATCCCAACGGTAATGGACAGAATCATCGAACAGGCTATAGTGCAGGTGATAACACCTATAGTAGAACCGCATTTTAGCAAATACAGCTATGGATTTAGACCTGGAAGAAGAGCTCAGCAAGCGATAGCGAAACTACTAGAGTATTTCAATGACGGCTATACATACATAGTTGATATTGACCTTGAGAAATTCTTTGACAATGTCAACCAAGACAAGCTGATGACCCTAGTGCATAAAATAATAAATGACCCTGATACAGAATCCTTAATAGCCAAATACTTAAAGGCTGGAGTGATGGTAAAAGGGAAATACGAAGATGCGACACTAGGAACACCGCAAGGTGGGAATTTATCTCCCATATTGAGCAACATAATGCTAAATGAATTAGATAAAGAATTGGAGTCAAGAGGACTACATTTTGTAAGATATGCCGATGACTGTGTAATCGCAGTAGGAAGCAGTGCAGCTGCAAATAGAGTAATGCATACGACAACAAAATGGATAGAAAATAAACTAGGGTTAAAGGTAAATATAACCAAAACAAAGGTTACAAAACCGACGAATCTAAAGTATCTTGGCTTCGGATTCTGTAAAATGGGTGATAAATGGGAATGCAGACCTCACAGAGATTCTGTAAAGAAATTTGAGAGGAAACTGAAACAACTCACCAAACGCTCGTGGTCAATCAGTATGGATGCCAGAATCCAATCACTTAACTGGGTTATCCGAGGATGGATAAACTATTTTAAGATTGGAAAGATGAAAACGCAAATGACAAAAGTAGACGAACATCTACGAACGAGAATGAGAATTGTCATCTGGAAACAGTGGAAAACAAGACAGAAAAGAATATGGGGACTGAGAAAACTCGGCGTACCAGAATGGATGGCAAAGCAATCAGCAGGCTTTGGAGACCATTATCAAGCTGCAGCCAAAACCACAGGATTACGCCAAATTAAGAAAGAAACCCTCGGAAAACGAGGGCTAGTTAGTTGCTTAGATTATTATATGAGTTGAACCGCCGAGTGCCGAACGGCATGCTCGGTGGTGTGAGCGGGTTTACTTGTTAGCCCCTACTCGATTTTCCAAAGAACTTTAGGATATTTATTATCTGACTTCATTTTTTTAATAGAATCCATTACAATAGGCTTATCATCTTTATATGTTACACCAAACCATTTGTCTTTTGAATTTAGAACTTCTACTGCAATCTTGTTTTTTTTAATTAAATCATCAATCATTGTAGGAAGTAAATATTCTCCCTTTAAAGGATTAGATACAGCCGTTTCCTTTAGAAACTTAGGAAAACCTAATTGAGCTTCTTTTATAAAGCTCTTGTCTATTCCCCACATATTCATTGATACGGAAGTTCCTTTTTCTATTTCAAATTCAGCATCATTTTCAAAATATATAATTCTACCATCAATCGTTTCGATGTCATAGGTTTCTTTAAGGCCGATTAATTTATTATCTTCAGTAGTCTTGCAAACTCCTCTAGTAACGCTACCATTATCAGAAAGTGTATTTTCAACGTTATAACCTACCATGCAGTAATTTTTTTCATCAGCTTTGTTTAATAAATAGTCATATATTTTTCCGAAAGCTTCTTTCCCATAGTAATCATCTGCATTTATTACCGCGAAGGGTGCATCTATAATATTTCTAGCAGCTAATATGGCGTGACCTGTTCCCCATGGCTTTTTTCTGCCTTCAGGAAGTTCAAAACCACTAGGTAAATCATCCAAACTTTGATATGCATATTTTACATCAAAATACTTTCCTGCTCTAGTATCTATGAATCTTTTGAAGGCGTCTTCAAAATCGTGTCTAATGACAAATATTACTTTCCTAAATCCGGCTTCGTAGGCATCATATAGGGAAAAATCCATAATGATTTCGCCTTCATCTGTGATTGGATCTATTTGTTTGAATCCGCCATATCTACTGCCCATACCAGCAGCCATAATTAATAGTATTGGTTCCATATCAAGCTCCTTTTTCATTATTTTAACTTCTATATTTTAACATTACAGCGCTACTTAGTAAAGGGGATTAATTAGTGCAAAATATTTAAATAAGGTGTATAATTAATAAATAATATTAATTGCGAGGGATCTATGATAATCCATATTAATAATCATTGGAAATACTATAAAAACTTCAGTGAAGGTATATTAATAAATAGTGATAGTAATGGAGAAGAAGTAAGACTTCCCCATAATTTTGTATTACTAAATTCAAATTATGCTAGATATGAAACATATCAAAGGGATTCCCTTTATTTAAAAAATATTATTTATGATGATGCTTGGTCTAACAAAAGAGTGTTTCTAATTATTGAAGGTGCGGCACACCATTCATATGTTTATCTTAACGGCAAACTCTTAAATGAACATAAATGTGGATATACTCCATATGAAACTGAATTGACTAACGATTTATTAAAAGGTAATAATACTTTAGGTATAAGGGTTGATAGTAGGGAGAAACCTGAAATTCCACCTTTTGGTGGAACTGTGGACTATTTAGCTTATAGCGGGTTGTACAGAGAGGTAAGCTTATCCATAAGAAATAAATCATACATATCTGATATGTATGTTCACACTCAAGATGATAATCTATACTCGGATATATATATTGATAATGGATTAGATTATGATATTGGATTTGAATTATTTGATGATGAGAAAAAAATTGATTGTAACATAGAATCAATTGGAAAAAATAAATATAGAATTAACATAGAGGGCGAAGTTGAAAAATGGGGGATTGATAATCCGAAGTTGTATAGTTTAAAAGCCATAATGTATAACAATGGTGAAATAATTGATGAAAAAACTGTAAGGTTTGGGTATAGGGATATTGAGTTTACTGAGAAGGGTTTCTTCTTGAATGGTGAGAAGATAAAAATTAGAGGACTTAATAGACATCAGTCTTATCCATATGTTGGTTATGCTATGCCTAAAGGTGCTCAAATTTATGATGCAAAAATTCTAAAAGAGGAACTAGCCCTAAATGCTGTTAGGACTTCTCATTACCCCCAATCAAAGCATTTTATTGAAGCTTGTGATGAATTGGGCTTATTAGTATTTACTGAGATTCCGGGATGGCAGCATATTGGAGACGAAAATTGGAAGCAATTATCAATAGTAAATGTTGAGGATATGGTTTTAAATTATAGAAATCATCCATCTATAATTATGTGGGGCGTTAGAATTAACGAATCCAAGGATTCGGATGAATTCTATAGAAAAACAAATGAAGTGGCTAAAATACTAGACCCATACAGACCTACTGGTGGTGTCAGATGCTATGATAAAAGTAATTTATTAGAAGATGTATATACATTCAATGATTTTAGCTATAATGGTTATAATGAAGGTGTCAGAAGTAGAAAGAGTGTAACGGGCAAAGATAAAATAGCATATATAATTACTGAATATAACGGTCATATGTATCCTACAAAACCTTTTGATTCGGAATCACATTTGCTCAACCATGCTTTAAGGCATGCAAAAGTAGTAGACACAATTAGTAAAAGAGATGATATATCTGGTGGATTTGGATGGTGCATGTCAGACTATCAAACTCATGTTGATTTTGGTGGTGATGATATGATTTGTTATCATGGTGTATGCGATATGTTTAGAAATTTAAAACCAGCTGGATATTTATATAAAAGTCAAGGGGATGATATCCCTGTGCTTGAGATAATGCCATCTATGAATTTAGGGGAAAATCCAGAGAGCAGATTAGGGGAGATTTATGCTTTTACAAATACAGATTACGTTAAGCTATATATTAATGACGAATACATAAATAGGTTTTATCCTGACAAAAATAAGTATAAAGGATTAAAACACCCGCCTATAGAGATTGATGATATAATAGGTAATAAGCTTGACAGTGAGAAATACAAGAGTACAACTAAAGAAAGTATAAAATATCTTTTATTAAAATATTCAAAAGTAGGATTATCTGGATTTAAAATTAAAGATAAAATAAAAGCAATAAAATTGATGATATTTGATGGTTTAAACCCTATGGAATTTACTAGACTTTATGAAAAGTATATAGGTAATTGGGGAGGGGAAAGACCTGATTTTAGGTTTGTAGGATGTGTTGATGGAAAAGAAGCAACAAGTGTTGTAAAAGGATCTTATAAAGAATCACATTTGGAAGTAAATGTTGAAAATCAAAAATTGGTAGAAAGAGAAACATATGATGTTGCATTACTTAGATTGAGAATGTTAAATCAATTTAATCAGATAATGAGGTATTACCAAGAACCCATAGTTTTAAAAACCGAGGGACCTCTCGAAATCATTGGCCCTAAAATTATAAGTTTAAAAGGTGGTATGGGTGGAACGTATATTAAAACCATAGGCAAAGAGGGAAAAGGTAGACTTAATATATTAGAAAAAGATAAAATTATAGAGTCAATTGAGTTTTCAATCGAAAAAGAGGAGGTAATCAAAATATGATTGACAGAAGTAAAAAAATATTTGGTAATAAAATGTCTGAAAAAACTGTCCTTAAAGCTGAAAAATCAAAAGAAAAATTCATCGAAAAGTTTGGGGATGATAAAGATATATCATACTATTATCATTTAGAGGATAATAGGACACTTAAAGAGCCCCTTGGTGTTAAAAATATGGTGCTAGGAGAGCAAGAAGATATATACGATGATAAAAGTATAATTATTGGAAACATCAGAATGGGTTTTGGTCATTATAGGATTTCAATGGCCATGGCTTCAGCTGCTAATTCTCTTGGATATACGCCATATTGGATGGATTTGAATTCTATGAAGGTTTCAACGGGAGGAAAAGTTATAAATAATCAAAATGAACTATATTCTTTTGGTTCAAGGTTATCATCTAAAAGTAAAACTTTTAATAAATACTATTGGGAACCTTTAAATTATGAAGGTTTTAGAAAGATATCATATAATGCAGTGGATCAAAAAAATGCTGAGCTTATGGCACCGTTGTTTAAAGAGGTTCCTAAGGATATACCAGTTGTTGCAACTCATGTATGGCCTGCGCAAGCAGCTGTTCATGGAGGAATGAAACATGTTGTTAATGTAATCCCTGATAATTGGCCCATGGCACTTCATCTAGCTGAAGGCAGTTATCATACTGTACAAACGTATTCTTCATATCTGGGATATAGGGCATTAAGAGGTATGGATGGAAATAATATATTAAAATCTATACCAAAGGAATACATAGAAGAAACGGGACATTATATTGATCACGAGCTTGTTTCTAATATAAAGATTGATTGTGAAAAAAGAATAGAGAGAAACAAGAGCAATAAACCTATGAGATTTTTGTTAACAATAGGTGGAGCAGGTGCCCAAGGGGAAATATTTGCTGCTATAATTAAATATTTAATGCCTTTTGTGAAAAGGAAGGAGGCAGTAGTATTTGTAAATGTAGGAGATTATAAAAATGTGTGGATAAACTTAGTTAAAGATATAGAAGGGCTAAAAAATATAACCATGGAGCATTTTGACGATTGGGACAAGTCGGTAAAATATGCTAATCATTGGTTAAATAAAGACATTTACGGCATTCATTCTTTTTATCATGAGGATATATTTGAAGCGGTATATATGACGAATTTATTAATTAGATGCAGTGATGTTTTAATAACAAAGCCAAGCGAACTTGCTTTTTATCCTATACCAAAACTATTCATAAAAAGAGTTGGAGGTCATGAGAAATGGGGAGCAATTCATTCTTCTGAACTTGGAGATGGAACGATTGAATGCGAGGATATTCCAAATATTATTCAAATGTTGAAAATGATGATGGAAGATCGAGATGTAATAAATAAAATGTGTTATAATATTGTGAGAAATTATGAATTTGGAATTTATGATGGGGCGTATAACGTAATTAAGAAAGCAATAAAAATCAAGGAGGAAATTTAGTATGGGACTATCTGTTAGAGAAAAGGTTTCCTACGGCTTAGGTGCTGTTGGTAAAGACATGGTTTATGCATTTGTATCAGGTTTCTTAATGTATTATTATAATACGGTTTTGGGTATATCAGCCACATTTATAGGTGTACTCTTTATGGTAGCGAGAATATTTGATGCTGTAAATGATCCTTTTATGGGTATTGTTGTTGAAAAAACAAGAACAAGATATGGTAAATTCAGGCCGTGGCTATTAATAGGTACTATTATAAATGCAGCTGTGCTATATGCCATGTATTCGGTACCGGAAGGCTTGGAAGGTAACAGCCTATTAGTATATGCATCAATAGCATATATTGTATGGGGCGTAACATACACAATAATGGATATTCCTTATTGGTCAATGATTCCTGCTATTACAGAGCCTGGAAAGGAAAGGGAAAATATTTCCGTAATAGCAAGAAGCTGCGCGGGGTTGGGGTTTGCAATACCAACAGCATTGGCATTAGTTTTAGTTCCCTTACTAGGTGGCGGAGATGAAAGCCTAGGATTCAGTAGGGTTTCCCTGTTAGTTTGTGCCTTTTTTATAATAGGAATATTGGCTACAGTTACTAATGTAAATGAGAAACATGAAAGTAAGCAAAAGGCTGCAACAGTAAAAGAAATGTTTGTATCTTTAATTCATAATGACCAAGCTATGGTAGTAGTAGTTGCAATTATAGTGTTTAATGCTTCCCTCTATCTAACTAATCAACTTGCAATATATTTCTTCAGATTTGATATTGGTAATGTTGAATTATTTGGTTTATTTGCTACAGTAGGTGGTGCGGTCCAAGTATTATCCATGATAAGTTTACCGATGTTTAGAAAAAAATTTGGATGTAAAAGAATATTAATTGGTGCAATTATAACTACATTAGTTGGATACACAATGTTATTTACATTGGGGATCTTAAATAATCAAAACATAATACTTCTTTGCGTTGCAGCCATTATAATATTCTTTGGATTTGGTCTTGCTACAGTGCTTACTACAATATTTTTGGCTGATACAGTTGATTATGGTCAGTGGAAAAATGGTCAAAGAAATGAAAGCGTTGTATTTTCGCTACAAACTTTTGTAGTTAAGCTTGCTTCTGCAATATCGGTATTTATTGCTGGAATTGGATTAGATTTCATTAAACTTGATAAGGATGCAGCTATTCAAACTGTTTCTACATTAAGCGGTTTGAGAATTTTAATGATAATAGTGCCTATGGTTGGACTATTAATATCTATAATTTTCTTTGCTTTTAAGTATAAGCTTACTGAGAATAGAATGAAAGAAATAATGGGTGAAATAAAAGATAGGCAAGAAGAGGTCGCTAATGATAAATAAGATTAACAATCTTTTTATACTTAATACTGATAATACAAGTTATATCTTCAGAGTTACTGAAGCTCTTTTGCTTGAGCATGTTTATTATGGAAAAAAGATCAAGCCTTTCCCTATGGATGAAGCTGCAAGAGAAAAGCATGAGTTTCCTAGGGGCAGTACCATAAGTTATTCTGATGAATTCAACGGTCTTTGCTTGGAGGATATGTGCTTGGAATATTCTTCCTACGGCAAGGGTGATATTAGAGAGCCTTTTATATTATGCGAATATAAAGATGGGAGCAATACTTCCGACTTTATATATAAAGAATATAAAATAGGTTATGAGGACGAATGCAAGACTCTTCCAATCTCTTATGGTAGTGAAAAGGAGGAAAGGTTAAAAATAACATTGAAAGAAAGAAGTAGAGATGTATATTTGGAACTTTTCTATACCATATATGCCAAAAGTAATGTAATTACAAGAAGGGCTAATGTAGTTAATAAAAGTGAACATTCTATTAATATTAATAGAATAATGAGTGCGCAGTTGGACTTTGATAATAATGATTTCCAATTTATAACCTTTTCTGGTGCATGGGCGAGGGAAATGGAAATTAACAAAATGCCTTGTAAAACAGGTCTTTTAGTAAATAGTTCCTTTACAGGCACATCCTCATCTAGACATAATCCTTTTGTTATGCTATCTGATATTAATTCAAATCAAGAAAGTGGCAACGTTTATGGAATGAATCTAATATACAGTGGGAATCACTATGAGGCTGTTGAAATTAATAGTTATGATAAGCTAAGATTTGTAAGTGGAATAAATCCAAATGGTTTTAAGTGGGGACTGATAAAGGGTGGAACCTTTGAGTCCCCAGAGGCTGTATTGACTTATTCTGATAAAGGGTTTAATGGTATCAGCCATAATATGCATTCCTTTGTTAACGAAAATATAATAAGGGGATATTGGAAGAATAGGGAAAGGCCGGTGCTTAATAACAGTTGGGAAGCTGCATATTTTGATTTTAATCAAAGCAAAATATTGAATATGGCGAAAGCAGCAAAAGAGGTTGGCGTTGAACTTTTTGTTTTGGATGATGGTTGGTTTGGCAAAAGAAATGATGATACTAAATCCTTGGGGGATTGGTATCCAAATAAAAAGAAATTACCAAACGGGATAGAAGGAATCGCCAATAAAATAAATGAAATTGGACTTGATTTTGGTATATGGGTTGAACCTGAAATGGTAAACAGGGATAGTGACCTTTACAGAAAGCATCCTGAATACGCTATGGAAAATGATAAAGTTAATCAAAGTTTGGGTCGCAATCAGCTTTTACTTGATTTAACTAAAAAAGAAGTGAAAAAATATATATATGAACAAATGAAAAATCTGTTCAATTCTGGAAATATAAAATATGTCAAGTGGGATATGAATAGGATTTTCTCGGATATTTACTCAAAGTCTCTATCTAAAGATAGACAAGGTGAAGTGGCTCATAGATACGTATTAGGTTTATATGAAATTCTTAATAAGCTTCAAAAAGAATTTACAGAGATTCTTTTTGAAAGTTGCGCGTCTGGTGGAAACAGATTTGATTTAGGGATGCTTTGCTATATGCCCCAAATATGGGCAAGTGATAACACTGATGCTTTATGTAGGGCGTCTATACAAAGAGGGTATAGTTATGGTTATCCATTATCAACAATATCTGCACATGTTTCTGATAGTCCTAACCATCAGACGTTGAGAAAGACAAGTGTTGAAACTAGATTTCAAGTGGCTTGCTTTGGGCTTTTAGGATATGAACTAAATATCTCTGAATTGAGCAAAGAAGAAAAAGATGTAATAAAAGAACAAATTAACTGGTATAAGGAATATAGGAAAGATCTTCAATTTGGTGACTTTAAGAGGATCGATAAAAATTCTTGGATGGTAACTAATAAAGATAAAACTGTTGGAATAGGAATGATTTTTCAGGAATTGGCAAAGCCTAATTACGGATATCTAAAATTTATATCTAAGGATTTGGAAAATGATTCACATTATTGCTTTAAAAATAGAGTTATTGATACTAATATAATGGAGTTTGGAAGCCTTATAAATACGGTATCACCTATTCATATTAAGAATAAATCAACGCTACATAATGTTGTTTCCAAGTTTGTTAAGTTAAATGGAGAAGTTGAGAACTATTTCTTAACTGGTGAATATTTGAATAATTTAGGAGTTAAATTAAAAGCTGGATTTTCTGGTACGGGTTACAACGATGATACAAGGATTTTACCTGACTTTTCTTCTAGAATCTTTGTCATGGAGAAAGCCCATGAATATTTTTCTCCAGGAAGAGTGAACTTGATTGGCGAACATATTGACTATAACGGTGGCAAGGTGCTCCCTTGTGCAATTAGTTTAGGTATCACAGGTTATTTTTCAAAGCGTGATGATGAAGAAGTTCATTTATATAGTTATGAATTTTCTGAAGATGGCGAATATGTATTTGATATAGATGAAATTTTAATTAAAGTAAATGATAGTTGGTCGAGTTACATAAAAGCTGTACTGCTTGAGATAAAAGCCATGGGGCATTCCATTGATAAAGGTTTTAATTTACATGTAAAGAGTAATCTTCCTAAGGGAAGTGGTTTATCTTCATCTGCTTCCTTAGAAGCATTAACTGCACACATAATTAACGAGGAATACGGGCTTTTTATTGAAGATAAAAAGTTAGCCCTATTATGTCAAAAAGCTGAAAATGAACATATAGGTGTTGCGTGTGGCATTATGGATCAAATGGCGGTGATTCTTGGTAAAAGAAATAACTGTATATATCTTGACACTGATAATTTAGACTATGAATATGTGCCTATAAACTTAAAGGGTTATTCAATAGTAATATGTAACACTAATAAAGAGCGAAAACTTAGTGAATCCAAATATAATGATAGGCGAAAAGAGTGTAACGAGATTCTTATGTATTTAAATAAAGAAGTCGAAGCTAAGAGTCTATGTGAGATAGCCTTAAATGAGCTAGAAGAGAAGAAAATGTTAATACCAGACGAAACCTTCTATAGAAGGGCAAGGCACGTTATATCGGAAAATAAGAGGGTATATGAGGCAAAGGAATTATTGGTATTAAATGACATAGAAGCTTTTGGAAAACTTCTTAATGTATCTCATGATTCGCTAAGGGATGATTATGAAGTTACAGGATTAGAACTGAATACAATAGTAGATGCTGCTAGAATGCAAAATGGAGTGTTGGGAGCTAGGATGACGGGTGCAGGATTTAGTGGATGTGCAATAGCTATAGTAAATACTAAATATTTACAAGAATTCACGGAAAATGTGGGCAGAATTTACCTTAATAAAATAGGTTATAAAGCTTCTTTTGAAACAATAAAAATTGTGGATGGGACTAAAAGAATTAATTAAAAAATATCATAAAAAACATTGACAAAAATTCTGTTTTTTGGTATTATATCACTTGCGACGATTTGAAAGTCGCGCTATTTTGGCGGTGTAGCTTAGTTGGCTAGAGCGTCCGGTTCATACCCGGAAGGTCGGTGGTTCGAGTCCACTCGCCGCTACCATGGGGGCGTATAGCTCAGCTGGGAGAGCACCTGCCTTACAAGCAGGGGGTCATAGGTTCGAGCCCTATTACGCCCACCATTTAAATATTCGGCCTGGTAGTTCAGTTGGTTAGAATGCCAGCCTGTCACGCTGGAGGTCGTCGGTTCGAGCCCGATCCAGGTCGCCATATTTATTTTACTTAATTGACATTGGAATATTAAAATGTTATAATTTTTTTTGCAAAAACATATATGGTGGGTATCGTCAAGTGGTTAAGACACAGGGTTGTGGCTCCTGTATACGTGGGTTCGACTCCCACTACCCACCCCATATTTATTGGGGTATCGCCAAGTGGTAAGGCATTGGATTCTGATTCCATGATGCGCAGGTTCGAATCCTGCTACCCTAGCCAAG
>DATFJV010000135.1:0-26116 GCA_035268985.1 Anaerovoracaceae bacterium | reverse complement strand
CTTCCCGTAACTCCAGTGACTAATATTAAACCCCTTCTTTTACTTGTTAAGTTCACCAATGCATCAGGCAATCCTAAAGACTCAGGCGATGGTATGTCGTAAGTTAAAAGTCTAAGCGCTACAGCAAGGGTCCCTCTTTGGTTAAATACATTAACCCTACATCTACATTTCCCTACTTTGGAATATGCAAAGTCCACTTCCCCTTTTTCTTCTATAATAGCTCTTTCTTTATCTGTCATTAGCTCGTTTGCAAAAGCTTCGGTGTCAGTTGGCATCAGTATTTTTTCATCTATTGGGACAAGTTCACCGTCTACTCTAAAGGTACAAGGTTTGCCTGGCGCTACGTGTATATCTGAAACCTTACTACGGCTATTAACAGCTAAGTCTAATATTTGATCAAGATTCATATGTTACTCCTTTAAATTATCCCCAACTACCTTTATTACATCTTCAATACTAGTAGTACCTTCTACTAATAATTCGATGCAACATTCTTTAATTGTTTTCATTCCTTCTTTTTTAGCAGCATTGTTTAACATTGAAACTGGTTGCTTTGAAGTAATCAATTCCTTAATAGCAGATGTAATTTCCATTATTTCATATACACCAACTCTGCCAAAGTAACCAGTGTCATTACATTTATCACAACCTACAGCTTCATAAACCTCTAAGTTATAATCTGGGTTTATTCCAAGCCACTCTTTTTCTCCATCATTTAAATAGCGTTTCCTTTTACAGCTAGGACAAAGTCTTCTTACTAGCCTTTGAGCTACAACTGCCGTTGTGGAGTCAGCTATTAGGTAACTATCAATTCCCATATCCATTAGCCTAGTTATTGTATTTGCAGTGCTGTTGGTATGCAAAGTACTTACAACTAAATGGCCCGTAAGAGAGGCTTGCACTGCTATTTTTGCGGTTTCTATGTCTCTAATCTCACCAATCATTATAATATCTGGGTCTTGACGAAGTATAGATCTTAATGAATTTGCAAATGTTAAATTTGCCTTAGTATTAACCTGTACTTGATTAATACCTTTAATGTTAGCTTCAACGGGATCTTCTACCGTAATTATGTTTACATCACTTGTATTTAATTCCCTAAGTACAGTATAAAGGGTTGTTGATTTACCAGAACCTGTGGGTCCAGTAACTAGTATTATACCATTTGGGTTGCTTAATATTCTATCGAATTTTTTTAACGAAGTCTTATCTAGTCCTAAATCTTCCTTACTTTTAATTACTACGTTTTTAAATGCCAATCTCATTACACACTTCTCACCATATACAGTAGGAAGTGTAGATACACGAATATCATAGGTAATTTTATCAATATCAATTGAAAATCTTCCATCCTGCGGTTTACGCTTTTCGGATATATCCATACCTGATACTATTTTAATTCTAGCTATAATTGCACTAAGTAATGACCTATCATAGTTCATCTTTTCATATAAGGCACCATCTATTCTATATCTTATCCTAACCCTGTTTTCCATAGCTTCAATATGAACGTCGCTGGCTCTTTGTCTAGCCGCTTGTTCAATCATGCTTTTAACAAGCTGTACTATAGGCGATGATTCTATTGCTATATCCGCCTGAATATCTTCCTCAGAAAGATCTGCAAACCTATTACTTCTTTCGATAGTGTACTGCTCAGCAGCTTGCATCGCTTCAGTCTCTCCATAATGTCTATCAATTGCTAGCATTATGTCAGAGTGACTGGCTATAACTGGTTCAACTTGAAGATTAGTTATTATACTAAAATCGTCTATAGCCATTATGTTCATGGGGTCTTCCATTGCCACCTTGACTACATTGGGACTACCCTCTTTAAACTTATATGGAAACATAGCATACTTTCTAAGTATACTTCCATTAACTAACTTTATTAAATTTTCATCTATCTCTTTACCACCCAAATTAACAACTTCATAACCGAGCTGTTTAGAAAGAGCTTTACACATATCATCTTCATCTATATAACCAAGAGTAATTAGAGCTTCCCCTAATTTTATGCCATTTTTCTCTTGAGTTTTTAAGGCTTCCTTTAACTGATGCTCATCGATAATACCATTGGCCATCAATATATCACCTAGTCGAAGTTTCCTTCTATAATTAACCATATTTTATCCCCAATATCTAATACAAATATTTCTATTTAACATTTTTATTATACTACATATGTGTAAAAATAACAAATATTTTAACTGAATGCTTAATGTCCATATGTGTTGATTTTTAAGTGATTTTATGTTCTTATATTTGTTAAAATAATAATATCATAATTATTAGTAAATTACTACATTATATTACATCAATAACCAAGGTTTAACAATGGTTTTCATGGTTTTTTACACAAAATGTCAAAGAAAATCTAATTTTTGTCATAAATTGACAAATAATTCAAACTATTACATATATATTGTTGCCTTTATAGCGACTAATCTAGTATAATTAAACATAAGGTTTAACTATTGCGAAATTATTTGGAGGGTGTTATGAAAATAAAAAAAGTGCTATTATTACTGGCTATTCTATCCATAACAATATTTATGACAACTAGTTGCGGAGGAGATGGCGGTGAGCCAACCTTTCCTTCAGAACCAATAGAAATAGTCTCTACAGGAATCTCAGATAGCTTGAATTCCTTTAAAGAAGAAGCCAAAGATTCAACCATGAGTTTAAGCTCATACATCGGAATAGAAAAAGAGGACTTGGAAAAGCCCCGTGTGCAAATCAACCTTGAAGTGGAAGCAAAAGATTATGATCAAAATTATAAATTACATTACAAAACTTTAAATAATGTTAAAACAGATAAATCATATATTGAGCTTGGATTATTAGGTAGCACAACATCAGTTACCTTTTCAGGCAATGATATGATTATGAGTTTCTTCTCAACTAAAGAACCTATGGTCAAGTATACATCAGATTTTTCTTCAACAAAAGATATGAACCCATTTGAACGATATGTAAAAGCTTTAGAATTAAGTAAAAATCTTACTTTTGAAAACACATGGTCTGATGATATATCAAAATTATCAAGTGATATTAATTCAAATTTAACTTCAGAAAATGTTTCAATGTCAAATGGAACAGTCATGTATCACGACACTGATGTGGAAGCCGATATTTATACACTGTCAGCGGACGAATCCATCGGTGGGGTATTACTAAAAGATGTGTATAATGCAATGTCTAATGATGAAGATATAAATTCATATTTAACAACCATGCAAAACAGCGACGGTTTAAATACATTAAAATCAGTGGAAGCTGTTGTTAATGATGAAACTAAATTATCGAAAACAAAACTAGAAGCTGTAGTATATGTACAAGAAGAAACTTTCTTGGCATGTAATATGTATTTTGAAACTCCAGATGGCAGCTTCGCCATAGAAAATAATTATTACACCAACGATTCAGATAGACATATAGTAAATAAAGTTATCTTCCCTAGTAATGTTACTTTAGATGCTACCCATACAGTTTACGATCAAGGTAGTAACACAAGAGAAGATAATTCAACTTTCGAAATGAATGTTGAAGGTTCCGATGAACCACTTAAAATAGTTAGCGAAAATATGATAACTGAAAATGGTGATAATTACAGTAAAGATTTTAATATAACTTATTCCGGCGTAAATGAAGAGGATGAAACGATCTCTTCCCACGGTAAAATAAATGGTAAATATGAATCCGTGACAACAGATGGAGAAATTAATGGCACATTCACTGGTTCATACACTGAAATAGAACCTGATGAAGGAGAAGAAACAACCAAATATTTAGGAACAACGGCCCTATCTGAAACTTCACCGGAAATTTCTGTACCTGAATTCATTGAAAACTCAGGTATAACATTTACTGATGTAAACGAATTAAAAGCATATTTAAATGAAAATAATGATTCTAAAACAACTGGAATAGAAAACCCATTTGAACAAAGTTCTACTGCAATTGTATGGATGCTTAGATTAAGCTTTTAATCATGAAAAAGAAATTAATAATTCCAATAATAGCTATTTTAGTAGTTTTAGGATTAGTAGCTTATATATTTGAAAATAGCAAAATTAGCAAAATGTATGAATTAGTTAATTTGTTAGAAAGCGGCCATTACTATTTGGATGCTACATATATTCTATTGGGAATTGAAACCCCAATAGAAATAGCTGTAGATGGCAATAATTTTGATGTGGAAACAAAAACTTTTTTGGGACGCACAAGATTAATCTTTTTAGAAAATCAAGCATATCTATTAAATAATAATGATTTAACTATAAGCTTGGTAACCAAAAGCAATGAGGATTATTTAGGATTATCTGAAGTCGTTATTGAATATAATAAGTATACGAAAACTGGTGAAGGTAATGCTAACATTCCATACACCAGCGATGATAATTCATATGAATATTTTGAATACTCAAATAAAGAAACCGACGCTACTATTAGATACTATTTTAAAGATAATGAACTTTATTGCATACAAACTCTAGATACTTTTATAGATAATATACTAATCATAAATGAACTTAATAAAAACATCCCAAAAGATAGGCTTAGCCTCCCAATGGGATATAAGGAGATATAAGGAATGCGGGCTTTTGCCCGCATTTTTTATAGTATATTAATCGCTTCAAATGCCAGATCAGATCTTTCGCATTCATCCATATTTAGTGTAATTTGATAACACATTTTACTGCCCTTCATTCTCTCAGACGCATAGCTTAATCCATTTGTCCTTTCATCTAAAAACGGTATATCTATCTGATTAGGATCCCCTAACAAAATTATTTTAGTACCCTTCCCTGCCCTGGTTATTATTCCTTTAACTTGATTGGGCGTTAAATTCTGAGCTTCATCAATAACTAGATATGTTTTCATAAAAGATCTTCCCCTTATAAAATTCATGGCTTCAGCCTGAACTATACCCCTAGCAAATATTTCTTCAACCTTTCCTTGTAATTCCATTTCATTTGCATATCTTAAGTCATCACTTGAATCAACTAGTTGCTCCAAATTGTCATAAATCGGCCTCATTAATGGAGATATTTTTTCTTGCTCATTGCCTGGCAAAAATCCTATTCCGTCGTCAAATTGGGCATTAGGCCTAGAGACTAATATTCGTCTGTATTCTCTTGTACTTGCATTCCATACTTTGTCAAGTCCAACTGCTAAGGAATAAAAGGTTTTAGCTGTACCAGCCATGCCCTTTATTATAACAAGAGGCGCCTCTTCAGAAGACATCATCAGTGCCTCTTGCATAAAACATTGCCCTGCATTTCTTGGTTTAACACCATATGGTTCATGCCTTCCATATTTAAGGGGTATTACTTTTTTGCCCTTTACCTTACCAAGTAATGTCTTTTTTAATGATCTATCTGCATATATAATTACAAATTCATTTTCAGTTAACTCTAAATTGAATCTTTCTCCTTTTTCGTCAACATTATATAGTTCGTCTATATCTATTCCTTGACTGTTAAAATCGGAAAAATAATCCTCATTGGCATAACAATGCTGTCTGCCTTTATATAAATACTGAGGATTTTGGACTTGCTGATTTAAGTAATCTTCAGATATTATACCTAAAACACCTGCTTTCATTCTTAGCAATAAATCCTTTGTTACTAAAACAACTTCCTCTATATCACCGTCGCCCTTAACGTCTTCTTTTATCCCTAAACAAACCTGCAACAATCTATTGTCAGGTTTGTGGTCAGGCAAATCCTCCGGTAGTTTGACATCGCTACAATTAGGTTCTATTCTTAGGCTTCCACCTCCCTCAAGAGATACACCCTCAAGTAAATCTCCCTTCAATCTTAAGTTTTCCAAACTTCTAATTACATCCCTGGCATTAAGTCCCTTCTCTCCGTCAGCCTTTTTCAATCCATCCAATTCTTCAATGACAACTAAAGGCAAAATCACCCGGTTCTCCATAAAGCTAAATATGGCGTCAGGTGATTGGATTAATACATTTGTATCTAATACATATATTTTTATCATGGTGTCCCCTTTCGATTATGTTTGTCAAAATCTTTAGTGAATAACCAAATCTATTTATAGTAACATTATACCACAACTAACACTATATGTAGTTATTTTTTTGTAATTTCTTTGTTAAATCTTATCCTTTTATTGAAACCAAAGAGACAGAAGTCAGTATTATTAGAGCACCTATACTTTGAATTATATTCAGCATCTGTCCAAATATTAAAAAGGAAGCCACAACTGAAGTTACAGGAATCAGATTTTCAAATACAGCCACTGTAGTAACTTTAATATGTTTTATCACCTTAATATAGAAATATTGGGCAATTACAAAACCAAAGGCACTGGAAACTAGAATTAATATAAAGACAGATAAATTAAATTCCATTTTTTCTGGCTTAGCAATAATCACAGTAAAAAGACTACCTATCATACCTGAAGTTGTAAACATAGCTACAAGCACCATTGGATCATATTTTTTCTGAATAGGTTTAACATTTACAATATACAAAGCCCAAAGAGATGCTGCTAACACCATCACTATAAGTCCTAATACGGTTGCCTTTATTTTCGCATCTTCTGCACCCAAGGTTAATATTGTCACTCCTAGTATAGACCCAAAAATCCCCACAATTGTCCACGCATTAACTTTATTCTTGAAAAGAATATAATCTGTAAGCGCAGTAAAAATAGGCACTGTGGCCAGTATCAGAGCCGCTACAGACGCTGATGTAAGGTCAATACCAATACCTTCCAAAGTATTATATATGCACATGGCAATTAAACCAATTATGGCAATCTTTGGTAAGTCCTTTCTATTTATCTTTATACCCTTATCCCTAATTAACACAAAAGCCAAAGACAATATAGATGCCGCTAGAAGCTTTAAAAATACCATAATATTAGGTGAAAGATAATCAAGTAAATAGTCATTTATTACAAACATCATACCCCAAGTGATATCCACTGATATCAATAAAGCTAGCCATTTTAATTTGTAATTCATAATCACCTCTCTTAATGTAATTATATCACTGTTTTTTGTATTCATAAACCCTTTTAGGGGTATGGTAAAAAACAAGTGATTGATGTATAATATATTATAAGTTATCTATTAAAAGAAAGGAATGATATTTATGCCATTAGTAACTACAACAGAAATGTTTAAAAAAGCTTATCATGGAGGATATGCCATAGGAGCCTTCAATGTCAACAATATGGAAATTGTTCAAGGAATTACAGAAGCAGCCGGTGAGCTAAACTCTCCATTGATTTTACAGGTATCCAAAGGGGCTAGAAAGTATGCGAATCACACATACCTAGTTAAGTTAGTTGAAGCATCTCTAATAGAAAACGATATCCCTATTGCACTTCATCTAGACCACGGTCCTGACTTTGAAACATGCAAATCATGTATTGATGGCGGATTTTCTTCTGTTATGATTGACGCTTCTCAGTACAGTTTTAAAGAAAATATTGAAATAACAAAAAAAGTAGTTGAGTATGCCCATGCAAATGGAGTAGTAGTAGAAGCTGAACTTGGTAAATTAGCAGGGGTTGAAGACGAAGTTAACGTTTCGTCCAAAGATGCCATGTATACACACCCAGATGAAGTTGAAGAGTTTGTTTCAAAAACAGGCGTTGATTCCTTAGCTATAGCAATTGGAACAAGCCACGGTGCTTTTAAGTTTAAGCCCGGCACTAAACCTCAGCTTAGATTTGATATATTAGAAGAAATATCAAGGCGGATTCCAGATTTTCCAATAGTACTCCATGGAGCTTCCAGTGTATCCCAAAAATACGTTGACATTATTCAAGCCAATGGGGGAAACCTAAAGGATGCTATAGGAGTACCTGAAGACATGTTAAGGCAAGCTGCAAGATCTTCCGTATGTAAAGTTAATATAGATTCTGATTTAAGACTAGCAATGACCGCAGGAATCAGGGAAGTATTAAATCAAAATCCTGAAACATTTGATCCTAGAAATTATTTAAAAGTAGGAAGATCAAACATCAAAGAACTTGTGGCCCATAAAATTGTAAATGTATTAGGAAGTGACAATAAAGCATAAACTAAAGGCTGCATATGCAGCCTTTTTTGATATACGGGAGAAAACTTGAAAAATATATATGATACCTTAACTAAAAAACAAAATATTTCAGATACCTTTAACTCAATCCCTTATTCATATTTCGAAAAAGTTGCATTGATTCTTATGATTTTTTTATCCCTTTTACCCATTTTCGCAATTTACCTTACACGCAATTTTGAATCAATTGAATTTAGGTACATCGATTTACAAACCGCCCTTAATACCATCGGTTATTTAGGATTAGTTTATATGGTATTTTACGGTGTATGGAATGCATTTAAGAAAAAAACGGTAAATGGAAAAACGGGAAAATACTTTGTATATTTCATTTACGGTTATTTTGTGTGGACAATTATTTCGACCTACTTTGCTGAAAATACACACTTGGCAGTTCACGGTTATTTTTTCCAAGGAGAAGGGTTGACAACTTTTATCGGTTATTTAGGAATAATTATTGTTGCTATGAGCATAAAAAGTAAAGAATACATTTTGTTAATCTTTAAAACATTTTCCTTTTCATCTTCGTTCATATCATTTTTGTGTTTAATCAATAATGAAACTATAAATGATTTAACAGGTTTATCCATAGAAAAAGGCTATTTTAGCAATCAGAACCATTATGGATATTTTCTATCAATGGCCATTATGGTCGCTTTACTTCTTTTAGTAAATGAAACCAACAAAAAATATTTTCCTGTTTATTTAATCGAATTAACTTTGCTGCTAACAGGTTTAATTAACTCTAGTTCCCTTGGACCATTGATTGGTGTAGTATCAGGTATGTTTGGGATGATGGTACTGTCCCTTTTTATTGATAAATCAAGCGTAAAGAAGGTTATAATTATAACTGCATATTCCTTTATATTCATAATTATATATAGCTCATTTACGTGGAATTTTACAGGAGATATAAGTATTATTAACGGAAACATAGGAAATATCTTTGTAAATAAAAATGAAGAAGCTATGGGTAATTTTGGATCAGGCAGAGGAAGATTATGGATGCATGCTATTAATGTTATTAAAGAAAACCCAATTTTTGGAGTAGGTCTAGACAACTTGCAAATGGAGCACCCAAATGGATTAGTTCTATTTTATAGGCCCCACTGCGAAATATTACAAATAGCCGCTTCTCAAGGAATTCCTGCTTTAATATTTTATATAGCTAGTTTAACCTATTTGTTGATACGATTTGTTAAAAAATTCAAAAGATTTAGCATATTTGATTTGTCCATTTACTGCATTATAGGGGCCTATTTAGTATCTAGCTTAGTTGGAAACACAAAGTTTTACACAACTCCATATTTTTATATGTTACTAGGTATATGCTATTCAAGGGCAAAAGAAGAAGCGGAATAAATCCGCTTATTCATTGTACGCTTTTAACACCTCTTGAAGTGATATTCTATTAATTTTTCTATTGGCATTTATCGTACCCACAAGGTACATTCCAATTATGAGTGCAAACCCCACTAAAGCGCCAATTAAATTAAATTCCATAGGCATATACATATTAAACTCATGGGACAAATACCATGCCATCAACTCCATCATCATTTTAGTAATTGGTATTGATAATAGATATGCTATAATACAATATGTTAAATAACTATTTAATATCATGCTTTTGACTTCATTTCTGTTAAACCCTATAACTTTTAATAGAGATATACTGTAAATATTGTCTTCAACAGTCAGTGTCGTCAAAATATACAGTATAAGTATAGCAAGTATCAACGCCACCACTATCAATCCATAAACTGCAACATTTACGAATTTCTGCATTACTTCACTTTGAGACAAAATATCTGATTTATTTAAAACCACTTTGTAATCATCACTTGGTATGATATTAGAATATATACCTATGTACACGTCATCATTCTCAAACTGCATTAAACTTAACTGACTTATATTAGCGTACAAAGTAGCCGACGTACTATTATCAGCAATTTCAACTACTTCAAAGTCTTTAGTCTTATTAGTCCCTTCCAATTCGATAACATCATTTACTTCCAAATCATATTTTAAAGCCATGGCATTATTAATAACAACGCCTTCTTTTAATAACTCAGTTATATTCTCGCCTTTTTTATTATATAGTTTAAAAAGGTCATTATCATATTCAATACCCTTAGCTTGTATTAAATTATCCTCATAATATAGATTTACATCCAAAAACTTCTCATCTTCATCCCTTAATACAGGAGCTTTCTTAGTATAATCCAAATAAGCTTCATATTCATAATCCTTTGAATTATAGTAATCATTTATCATCTTATCTGAAAAACCGTACATCATAGTTCCCATTATTATAAGGGTGGAAGCAAAGAATATTCCAATAACAAATACTAAAAATTTACCTAAGCTCTGAGTTAAATAAGTATATTTAAACTTAGTCGTTGCCTTCGACTTTCTAAGCAGTTTATTAACAAGTTTATTTAATCTAGTTGCCTTAGTTTTTTCTTCAACATTTAGTAAAATAAGAGCTTTCTTTCTGAGCATTCTGTAAATAACCACATAGCTTAGACCTAAAACAAATATAAATGGCACTAAAACAGCAGTTAACATTACCCCAATATTTGTTTCAATAGGGCCATTTGGCAACATATAAAAATCTAAATATAACTGTTTCATGTTATACGCAAATTTAGTTCCAACCAAGTATCCTAATATTAATGCCGGTGCTGATATAATTGATAATAGATTAATGTATGGCATTGCAATTTCATAGTTTTTATATCCCATGGCCTTCATTATACCAATGGCGTTTTTCTCTGATTTCAATATACGATAAGTTATTATACCAACCATGATTACTGCAATTAAAGCAATTACAAGGCTAAGTCCAAGGGTTGTAGCCTGTCCTCCCCTGATTTCTTCATATATAGCACCACTTCTCATTTGATTTTTAGTAAGCGTAATGCTAGATACTATATCTATAGGATTATCCATAAACTCATCTATACAATTCGCCTTGAATCCATTTTCGTTACAATCATTAAATATTCCAGATAAATAGAATCCCTCTATACCTTCTATGGATTTAAATTCATCTTCAGAAAATAGTGCAATTCCCATTTTACTTGGATTAATAAGTAGTTCACCATTACTTATAGGTAAATTGAAATCAGGATACAAGATATAACCCGTAATTTCATAATCTTTATCATTAATTTTTATATTGTCTCCAATTGATAAATCATTCTTCATTACTAAAGTCTGATTAAGAGCTATTTCATTATCTTTTACTGGAATTTCACCTTCTTCTAAATATGTTTTATTAATATTACCATTATTAATATATGCCCTTAATTTATATCCTTCACCAAAACTTATGTCCTTATATCGTCTTTCTTCCAATTCAAAAAACACATCTTCATATTCACTCTTTATTTCATCTATTCTGCTATAAATTATTTCATTATATGATTCTTCATCAATGCTTGCTAATTCAGTTAAACTAAAGTTAAAGGAACTATAAATGATATCATCTGGCAAATATTCAAATTCATCTGGCAATATCAAATCTACAGTTTCCATAGAAAAATCCTCTGCATTATTATCTTTCATCATGCTTTCCATCGGAGTTTTTATACTGTCCGTAGCCAAAAACATAATCGTATATATCATAGATGAAAAGAAAATAATAAGAGATATTGCAAGTAATTGAAACTTCTTATTCATAAAAGTTTTTCTTACATTTTTAAATAATACTCTTATGCCCATGTTATCTCCTTAGGTGATTTCCTCTCTTTATTTTCAATTATTTCAACAACCTTGCCAGAATTCATCTTAATAACTCTATTTGCCATAAGTGAAATATTAGGATTATGGGTTATCATAATAATTGTTGTACCATAAGAACGATTTAATTCATCTAATATTTCTAAAATGTTTTTGCCAGTTTCCTCATCAAGGGCTCCTGTTGGCTCGTCACAAAATATAAAATTAGGGTTCTTAACCAAAGATCTAGCAATGGAAACCCTTTGTTGTTGTCCTCCAGAAAGTTGATAAGGATATTTGGTTTTGGTTTCATTAAGATCAACTCTATCTATTATTTCATCAATATCTAGAGGGTTTTTGGATACCGCAGCTCCTATTTCAACATTTTCACGCACATTTAGATTTTGAAGAAGATTATACTGCTGAAAAACAAAACCAAGATTGTTTCTTCTAAATGAGGTTAATCTTTTTTCATTATAATCAGAGATTTTCTTATCATTCACATAAATAGTTCCTGAAGTTAAATTATCCAAACCACTTATGACGTTTAACAATGTGGTTTTCCCAGAACCACTTGCGCCCAAAACAACTATAACTTCTCCTTGTTTGATTTTTAAATTAATATCAATTAAAGCTTTAGTTTCAACTTCCCCGTTAGAATATGTCTTATATACATTCTTTAATTCAATCATTATTCTCCACCTACTCTTTATAACTCTTTTCTTCTATTTAGATACTCTTTTATTCTTGGCCTATTATATCTTTGGATAATAATGCAAGGAATATTAGCTATCAAAGCATATAAAAGCATCAATAACATTACTTCAACCCTTGAAATTATTATCCATACCCAAAACGGTAAAACGCTTAAGATGTGTACTAGCTCAGCTTTTCTTGATTCTATAAGAAAACGATATAGATTTTCATCTGAAAAATCAGTTATTCTTTTCTTTGCGTATTTGTTTTTATTAAAAAAAGAACTATCTGGCATGTATTCCTTCCAAGATTTTATTCTAAAATATGTTTGATAAAAAGAACCTCCCTTTTCCCATTTTTTTGTTTTGAACAAAACATTGTTGTCATTATAAAAAGAAATAGGAAGTTTATTTGCAATGCGAGAAGCAATAAACTGAAAAGTCGGCCATAATATAAAAGATATAGCTATTGTTTGATTATCACTTAACATTCGTGTTTATCTTCCTTCCTTTCCATAACATTGGTATTTTTAATTTTCTTTTTATTATTGACCATAAAAATATATATAAATAAAAAGCCAAATATATAGGATAAAGTATATAAACATACCATTTATATTTACCTATGTGTTTTGAACTTATACTAAGTATTATAACTAAAACCCAATAAAAAATTGAATATATAACTATTTCATTTATATTTTTAAGTATTAATGCTTTAATTAAAACTATCGGAATCTTTATATACATACCAATTATAATTGCCACCAATAAAACTATCATAAGTCTTATTTGGATAAATACACTAGCCTGATTTTTAGACCAACCTTGAACTAGTTTATTAAATCCATCAGGGTACATTCGATAACTGGCGTCCTCTCTGCCCATAAATAAGCTAAAATTATAACCTTCTCTATGCAGTTTGATACCTAAATCGATGTCTTCTATTACACTATTATTGACAACTTCATGTGTACCAATGCTTTGGTAAATTTTTTTTGGCATCAATATAATCGGCCCATATAAACCTAGATAGTATTTATCATTTTTAAAACCCATTCCATTGGCTGCATATTGTAAATAATTGAAGAAAAAAGAAAATTGCTCGTAAAAGAGTTTTGTTTTATGATAAGGCATAATTGATATAACCTTATTTTCTTTAATATATTCACTTACCAAATCAGATATTATATTACTACTCAAACTAACATCCGCATCAACAAATAAGTATAAATCTCCATTGGCTTTTTTTGTACCATGTAGCAGTGCCCAAGATTTTCCTATCCAACCCTCAGGCTTTTTAGGTGCTTTAATCAATTCAACAGGATACTTACTAGTCATATCATATGTATTATCTTCAGAACTGTCATCCACGCATATGATTTCATAATTACTATAACTTTGATTTAACAAATGTTCCAATAGATTTTTCACATTTTTTTCTTCATTTCTTAACGGTACAATAACACTAACAAGTATATCCGAATTAACCTCTTTACTATTTGGCAATCTTCTTATATTTTTAAAAAGCATTATTATACATATAATGCCAGTGGAAAATAAAATTATGCTAGCTATCATATTCACCTCTAAATTTCGTCAATAAAGACAACACCTTCTATATTTTCAAGATTATCAATAATATTTTTCTTTAATTCTAATTTTGGTATTTTTGCAGTTACATTAAAGCCTATACCATTTTGAGAAAATGCTTCTTTGGGATTTAAATCTGTTTCTTTTATTTCACATTTCATCTCTTCAAGCCTGTTGCATACTAATTTAAAAGATTTAACATTTTCAATCTCTATATATACTGCAAAAATTCTAGAACGTCTATTTATAGATTTTTCAAAATATCCTAAAGTTGATAAGCTCAGATATATTATTACACCTCCAATTATAGCACCTTCATAAAACCCGATACCAATTGCTAATCCTAAACAAGCACACGCCCAAAGACCAGCAGCTGTAGTAAGACCCCTAACCTTTTGTCTACCTGTAACTAATATAGTTCCTACTCCTAAAAACCCCACACCAGTAATTACTTGTGCTCCGAGTCTACCTATATCTCCTTCATAGCCTAACACATCGCACATATATTGATTGGTTAGCATTGCCATGGTTGCTCCTACGCACACTAAAATATATGTTCTAAAGCCAGCAGGATGATTTGTGATATATCTTTGTAATCCAATGGATCCTCCTATAATCACCGCTAATAAAAGCCTAATTAATATGCTAGCAGTTGTAACATCTTGTAAGTTTTCGATCATTTTAATTACACCCCCTACTTGCTTGTAATTATATCATACTTTTATGTAATTATCATTTATTGACTTTTATCCATATGTATGGTATAAATAAAGTGTTCAAGAAATAGCTTTATCTCATTTAGAGTATTTTCTTTAAATGAGTGTTTTGTTTTTTATTGAGTAATAAAATTAGGAGGTACCCCGATGGATAAAGGTACAGTAAAATGGTTTAATGCAGAAAAAGGATTTGGTTTCATAACAAACGATGATGGAAGCGGTGATGTATTCGTACATTTCTCAGCTATAAATACAGAAGGTTATAAAACTTTAAATGAAGGTCAAAAGGTTGAATTCGAGATCGAAGCAGACCCTAGAGACAGCAAAAAGCACAGAGCTATGAGCGTTTCAATAGTCGACTAAGTAATCGATTAGGGGGAAATTAATACTCCCTAGTACCACCGTATATGCCAATAAGCATACGGAGGTCAAATTGACTTCAATCTATGTCTTTGTACATAGTAATCTGAAAAAGAAAAACTAGCCATACAATGGCTAGTTTTTATTTTTCCATTTTTCTACTATCAAATTAAAGTTATATAATAAACAAAGGATTGAGCCAATGACCCAATCCTTTATTTATTATTTAGGGATTTATTTATGTTAATACACTTTATTACCAGCTAAATAGGTTGCTTCAACCTTAACATTAAGAATATCCATTTCATCAATTTCAAAAATGTTTCTGTCCAATACTACAAAATCAGCAAAATATCCATTTTTTAACATTCCGTTAATATCCTCTTGTCCGGTTGCATAATGAGGATTTTTAGTAAACATTGCAACAGCATCAAATACATCAACTTTTTCTTCAGGATTATATCCTCCCAAAGGAAATCCTTCATAATCGCACCTAGTTACTGCTGAATATATACCATTAATTGGATTATAGCTTTCCACAGGGCAATCAGATCCGCCGGTTTCAATCAATCCATTTTCCATCAATGTTTTCCACATATATGAATCTTTTGCTCTGTCTTTACCAAGCTTTTCTTCAATCCAATGTAAGTCAGTTCTTAAAAATACTGGTTGTATATCTAATACCACTGGAAGCTTTTTCATTCTTTCAATCAAATCCGGAGGAGTCATCTGCGCATGAATTATTCTAAAAGGTAAATTAGCATCTTTATCAGAATTCGCAAGCGTCTTTTCTATACAATTTAGTGTAATTTCCAGTGCCCGGTCACCAATAGCATGGATAGCAGGTTGTAATCCCTTATCAAAGGCAGTCTTCATTCTATCGTAAAGATCCTCTTCTGTGCATATCATAACACCTAGCTCATCAGAATCTTCATAAGGCTCCCTCAAAGCAGCCGAATTAGCTCCCAGCGAACCATCGGTGAATAATTTATATGAACCCATTTGCACTTTTACATTCGGGTCATTATTTATACCTTTTGGAGTTTCAAAAAGCTCATCCAAACAAACAGTAACCCTAACAGGTAATATTCCTCTTTTTTCTAAATCTTTATAAGTTTCTATTGATTCTTCATAATTCCATATTTTTGCTGAATATGTATGTATAGTGGTTATTCCCTTTTCTGTCATATCCTTAAATACTTCTAGCATTACTTTTTCTTTTACGCTAGGATCTTTTAAAGGATCTTTAATTACATTATCTATAACTTGAGTACATTGTTCTCTAAGCACACCATTTGGAGTCCCATCTTCCTCAACTTCAACAACTCCACCGCCTTCAGGCTTGTATCCAACGCCAACGCCAGCAATACTAAGCCCTAAAGAATTAACAACTATCGCATGCAAGCATACTCTTCTTATTGTAATAGGGTGTTTTGTTGAAATTTTGTCCAAATCATCTCTAGTTGGCATTCTTTTCTCTTTGAATAAAGTCTGATCAAAATTAACACCTTTAATCCACATACCCTCTGGAGTTTCTTCAGCTCTGTTTTTCATGACAGATATCATTTCTTCTATGCTTCTGACATCAGATAAATCTACTGCAACTAAATTTTGGCAATAAGCATACATATGCATATGAGCATCTGCCATTCCAGGTATTACTGTTTTCCCCATTAAATCAATGGTTTCATCCGCATTTAAAGTAGTGTTATCTCCTACATATGATATTAATCCGTCCTTTATACCAAGAGTAGTAAAAACTTCATCCTTCGATTCCATAGTGTGGAATTCACCATTTATAAACAATTTATCATAATATCTCATAAGCTTCTCCTATAATATTAGACCTAATGCAGCAAAGCCACATTAGGTCTAATCACTAAACTAGTGTTTTTACTAAATAGTTGTATAAAATCTCCGCAGTTTTTTCAACTGAATCAAGTTCTACATATTCATTTGCTCCATGGAAGTTCTTTCCTGCAGCTCCAAATACTAACGCAGGTGCTCCTCCTAGTCTAGTACCTAAGTAATCAAAATCTCCAATGCTTGAAAATGACGAAACAACAGCTTCTTTTCCGCATATTTCAACTACTGATTCTTTAAATTTTTTAACACTTTCTAAATTTTCACTCACCTTATATGGCATGAAACCTTTAGCACCTTCCGAAGGAGCTTCTCTAAAGTTAATCTTATATTCACCTTTGATACCAGCTCTTTCGATGGCTTTTTCTATGTATTCAACAATAGTATCAGGACCTTCTCCTACCACTATGTGCCAAAAGAATGTAACCTTAGCATAATCAGGGACACTACATGCGCCGCCATCTCCTTCAATGGATATAACACATGCATTTCCTGTGCCTAGAAAATCATCTTCCAAATACTCGATATTGTCTATTTCTTTAACAAATTTGCTTGCTTCAGTTATGGCATTTATTCCCAACTCTGGAGTTGCTGCATGAGCTGACTTGCCAAAGAATTCTACATTTAAACCATATCCTCCTCTAGCACCTAGACATAAAGTTGGAAATTCAATTCCAGTAAAGCCTGCACTAGGTTCTGTAATTATTGATAAATCAACATCTTCTAAAAAACCATCTTCTATTAATGCGTTAGTTCCCAAACCATATGGACCTTCTTCATCAGAAACAAAAGTTGTTAATATTTTTCCTCCAAAGGACTTATGATTCTCTTTAAATGCCTTTATTGCCATTAGTATAGCTGCGCAACCAGATTTCATATCTAATGCACCTCTACCGTACAAAATGTCACCTACTATTTCGCCTTTAGGATCTTTTTCCCAACCCTCACATAAATTAACTGTATCTAAATGTCCATTTAGACATATTGTAGGGCCGTCTTTTTCTCCAACAAGTTCTGATATAACATTTTTACCGTGGAATTTGGTAACTTTTGAGTCAAAGTATTCATGTATCTTTGGTTCCAAATCGTTGTCTGATAACCAATTGCATACATAATTAATGATTTCTTCTTCTTCAAAATATGTACTTTCAATAGCAACCAGATTACTTAATAAATCTATAGTATCTTTTCTATTGATTTCGTACATTTATTTTGCCTCCACATCTTTTTCTTCTTCATCATACCATATGAATTTGCCTGTTATTCCATAAACGATTGCAATTACTGGAGTTATATAGCATAAAATTGCATATGGTAAATATGCTAGAGTTGCTACTCCTAATGTTCCTGCAAAGAATACACCGCAAAGTCCCCAAGGAACGAGAGGTGAAGTTACTGTACCAGAGTCTTCAGTGGTTCTAGAAACTACATCATTTCTAATTCCTAATTTTTTATAAGCAGGTAAGAACATTCTTCCTGGTATAATTATAGCAACATATTGACTTGCAGAAATAAAGTTAACGACAATTGAACTCAATACGTGAGTAGCAATTATATTACGTGCGTTATTAGTAAGCTTAGACATGGAATCGATCAACCTTTCCATGATTCTAGAAATTTCTAAAACACCTCCAAATGATAGTCCTAAATATCCTAATGATAAAGTCCACATCATTGACTGAATACCACCACGGTTAAGTAGTGAGTTTACATTCTCAACACCAGTATCTATACTAAATCCATAGTTCATGTAACTCATCATTTCTAAGATACCATAACCTTGACCAATCATTGCAATTACCATTGCTACTAATGAAGCAGCTACCATTGCAGCCAATGCATGTATTTTTTTAATAGCCATAAATATAATTACTGCCAATGGAACTACAGCAATCAAAGTATAACCAGCTGAAATGTTAAAGTTTGCAGCGATACCTGAAGTGATTTCATCTACAGCAGTTGAATTAATAGTGTCAGCTGAGTAATTGGCTCCAATAATTCCATAAACAACTAGAGATATAACAAATGCTGGAACTGTTGTGTACATCATGCTTTTAATGTGACTAAATAAGTTAGCTTCTGCAACACCTGCAGCTAAGTTAGTTGAATCTGATAAAGGTGATAATTTGTCACCGATAACTGCGCCAGATACTACCGCACCTGCAGTTATTGGAAGTGGAACTCCAAGTCCCATACTAATTCCCATAAATGCAACACCGAAAGTACCTCCAGTTGTCCAACTTGAACCTGTACATAATGAAGATATACCACAAATGATTGCAGCTGTTATTAAGAATACGGATGGGCTTATAATTTTTAGTCCATAATAAATAAGTGCTGGAATAGTACCTGCTGCAATTAGTGTTGGAATCAACATACCTATGAACATCAATATCATCATTGGTATAGTTGCAATCTTACAACCATGCATAATTCCTTCTTCTACCGCTTTCCAAGGTGTTCCTGTTAGCAACAATGCTATTGTAGTATAAGTAATAGCAAACACTAGTGTTATATGTATGTCAGGTGCTCCTGCTACAATAACCTGCGCCGCCAATACTATAAATAAAAATAGTACCGAGGTAACCGCTACGCCTAGTGACGGTTTTTTGTAATTGTTTTCCATTTGTTCCTCCTATAATTTCATATAAATTCTACTATAACTTATATTCATTATATTCATTCATGGTTTATTATAATAATAAAAAAAAGTTTATTTGAAATTAATCAAAAAAACTTTTTTAAACATTGCATCATAGTTTAAACACAATTTAAACACTTATTTAATAATTCTTAATTTTTTATGTACCTTAGAAATATAATTAACAACTTCTTTTGAAATATCATCTGCATCATCAAACGCTTCAATTTCAATTTCCACACTGTATTTTTCTTCCACTATTTCAAGTAAATTAGAAAAAGCTTGCATGATTCTTATGTATGGTACCGCCTCGGGAGTATCGACCTTAACATTTGAATTTTCATTATATTTAATTATAATTTTTTTATTTATAAACCCCAATTCAGAAATAATTTCAAAATCCACTTTATTCAATAATACTTCAGAAACAGCATCACATATAGAATCTATGATACAGCTCACAAGGGACCATTCTATACTTGAGATTCCAAAACCATAAAGGTTTATATTTTTCATCTCGTTTTTTTTGATTTCTGATTCAACATAAGGTAAATTAGTACTAAACAAGCTCTCGTATAAATCCTGAAGTTCATCATTTGGCATTATATTCAATTCTTTCCAAAGTTTTGCTTCAAAATTTTTATAATAATTAATACCAGAAACTCTGTCCCCCAATGCAGAGTATGTCTTAAGAGTACATTCGGCTATACTCTCATTATTAGGATCAAATTGTTCAGCAATCTTTAATACTTCCAATGAATTTTCCAAATGTCCATTTTTATAGTGTTTTTTACTTAGAGCTTGAAGAATACTAAGCTGCTTTCTTTCCAATTGAATACGATGAAGTAAAATCAGTTCATTAAAATCATAGCACTTGTTAATAAACCAACCTTCCAACACCTCTCCAGAAAAAGCTTTATCAACAATTCGGCTTAATTCTCCTATTGATGCCGTTTTGCAATCACATTTTACTATAGATAATAAGTCACATTCAAAATCATAATTTGAGTTTAAAGAGCAACTATTTTTGTCTGAGACTATTAACTCATTACCTTTCGAATCATTGGGGATATTCTTATTAAGCATCCATAGGTTGTATCTAACATTATATTTTGAGGATTCTTCATTGCTTTCTGGCCATAGATACAGAGCAATTTTATCCTTGGTCAAATACTTTTCTTCATTTACAACAAGCAAAAATAACAGAGCAATTGTTTTCTTGCTTAAAGCGCTTGTTATATCCTTGCCATTATGTCTTATTTCTGTATGCCCTAAAAGTTTTATACTAAGCATAATATTCCATATCCTTATATACTATCATTCCAGATTTAATTGTACTAACCACCTTTACATCTTTTAGTTTGCTCTTATCAATACTAAAAATATCATTATCAAATATTACGATATCTGCTAAATAACCACCTTTTAAATACCCTTTAATGTTTTCTTTTAATATGGCATATGCACCTTTACTAGTAATTAGTTCTAGTGCTTCATACACAGTAATACTATGTTTATTAACATTTCTATTCGTCGCCGCATATAGGGTCAATAGAGGATTACAAGGCAGCACATCACTGTCTGAGCCAGCACACAACATTAGTCCTTGGTCAATCATATATCTAAAAGGATTTGTATCAAGATAATGATCACCTATCCTAGATTCGTACATACCACCTTTACCACCCCAATAATATTCGTATGTGGGCTGTACACAAAAAATTAGGCCTAAATTCCTTGCTTTTGCTATATGTTCTTTATTGGGAAGTTCTGCATGTTCAAGTCTGTGTCTTAAAGATGTATTTCCTGTTAACTCCACCGCCCTTTCATGGGCATTTATTGCAAGCTCTATTGCTCTATCTCCTATTGTGTAAAGTGCCAATTGTAAGTCTCTTCTATAACATTCTTCTACGAATGTATTTAATTTTTCTTGGGTGAATTGCAAAGTTCCGTATTCTCCCTTTGCATCTATATATTCAAAAGAGATAGCCGCAGTTCTCATAGCAAAAGTACCATCAACATATAAGCAGCCGCCTATTCTTTTAAGTCCCATTTCAATAATCCTATTTATATCTAATGTTTGAAAAAAAAGCTCCATATCTAGATATACGTCTTTTCTATTTATTAGGGAATTTATAAATTCTGCATCCCTATCGCTGTACATGTAACCGCCCTCTACAGCATTTATAGTTGTAAGTCCTTTGGCTGCCAAATCATCCATTATGGATTCTATGGCATTTTGTTTGTAAAAATCACTGATTGAATTTAATATATTAGACCTAAGCTTAGCATTTGCATTGGCTTTAAAAACTCCTGTGGGCATTTGCTTATCGTCACATACTACACCTACCATATTAAATGGTATTTTATAAAAAAGGATCCCATATGTGTTTACAGCACTCATTTGATAAACGCTATTGTTGATCCATACAGGAGATTTATCCCAATACTTGTCTATTTCATATCGATTTGGAAATCTTTTTTCCTTCAATTTGCTCACATCAAGTCTTATACAATGCATCTCCATCTCGGGATTTTTTTTCCCCTCTCTTATTATTAATTTACCTATCTCATCAAAACTTGTTGCATTACTTAAATCAATGCAATAAGAATTTACTGCAGTTTGAACCATATGAAAATGACTATCAATAAAACCAGGGGAAACTGTACAACCCTTAGCATCAATTAATACTGTATCTTTACCTGCATATTTTTCGTAATCATTGCCCATTCCTACAGTAAATATTTGATCTTTTTTAATTGCTAACCAATCAACAACTTCTCCGTTATCCATAGTTTGGCATTTACCATTATAAATAATTTTATCTACATTCATACTCTACCTCTTAGCTTATACTATACAATTATTATACATTAGTTTTATAAAATCGCAAGAATTTAAAGTCTTTTATCATTTACGAAAACGCCTTCTAATTTTTTTATACCGAACTGATTTACAAACCATTGACACTTGCACAAGAATACATAGTATATGTTTAATCCGCACATATTAAGGGTCTCGAAATTACCTTGACCTTTAGATAATATAACATCAGCATTCATTATTCTGTTTTTTGCTTCATCATTTATTAACTCTAAAGCAGTACCTGCAATTGAAGTTCCATTTCCTACAATTTCTGCAACTTTATCCATTCCAACATAAATGGCATCTTCCTTAGTCACATCATTTATAACGGGATATCCCCTTACTATCAATGTTACATTAATACTATGATATGTCTTTTTGATTTCTTCAATCATTATCTTATCTAATACAATTTCACCGCTATTATCAGCTAAAATCACCAATGACTTGGCTTCTTTCATATCTTTCACAAAATTAGCATACTCTACTTCATCTAACCCACTTGTTTCAGCTTGGGACAGTAGCTCTAAAAGCTGTGTTTCGCTTACATCATTTAATGCAGCAAAATCAATGTAATTACCTACTCTTGCATATCTTATTGCCATATTAACCGAATCTGATGCCAACTCAATACGATTTTTTATCTTGTTCTCTTCCCTTAACATCAAATCATTAAAGGTTTTTTTCTCATCTTCATAACTCAAGTTATTATTAAATATTTCTTTTTGTATTTCAATCAACTTAGAATGTACCACCGGGGCCGTTTCCCAAGGTTCACAATTACCAACTGTGTTAAGTACCTTTTTCATATACTCAGCTTTAGTTGCTTCTGTAGCTTCCAATGGCATTTTATCAAGTTGCCCTTTTACTAAACAATGCATGCAATATGCACTTAATCTTACGTCATTCATTATATATGTCTCCCATCACAAAGTATTATTTAATATCATAACATATATTTCTACTCATTGTATAGGGTTTTAAATTGTGATAAAATTCAATTGAATTGGAGGAATGTTATGTCTAAATATTTAAAGGGATATATTGAACACATACAATCGATAGAAAATTTCGATTCCGATTATCAAAAAACCGAAGTGTTAGAAGAACTTGTTTTAAAGATAAGTTTTTTTTCACATGAAAGACTTGTGCATTTAATTGTAACAGCAACTTTTGCAATATTAACCTTACTCTCTCTGCTGTTATCTCATTTAAATAGTACAAGTTTTAGTTATATTTTAATCATTCTATTTCTACTCTTACTTATTCCATATGTTTGGCATTATTATATTTTAGAAAACGGAGTTCAAAAACTTTATAGAGAATATGAAAGAATAAAGGAACTTTAAACTAAAGCTCCTCAGACTGAATTTATTTATTTAATTTTTTCAAATTCTACATATAATTGTTCTTCACTATCTACTATAATTACCTTATTGTACATATATCCTTCTGTATTTGCACATATACTACTGCATCCACATATGACCACTAGTGTATTATAGAAGGTATTTTCATCGGCATATTCATAACATATATTAAACTCTTTACTGTATTTTTTTAGTGCATTTCCCCTATCATATCTTGAATTGCAACCTCCACAAAATTTAACTCCTATCATTCTTCTTTACCTAATAAACTTCTTGCAAAATCCAAGATATCTTCATCTACACTATTATCTATCTTTACGTCCTTTAAATTATTATCCGCTTTTAGAAGTTCAACTTTAACCGTATTATCCAAAGTATCTTCTGCATAATAACAGTTTCTACAACTACCAGAAAATTTAACATATGCAATATCATCATCTATATATGTAACCCTCATTCCGCCTAGATGATTACTAAGCTCAGGATTTATCACTTTATCTGCTACTTCATTTAATTTTATCAATCTATTTTCGCTCATATTTTTACTCTTTCTCGTTTACTGTGATTCCATATTTATTCAGTTTTCTAACTATAGTAGACTGATTAACGTCAAGAATCTTCCCCATTTCCCTAGTTGAATTACATGTTTTAGCCGCATGGCTTAATACTTCTTTTTCAGCATTTTCTATTGCTTGCATCAAGGTCAAATTGCTTAAATTTCCTATATTATCATTTTGTACATTATTTGAAGTTACAGCTTTACTCCATGGTAAATCTTCTGTTTGTAGATACTCATTATTACTAAGTATAACCATGTTTTCCATCATATTCCTTAACTCTCTAACATTTCCCGTCCATTCATGATTTTCCAATTCTCTAATGACTTCATATGTCAATACTTTTTCTTGTTCATATTTCTTATTAAACCTGTTAAGAAAATATGTGGCAAGGGGCATAATATCTTCTTTTCTTTCTTTTAGTGTAGGAACCATACAAGTAACTACATTTAATCTATAATAAAAGTCCTCTCTAAACTCTCCATTTGAGACAAGTTCCAAAAGATTTCTATTCGTTGCCGCAACCACTCGGACGTCTACTTCTTTAGAGACTACTGATCCAACTTTACGAACCTCTTTATCTTCTAAGAACCTAAGCAATTTAACCTGAAAATCGAGGGGAATCTCTCCTATTTCATCTAAAAATACAGTACCTTTATTGGCTGTTTCCAACAATCCTGTTTTACCAGTTTGCATGGCACCTGTAAAAGCACCTTTTTCGTAACCAAATAGTTCTGATTCCAAAAGATTATCTGGTATTGCCCCACAGTTAATTGTTACAAAAGGACCATCTTTTCTTATGCTATTTTTATGAATAAACTTAGCAATCTCTTCTTTACCTACTCCTGATTCCCCAAGAATAAGCACCGTAGCTTGAAAATTAGCAACTTTTTCTGCTAAAGATAAAACCCCCTTCATTTTTCCGCTAACCGCTATTATAGGGGATATTTTCTCATCATACTGTTCTAAGTCTGCAATCCTATCCATAAAAAGTTTTTCTGCTTTTTTATGTTTTTCAAGTTCAACATTAAGATTATATATTTCAGTGATATCTCTAGCATTAATAACTATTTTCTTTATTTCATCATTATTATCAAAAACCGGTCTTCCTGTTACTATAATATGTCTTCCGGACTTAACCACTTGTCTGACCGTAACAGTTTTCCTTTTTTCTGCTACAACATAGGCAACTGAATTGGGCATCCATACTGGGTTAATTAATTCCCTCATATATCTGCCTTCTATATCTTCTCTTTTTATTTCTGCAACTCTTTCATATGAATCATTTACAAACAGTACTTTACCTTCTACATCGGTAACTAATATACCATCAAAAGAACCTTCAAGTATCTCTTCCAAATCATTATTGATTTTTTGTTCATCGATAAACTTTGAAATAAGGTCGTCTGATACCATAAACTCTGTAATCAATATACCAGTCCAACCTTTTTTATCTTTTTCATCTATATCAAATGGTATTGCAAAAACTTTCTTTCCATTGAATTCAATGGGATATACATTCCAAAGTAATTGTTCTCTATCACTATCCAATCCTTTTAGTATATCTTTAATATTTTTGCCAACAATAGTTTTATAATCCAAATTATTGTATCTATTCTTAACAACGTCATTGGAATACCTAATA
>DATFJV010000134.1:0-47137 GCA_035268985.1 Anaerovoracaceae bacterium | reverse complement strand
TATTATAGAAGAGCACAGCTTCAGCATCATATTTTTTATCGGTTTTCATAATTCTATCAAGATAACTCAGGTATATGGCAAATCCTACTGCCGCTTGTTTTTTATTCAATCTATACATAAGATTATCATATCTTCCACCTGATAAAACCGCCGTTGGAACACCATCAACATAACCTTTGAAAATTATACCATTATAATAGTCAAGGTCATTTACAATGGATAAATCCAGCTTAATATTATCTGCCAGGCCTATTTGCATTAAAGCTTCATAAAGCTCATTTAATTCATCAAGGGCTAAAAGCATTTCATCATTCAAACAAAGGTCTTTAGCTCCTTCTAAAACTTCATTAAACGGGCCCTCTAGTTTTGCTATCTTAGCTAAATAACCGAAGCATCTATCATCATGGCTATATTTTTTACAAAACTCTTTAAGTTCAGTTTGACTTTTGCTTTTCAATATTTTTAATAATTTGTATTCAGCTTCTTCATTAAACTCAAGATGTTTAATTAAACCTGACATAAAGCCCATATCATTGATACTCAATATATAATTATCGCTTATAGCTTTTAGGCTCTTATATGCTAACTCTATAACCTCTGTAGATGAATACAGGTCATCTCCTCCAATAAATTCCACACCTATTTGGTTTATTTCTTCATATTGATTAATTGAATTTGACATTCTAAACACATTTTCATAATAGTAAATTTTTTTCGTGATTGTATCGTCAGTAATGTTTTTTACTACACTCATAGTCACGTCAGGTTTTAAGGCCATGAGTTTCCCATTTGCGCCTGTAAAGGTTATAATACCTTCATCTCTTAAAAAATTCTTGTTTTCCATATAAATATCATAAGGTATAAATTCTCCCATAGTATATTTTTCGTAACCTCTACTCTCATATATTTCTTTAAGTATAAGAGGAAGTGCTTCTTCTTTAGTTAGTTTATTGTAAATTCCCTTCATATTGCCTCCAAAATTAAATATCCCCGTTAGTATAATATCTTTGTATGCTTTAGTCAAGTAAATAGCTAAAGTATTTATAACAATACAAAACGTGTATAAATAATTACACACGTTTATCAAGTCTTACTCCATAACAGCTCCTTTAGCTGATGCTGCCACATATCTAGAATATCTATTTAGCCATCCCGTTTTTATTTTTGGTTCTGGCATAACTTGTTCTTTTCGCCTACTTTCAAATTCTTCATCGGTTACTCTGGCATTTATATATGCTTTCTCGATATCTATTTCGACTATATCTCCATCTTTTAGAAGGCCTATATTACCGCCAGCAGCAGCTTCTGGACATACATGCCCAATGGACGCGCCTCTACTGGCCCCGCTAAATCTGCCGTCGGTTATAAGGGCTACTGATTTATCCAGTTTCATGCCAGCTAATGCACTAGTGGGATTTAACATTTCCCTCATTCCTGGTCCACCCTTAGGCCCTTCATATCTAATAACCACAAGGTCTCCTTCTTTGATTCCGCCTTTATAAATTTCTTCAATGGCTGCTTCTTCACTGTCGAAGACTCTGGCTTTGCATATCGAATGCATCATTTCTGGTGCCACTGCACTTCTTTTTACTACAGAACCCTCCTTTGCTATGTTGCCCCATAGTATTTGCAAACCGCCAGTTTCACTATATGGATTACTGATAGGTCTAATCGAATTTTCATTCTTGATTCGTTTGTCTTTTATATTTTCGCCTACAGATTTTCCCGTAGCTGTTATCAAGCTTGCATCAATTAGATTCTTTTTTGAAAGCTCTTTCATAACAGCTCCTACCCCACCAGCATTGTTTAAATCATGCATATGAGTATTCCCTGCAGGCGCCAGATGGCAAAGATTAGGGGTCTTGGCACTGATTTCATTAAACCACCTTAAATCAACTTCCACCCCTGCTTCATAAGCTATGCCCAGCAGATGCAATACACTATTTGTGGAACATCCCAATGCCATATCACAAGTTATGGCATTGGCTACAGATTTTTCATTTATTATATCCCTTGCTTTAATATCCTTTTCATAAAGTTCCATTACTTTCATTCCAGCTTTTTTTGCAAGCTGTAGCCTACCGCTTTCTACCGCAGGTATTGTACCATTTCCAGGAAGAGCTATGCCTATAGCTTCACATAAACAGTTCATACTATTAGCTGTATACATTCCTGAGCAAGATCCACAGCCAGGACAGACATTTTGCTCATATTCATCTAATTCGTCATCATTTATCATATCCGCTTTTCTTGCTCCCACGGCTTCAAACATTTTTGAAAGACTCGTCTCTTCACCTTTAACCAAGCCGGCCATCATAGGTCCTCCTGATACTACTACAGTTGGAAGATTTAACCGAACTGCAGCCATTACCATTCCCGGAACGATTTTGTCACAGTTAGGGACCATAACCGCTGCATCAAAAGCATGAGCCAATATAAGTGACTCACAGCTATCTGCTATAAGTTCTCTGGAAGGTAATGAATATTTCATCCCTATGTGTCCCATGGCAATACCATCACAAATACCAATTGCTGGCATTACAATAGGAGTGCCCCCAGCCATTCTAACTCCTGCTTTTACCGCTTCAGTTATTTTGTCCAAATTCACGTGACCTGGTACTATTTCGCTGTGCGCTGAAATTACCGCTATCAGTGGTCTTTCCAATTCTTCTTTTGTATATCCCATGGCATAAAAAAGACTCCTAGCTGGCGCCCTTTCTATACCTTTTGTTACATTATCACTATTTTTTGGCATGATTTCCTCCATTGCTTATTTCTTTAACCAGCTCATCATATCCCTTAATTCTTGTCCCACTTTACATAACAAATGATTAGCCTCTTTCCTTCTTGTTGCTAGGAATTTAGCTTGACCTCCAGCATTAAATTCTTGAATGAACTCACTGGCAAACGTACCATCTTGAATTTCTGATAATACTTTTTTCATTTCTTTACGAGTATCTTCTGTAACAATTCTAGTACCTGTCCTATAATCACCATATTCAGCAGTATTTGAAATTGAATATCTCATCTTATCAAAACCACCAGAATTAATTAAATCTACAATTAATTTCATTTCATGTATACATTCAAAATATGCCATTTCAGGTTCATAACCTGCTTCTACCAAAGTATCAAAGCCAGCTTTCATAAGCTCTGTAACTCCGCCGCATAATACCGCTTGTTCTCCAAATAAATCAGTTTCTGTTTCTTCTTTAAATGTTGTTTCTAGTATTCCTGCTCTGCCCGCACCAATTCCAGATGCATAAGCCATTGCATATTCCTTAGCCATTCCAGATGCATCCTGATCGATGGCAATTAAACTAGGAACACCTTTACCTTCAACATATTGGCTTCTTACTGTATGCCCTGGACCCTTTGGAGCTACCATTATAACATCAACCTCTTTAACAGGCTTTATTTGGTTAAAGTGAACATTAAAGCCATGGGCAAACATAAGTTTGTCGCCTTCTTTCATGTGCTTAGCTACTTGTGCATCATATATACTAGCTGCTTTTTCATCGGGAACTAACATCATTACTATGTCTCCCTTTTCAGCGGCAGTTTCAACATCTACTACTTTAAGACCCGCAGCTTCTGCTTTTACTTTATGGGCTGATTCTGGTCTTAGTCCAACTAATACATTTACTCCACTTTCGTTTAAGTTCATTGCATGGGCATGTCCTTGGCTACCAAACCCTATAATAGATACTGTTTTGCCATCCAATAGACCTAAATTACAATCTTGGTCATAATACTTTTTAATCATTTTTGTGCTCCTTTATACTTAGTTTCCTCTTGATAAACCGGTTACACCAGTTCTACATACATCTAATATTTTATATTTTTCTAAAAGTTTTAATAATCCATCAATTTTTTCTGTAACACCAGTGAGTTCAATTATCATACTTTCTTGGGATAAATCAATGATCTTTCCTCTATATATTTCTACAATTTCTTTAATTTTACCCCTATTATCATCTTTTGCCTCAACTTTTACAAGTAGTAATTCTCTATAAACACTGTTTTCAGATTCGAGTACAAATGTATCTTCAACCACTTCCAGTTTTTCTGTTTGGGTTAATATCTGTTTTAATGAGGAATCAGTCACATTAAAAACTATGGTTATTCTTGAAATCTCAGGGTTATTTGTAGCTGAAACAGTGAGTGAATCAATATTATATCCTCTTCTACCAAATAGACTTACGACTCTAGTAAGTACATTCGCTTGGTTTTGTACAAAAACACTAACAACTTCTTTTTTGATTTGCATATCTCTCATAACATCTACCCTACTATCATATCTTCCACATTACCACCGCCAGGAATCATAGGTAATACTCTTTCTTCCTTAGGTATAATGCACTCTATCCAAACAGGACCGTCTTCCAATAAAGCTTTTTCAAATGCTTCATGCAATTCTTCTTTATTCTCTGCCCTATAGCCTCTTAAGCCGAAACCTTCAGCTAATTTAACATAATCGGTTTTTCTTTTAGGCACTGTAGAAGAATACCTACTTTCATAAAACAGTGTCTGCCACTGATATACCATCCCTAAAACGGAATTATTTAATATAACAGTTATAATTGGTATATTTTCAGTAACCGCTGTAGCCGCTTCGTTTAGATTCATATGAAATGAACCGTCACCTGTAATATGAATTACCCTTGAATCCATTTTGCCAATTTGTGCACCTATTGCAGCTCCATAGCCATACCCCATGGTACCTAAGCCACCACTAGTCAAAAACTTCTTTGTATTTTTATGCTTAATGTATTGAGCCGCCCACATTTGATGCTGCCCTACATCTGTTACATAAATAGTATCTTTATCGGTTTTATCACATATGGTTTCCATAATCATTTTAGGATGGAGTTTTCCATCATCTGGTTCTTTGATTTTTTCTCGATCTTTCCATTCACCTATTTGACGCATCCAATTTTTATGTTCCGTTCTATTAACCATAGGAAGAATCTTATTTAAAAAATCCTTAATATCGCATATGCAACTTTTATCCACCGATACGTTTTTATCAATTTCACTTCTATCTATATCTATTTGAACTATATTTGCCTTTTTACCAAAATTTTGAGGATTCAAAGCTACTCTATCGCTAAATCTAGTTCCCATAGCCAGTATCAAATCCGCCTTATCTATAGCATGGTTTGATGATATTGTTCCATGCATACCTATTAGACCTAAATTCTTCGGATTGTCATAACCAATTACACCAGCTGCCATAAGAGTATATGTCGCTGGTATGTCAGCCTTTTCGATAAATTCAGCCATTTCTTCACATGCGTCAGATGCTGTAACTCCACCACCAAAATATATTACAGGTCTCTTTGCTCCATTTATAATATTTGCAATTTCCGAAACAGTTTTATCATCTGCTTTTGGATCCTCTTTTAAATCTAGAGGTTTTTTATTTTCAAATTCATGGGAATCCGCCGTAACATCTTTAGTTATATCAATAAGCACAGGACCTTTTCTTCCACTATTAGCTATTTTAAAAGCAAGTCTTAAAGTATCTTCAAGTTCTGCAATATTATTTATAAAGAAATTGTGCTTAGTTACAGGCATAGTTATTCCAGTTATGCATATCTCTTGAAACGCGTCTCTACCTATAAATGCATCTGGTACATTTGATGTAATTGCAATCATAGGAATACTATCCATATTAGCTGTGGCAAGACCTGTGACGAGATTAGTCGCTCCGGGACCACTAGTAGCAAAGACAACTCCAGTTTTTCCTGTTGCTCTGTAATATCCATCAGCAGCATGGGATGCACCTTGCTCATGGGCAGTCATAATGTGTTTAATTTTATCTCTGTATTTATATAGCTGATCATAGACATTCAAAGCTGCACCACCTGGATATCCAAAAACAGTATCAACTCCATGATCCAATAATACTTCAGTAATTATTTGGGCTCCTAATAATCTCATAATACTTACCTCACTTTAATCTTTAAAATAATTATAACGTATTGAGCATTAAAGTCAAGTATTTTTGTGATTTAATACAAAATTAATTCATATTTTTTATTTTTTTACATTAATTATGTTGACATTCCTTAATATATACGTTATATTATCATTAGCAATTAAATATGAGCGTTGAAGGGAATAAATATATCAACCGGCCTTACAGAGAGTAGTTGTTTGGTGAAAAACTACAGACCTAGATATATGTCTCACCCCAGAGCTAAATTGATAAGTGGGTATTTATACCAATAAGAGTGGTACCGCGGAGTTTTTTCGCCTCTTGATTATTCAAGGGGCTTTTTATATATTTAGAAAAAGGAAGGGATTAAATTATGGAAAATTGCAAGAAATACAAAGTCGGTTATTTCACCCCTCCAGTCTCTAAAGGAGATTGGATAAAAAAAGATCATATTGAAAAAGCACCTTTATGGTGCAGTGTTGATCTTAGAGATGGTAATCAAGCCCTCATAGTACCAATGAGCCTAAAACAAAAAGTAGATTTCTTTAAATATTTAGTTTCTTTAGGTTTTAAACAAATTGAAGTAGGCTTTCCAGCTGCTTCCACCACAGAATATGAGTTTGTAAGAACTCTTATCGAAAACAATCTAATACCAGATGATGTTACTATACAGGTGCTCACTCAAGCGAGGGAACATATAATCGATAAGACTTTCGATTCATTAAAAGGAGCAAAAAAAGCTATAGTTCATTTATATAACTCTACTTCCAAAGCTCAAAGAGAACAGGTCTTTAAAGCTGATAAAGCTAACATAATCAAAATAGCTGAAAATGGAGCAAAACTTCTTGTTGAAAAAAGCAAGAATTTCGAAGGTGATTTAATGTTTCAGTATTCCCCTGAAAGTTTTACGGGAACCGAAATGGAATTTGCATTGGATGTATGTAATGCAGTAATTGATGTATTAAAACCAAGCAAAGATAAAAAATTAATAATAAATCTGCCATCAACAGTTTCAATGTCTATGCCCCATGTATATGCTAATCAAATAGAATACATGTGTAACAACTTGCACAATAGGGAAAAACTTGTAATATCCCTTCACCCACATAACGATAGAGGTACTGCTATCGCAGAAGCTGAACTTGGTTTATTAGCTGGAGGAGATAGGATTGAAGGAACATTATTCGGAAATGGAGAAAGAACAGGCAATGTTGATATAGTCAACTTGGCTATGAACCTTTATTCCCATGGAATTAACCCTCAATTGGATTTCACTAATATGCCTGAAGTGGTAGAAAAATTTGAAAAATTTACGGATATGCAGGTAGCACCTAGACAACCCTATGGTGGCAAGCTAGTATTTGCAGCATTTTCTGGTTCACATCAAGATGCAATAGCCAAAGGCATGAAACATCATAAAGACAAATGCTGTGATACATGGACTGTACCATATCTTCCCATAGATCCTGAAGATATAGGTAAAGAATATGAAGCAGATGTTATTAGAATAAACAGCCAATCCGGAAAAGGTGGGGTAGCATATATAATAGAACAAAACTATGGCTATGTATTGCCGAAAGAAATGAGAGAAGAAGTTGGATATCTAATTAAGGATATCTCAGATAAAAATCATAAAGAACTACCTGCAGATAAGGTATTTGAAGAATTTAAAAGGGAATATGTAAACAACTTTCAACAGATTGATATTACAGATGCAACATTTAAAAAGGTTACTAATATACGAGACAAAGAATCTTTTGCAGTTGATATGAATGTTATAATAAATGATAATGAGTTTACATTCTCAAGCGTCGGTAACGGACGGTTAGATGCCGTTGCAAGAGCATTACTAAAGGCACCTTTTGAATATGATTATAGATTTGTAACATATTCCGAGCATGCCTTAGAAAGCCAATCAACTTCAAGAGCCGCAGCATATATTCTAATAGAAGATAATTACGGTAATAGTTTCTGGGGAATAGGAACTCATTCTGATATAATACTTGCTTCAGTAAATGCTTTAGTAAGTGCCCTTAACAGAGCTAATAATAAAATGAATTTTGTAAAATAGGAGAAACTAAAATGGGAATGACAATGACACAAAAGATTCTTGCAAATCATGCAGGTCTAGAGAAAGTGGTTGCCGGGCAACTTATTAACGCAAATTTAGACATGGTTTTAGCGAACGATATAACTGGTCCTGTATCAATTGATGAATTTGAAAATCACGGCTTTGATGGTGTGTTCAATAAAGAAAAAATTTCCTTAGTAATGGACCATTTCACGCCAAACAAAGATATTAAATCTGCAGAACAATGTAAAAAGTGCAGAACCTTTGCAAAAAGTTTTAATATAACTAATTTTTATGATGTTGGCAATATGGGAATAGAACATGCCTTACTACCAGAAAAGGGCCTAGTTGCACCTGGTGAATTAGTTATAGGTGCAGACTCTCACACATGCACATATGGTGCCTTGGGCGCTTTTTCCACAGGAGTTGGGAGCACCGATGTAGCTGCAGGTATGGCTACAGGTAAAGCATGGTTTAAAGTACCTAGTGGAATCAAATTTAATATAAGTGGAAAGTTAAATAAATACGTTTCTGGTAAAGATGTGATTTTGCATATTATAGGTATGATAGGTGTAGATGGTGCCTTATATAAGTCTATGGAATTTATGGGCGACGGTATAAAAAATTTATCCATGGATGACAGGCTTTGTGTATCAAATATGGCTATAGAAGCGGGGGCAAAAAATGGTATATTCCCTGTAGATGAACTCACAAAAGAGTATATAAGCGGTAAAGTTTGTAGAAAGATAACATCCAATTACCCTGATGATGATGCAGAATATGAAAAGGAATATAATATTGATTTATCAACAATTAAGCCAACGGTGGCATTTCCTCATCTCCCTGAAAACACTCATGACATTGATGAGATTAATGGTATGGAACCAATAAAAATAAACCAGGTTGTTATAGGCTCTTGTACTAATGGCAGATTGTCAGATATGAAAGAAGCTGCTGAAATACTAAATGGTAAAAAAATACATGAAGATGTAAGAGGAATAATTATACCTGCCACACAAAAGATATATAAAGAATGTATTAAATTAGGCTATTTAGATATTTTCATAGATGCAGGCTGCGTGGTTTCTACTCCTACTTGTGGGCCTTGTCTTGGTGGCCATATGGGAATCTTGGCATCAGGCGAAAGCTGCGTCGCTACAACAAACAGAAATTTTGTTGGAAGAATGGGCCACGTGGACTCTAAAGTATATTTAGCTAACCCATCAGTTGCAGCTGCTTCTGCAATAACCGGAACAATCAGTTCACCATTATAGGAGGTAATCAAAATGATATTTAAAGGTAAATCACATAAATATGGTAACAACGTTGATACAGATGTTATAATCCCTGCTAGATATTTAAACACTCAAAGTCATGAAGAACTTGCTACGCATTGTATGGAAGACATCGACAGTAATTTCGTAAATAAGGTAAGTAAAGGTGATATTATAGTAGCATTGGATAATTTTGGATGTGGTTCTTCCAGAGAGCATGCGCCTATATCAATCAAAGCCTCCGGTATAAGCTGCGTTATCGCTACAACGTTTGCTAGAATTTTCTACAGAAATTCAATTAATATTGGTCTTCCAATACTAGAATGCCCTGAAGCTAGTAAATCTATTTCAGACGGCGATGAAGTCCAAGTTGATTTTGATACAGGAATTATTAAAAACATAACAAAAAACCAAGAATACAAGGCTATCCCCTTTCCTAATTTCATCAAGGATATAATTGATAAAGGCGGTCTTTTAAATAGTATAGGGGAGGATGAATAATGAATATTAATTTGTCAGTCATCAAAGGTGATGGTATAGGTCCTGAAGTAACCGAAGAAGCAATTAAAGTTCTTGACAAAATTGGCGAACTATATAATCATAGCTTTGAATATAAATATGTTCTAGCAGGGGGTATAGCCATTGATGAAATTGGCAATTGCTTGCCCGATGAAACGGTAAATGTCTGTAAATCCAGCGATTCTGTTATATTAGGTGCCGTAGGCGGTCCAAAATGGGATCATTTACCAGGAAGCGAAAGACCTGAAATGGCCCTTTTAGGCCTTAGAAAAGCCCTAAATCTTTATGCAAACATAAGACCAGCGTTAATGTTTGAATCCCTTTCAGATGCATGCCCATTGAAAGAGGAAATTGTACAAGGTGGACTAAATCTAGTAGTAGTAAGAGAATTAACTGGTGGTATATACTTTGGTGATAAAGGAAGAAAAAAAGAAAATAACAAAGAAACCGCATATGATGTTGAACAATATTGGGACTATGAAGTTGAACGAATTGCTAGAGTCGGATTTGATTTGGCAATGAATAGAAGCAAAAGATTAACCAGCGTGGATAAGGCAAATGTTCTTGAAAGTTCAAGAATGTGGAGAAGCATAGTCAATAAAATCGCCAAAGAATATCCTGAAGTTGAATTAAATCATCAATATGTTGATAATGCTGCAATGCAATTAGTAAGAAACCCTAAGCAGTTTGACGTAATCCTTACTTCAAATATTTTTGGTGACATTTTATCTGACGAGGCTAGTCAAGTAACTGGCTCAATCGGAATGCTACCATCAAGTAGCTTAAGTAATGGGAACTTCGGTATGTATGAACCAATTCACGGTTCAGCCCCTGATATTGCAGGTAAAGACGTGGCAAATCCAATGGCAACCATATTATCTTGTGCCATGATGCTAAGAACTACATTTAATCTAAAAAATGAAGCAAGAGCTATAGAAGATGCAGTTAACAAAACATTAAACGAAGGATATAGAACTATGGATATAGCCAAGCCCTGGGAAGAAGTAACTGGGACTAAGAAAATTGGAGATATGATAGTACAAAATATAAAACCCTGATTTTATTCAGGGTTTTTTGTTGCCTCTATTAAATTCTTCATAAGCACGGTTGTGGTTACGCTACCAACACCCCTTGGCACTGGAGTTGCATATATATTTATACCTGATTTATCCACTTCTTCAAAGTCAATATCTCCCGCCATATTACCATTTTTACCTAAACCTGTCCCCACATCTATAATTACTGTATCCTCTTTAAAAAATTTTGAGCCAAAACTTTCAGTTTTACCAGTAGCTAATACAACGATATCAGAATTTTTACAATAATTAATTAAATCTTCTTCTTTAGTTCTGCTATGGCAAACCGTAACGTTAGCATTTGAATTTGTCATCATTAACGATAAAGGTTTTCCTATTACTAGACTTCTACCTATTATTGTAATATTCTGTCCTTCAATTATGTATCCGTAGTAATCAAGTATTTCCATACAAGCCTTAGCGGTACATGGCGAAAAACCTTTATTAGTAACAGTTAGTATTCCAGTTAATGAACTATCTGTAATACCGTCAATATCTTTTTCAGATTTTAATTTATTTCTAATTAAATCATCATCAATTTCATTTGGGAAAGGCCTTAATAACAAAACTCCATTTATATTCTCGTCAGTATTTAATTTTTCTATTATACCGATCAATTCATATTGTTTTACATCTTTTTCTAATACTATGCTTTCACAAGCTATTCCAAGCTTATCTGCCTTTTTCATTGCAGCCTTCTCGTAAAAAACATCCCCTGAATTTTCACCTATTCTGACTATGGCGATTCTAGGAAATACACCAGTATTTTTTAATTCTTTAATAGACTCAATTATCTCAATATCAATATTATCGCTTACTGGTTTCCCTAGTAGTAAATTAATCATCTATTCCCCTCCTATATTACTCAGACATTAAATAACTTAGAACAAATATTGCCTTTTAATCCTTATTTAGATAAAGCTTCTCTAGCTAGTTTATCTGCCATTTCATTATATTTATTACCAGAATGGCCTTTTACATGTTTAAACTCAATTTTTAATTTATTTACTTCCCTAGCTTTTGCAATATATTCTTTGTAGTTTCTAGTTTCCCGTAAATTTGTCTTCCATTTTTTATCCGCCCACTTACCTATGCCTTCATAATCGTGAAATATTAACAAACTTTTTATTTTATTTTCAATGCAATAATCAACTGTTTTCATTGCACTTTCAATTTCACCAGCAACATTTCTCATCATAGCCATACCTTCTTCATTTCCACTTCCTGATATTTTATGAGTTATCTCTCCGTGAAATATCACAGCACCATATCCATAGGACTTATTTAAGTTATCATAACTCCCGTCCACATAGGCAACAGCTTCAACTTTGTGTTTTTTCATTATTGAATCTATGTCACGATTATCTACAGTTTTTGTTCCCATATAATCGTTGGCCTCATTGATGTTATTAAACCCTTTATATTCTGCTCCATTAAAACCATCTACTTCTTTTTTACAATCATCCCAGTTGTCATAAATTCCTGGGTTTCTCCCTACTCTTACACAATAATATTTTTTTGCCATAATAACCTCCTTGTTATAATATACACTTACTGATTTTTATAGTCAACAAAAAACGGCTTCCCAAGGGAAGCCGAAATAAAATACTCTTAGAATAATCCTGTTATTACTCCATTGTTGTCAATATCTATTTTCTCTGCTGCTGGTACTTTTGGCAATCCCGGCATAGTCATTATATTACCAGTTTTAGCTACAATAAAGCCTGCACCTGCGTCAACTTTAACTTCACGAATAGTAATAAAGAAACCTCTAGGTGCTCCGAGTTTGTTTTTGTCATCAGAAAAACTAAACTGTGTCTTTGCCATACATATTGGCAAATGAGAATAACCCATTTCTTCAATTTTTTTCATTTCTTTCTTTGCCTTGAAGTCATAATCCACATGTTCTGCTCTATAAATAGTTTTCGCAATCTTTTCAATTTTATCCTTAATTGAATCATCATCTTCGTAAATGAATTTGAAATTATTTTTCTTTTTAATTAAATTTAAAACCTCTTTAGCTAATGCTTCTCCGCCTTCGCCACCTTTAGCCCAAACTTCACTAAGTACAACATTCACGCCAAGTTTATTACATTCATCTTCAACTAATTTTAGTTCTTCTTCAGTATCTGTTGGAAATCTGTTAATTGAAACGACAGAAGGTATTCCAAAATTTTCCGAAACATTTTCAACATGTTGTAATAGATTTGGCATACCAGCTTTAAGTGCAGTTAGATTTTCTTCTCCTAGATTACTTTTATCAACGCCACCATGATACTTTAGTGCCCTAACCGTTGCTACTACTACTACTGCAGAAGGCCTTATTCCCGATTTCCTACATTTAATATCTATAAATTTTTCTGCACCTAAATCTGCAGCAAAACCGGCTTCAGTAACCACAACATCAGCAAGCTTTCTAGCACAATTTGTAGCCATAATTGAATTACAACCATGAGCAATATTTGCAAATGGTCCCCCATGAATTAATACAGGTGTTTTTTCTAATGTTTGAACCAAATTAGGCTTTAATGCTTCTTTAAGAAGTGCTGTTACTGCGCCTTGCACCTTTAAATTTGCCACAGTAACAGGTTCATCATCATAAGTATAACCTACAATAATATTTCCTATTCTTCTTTTTAAATCACATATATCATTAGCTAAGCAAAGTATAGCCATAATTTCACTGGCAACTGTAATTTCAAACCCATCTTCTCTAGGTGTTCCATTTGGTTTACCGCCCAAACCATCAGTAATTAATCGTAATTGTCTATCATTCATATCTAGTACTCTAGTCCATGTTATTTTTCTAGGATCTATTTTCAAACTATTACCTTGCTGTATATGATTATCTAAAATCGCTGCAATTAAATTGTTTGCAACGCCTATGGCATGCATGTCTCCTGTAAAATGAAGATTTATATCTTCCATAGGAACTACTTGTGCATAACCACCGCCTGCTGCACCACCTTTTATACCAAATACAGGTCCCAAAGAAGGTTCTCTTAATGCTGCCATAACTTTAACATCTAATCTACTAAGGGCATCACTTAATCCAACAGTTGTTGTAGTTTTACCCTCACCTGCGGGAGTGGGCGAAATAGCAGTAACTAAAACCACATTACCATTTTCCTTTTCTTTAAAATCATTTAAAATACGATAATCTAATTTAGCTTTAAAATTACCATATTGTTCCAAGTACTTTTCATCAATACCCACTTTTTTAGCAATATCATTGATATTGTCCATACTGTTTTCTTGTGCAATTTGAATATCACTTTTAAATTCCATATCCGTTCTCCTTAAAATACTTCTTCAAAAACGTTTTTCTGTGAATCGGCGTAATACCATGTTCATCCAACCCCTCGTAATGTTCTTTTGTACCATATCCCTTGTTTGATTCAAAGGAATAGTACGGATATATTCTACTCTGCTCTATCATATAGTCATCCCTTGCTACTTTTGCAACTATTGAAGCCGCTGCGATAGAAACAGATTTTGAATCACCTTTAACTATACCAGTTTGCTTTATATCCACATCATCTAATACTAAGGCATCTATCAATATATGTTCAATTCCTCTGTCCCTATTTTCAATCAAATCATCATTAGCATCTTCTATTGCATGCATCATGGCTAATTTTGTAGCATTTAATATATTTATTTCATCAATTATATCATTATCCACTATGCCTATTCCATATGCTAATGCTTTTTCTCTTATTAATTTGTCTAATTCGATTCTTTTCTTTTCAGACAGCTTTTTTGAGTCATTAACCCCTAAAACATCAAAATCTTTTGGCAAAACCACACAAGCTGCATATACTGGCCCTGCTAAAGGACCCCTTCCAACTTCGTCAACACCGGCAATTAGCTTTTTTCCACTTTTATGAAGCTCATTTTCAGTTATGGACATCTCTTTAAGTTTTAATTCGAGTTTTTCTTTTCTAGACAATTGAATCCACCTTCTCTAAAGTTATATTACCTATTAGACCTGCTCTAAATTCACTGAGCAAAGTTCTTCCAAATCTTTCATAATCTATTTTCTTACCAGGTAAAATAAAACCTCTTTTCATAGCTATTGCGTCCATATTCGATACTGTGTCTTCAACTATTTCATCCACCTTATATCTGTTAATAAGTAACTTAGGATATTCATTTTCTAAAATTTTCAATAATTCGTATGATAATTCTGTTGTATCTAATATTTCATCCTTTATGCTACCACAAAACGCAAGATTTAAACCCACATTAGAATCTTCAAATTTAGGCCAAAGGATTCCTGGGGTATCTAAAAGTTTCATTCCATTTTTAATTGTCAGCCATTGCTTACCTTTAGTAACTCCTGGTCTATCACCAGTTTGAGCACTTTTCTTGCCAATCATCCTATTTATCAAAGAAGATTTACCCACATTTGGGATGCCTACTATCATCATTTTTAGTGGTTTATTCATGTTTCTTAAATCATTTTTTTCTTTTTGAATGGTATCAAGCTCCCTATTTAATACACTTAAGTTAGCCCCTGTCATGCAATTCATAGTTATAACTCTACTACCCGATTTTTTTAATTCAGCTTTCCACCTGTCATTTTCTTTAGGATCAGATAAATCACTTTTATTAAGTATTATAATTCTCTCTTTATTTAAAATTAAGGAGTCAATTATTGGATTTCTGCTGGATATTGGTATTCTACTGTCTATAACTTCTATTACAAAATCTACTAATTTTAAATTTTCATTTATCAGTTCCTTAGTCTTTTTCATGTGACCAGGATACCAATTTATATTATCCATATTTACCTCCTTTCAATATAAAAATGTGGGGAACATCGGCTCCCCACACAGCTATTTTATTCTGATTTTAGCAGCTTTACCAGTTCTGCCTCTCATATAGTGAAGTTTTGCTCTTCTAACATTACCTTTACGCACTACTTCAATTTTTTCTAATTTTGGTGAATGAAGTGGGAAAGTTTTTTCTACTCCTACTCCTGAAGCTATTCTTCTAACTGTAAAATTTTCTGCTATTCCACCATTTTGTCTTTTCAAAACGAAACCTTCGAAAACCTGAATTCTTTCTCTGGTACCTTCTTTGATTTTAATGTGAACCTTTACTGTGTCGCCTACATTAAACGCAGGGATATCGCTTTTTTTGTACTCTTGTACTACTGATTCTAATACATCCATTAAATTGTTCCTCCTTCCCTCCAAGACGTTCATGGTACTTCTCTCTCCACAGTACCCAGAGGACCGCCCGTATTAACTAGGTTAGTATATCATATGGACTAGTTAAAATCAAGCCCTATTTTAAGCCCTAGGGTGAGCTCTATTAAAAACATCTTTTACTCTATTGTTTGTAACAGAAAGATAGGCCATACCTACTGAAATATCATCAAAACCCATTAATTCTTGCAAGGTTTTTAAGTCAGATCCATTTTGTAGCATATGTACTGCAAAGGTGTTCCTCAATATTTGAGGCGTCATTCTATCTTCTATACCAATTTTACTACCATATTCTTTAACAATTTTCCATACCCCCTGCCTAGTTAAAGGGTTACCTGCGAAATTAATGAACAAATAATCTTCCGGCTTAACTTCGAAGGTTCTTTTTATGGCACAATAGCCCTCGTTAATGTATTTTTCTAAAGCTTCGTGAGCATAGCTGCCTAAAGGTATTATTCTGCTATTTCCATGACCATCTATACAGGTTATAAAGTTCATTTTAAAATTTACATCTTTATGTTTTATTTTATTGATTTCTGTAACTCTCGCACCTGTTCCGTACATAACCTCTAAAAGTGCTTTATCTCTAAGTCCTTTTAATGTTTTATCAGGCAATTCCAACAGAACATTAATTTCATCTATACTCAAGTAATCTATTTCTCTTTTATCTGATTTTGCAGATTTAACATTATCAAATGGATTTACTTCTAATTCATTATTTTTAACTTTACTCACATAATATGCCCTTATTGACGATATCTTTCTATTAATTGTAGCTTTTGATTTGTTTTCGTTTTTAAGATATAAAACATAAGCAATAGCATCACTATTACTACAAGTCAAAAGATTAGGAACACCCCTCTCCAATAAAAAATCTTCGAAAGCACCTATATCTCTTTTATATGCCAATATTGTATTTTCTGCCTTTTTTTCAACTTTTTCAATATATTCCAGAAAATCTTTCATGTCATATTACTCCTTTTTAATTGTCTCATTTGCTATCAATATGCCTGCGATAGTTTTTCCGTCATGAATTTTACCAGCCAAGACCATTCCTACTAAAAGTTCTAAATCATATTCATATATATCAATAGCTTCATTATCATCAAAATCAGTTTCTCCTGGCTCCAAATCAGTGCAAAGATATATATAGAGAATCTCATTTGTATAACCTACACTTGGATAAAGACTTGTTAGTAATTGTATATTTTTAGCCGTATATCCTGTTTCTTCTTTGAGCTCCCTCAAAGCTGCATCCTTTGGGTTCTCTTCACCATCTAACTTACCTGCCGGCAATTCAAAAACATCTTTGTCAAATGGCTTTCTGAATTGGCTTACCATCAATATTTTATTATTATCTGTAATCGCTACCACAACAGCTCCACCATTATGTTCTACTATTTCACGAAACGAAATACCATTTTTGACTCTTACAGTATCTTTTCTAAGATTTAATATATTACCTTCATATATCATCTCACTCTTAATGGTTTCTTCTTTAAAAGTCATCTTCTACCTCTTCCGTTTTTATAGCTCCAAATGCGCAAGCCATCATACAAAGCTTACATCCATTACATTTATTTTGGTCTATTACCGCACCGTTTGGCCCTGATGATATAGCTCTAAGTTTGCAATATCTAACACACATCTTACAATCTCTACAAACTGAAGAATCAACGTATACTTTTATTTTCATTCAATACTCCACTTAAAATCTAATTTACCAATAATGTATTATTATTTTATCACTAATGTGAATATTAATAAAGCTTTTCCATAAAAAAAATGGGTTCTAAGCCCATAAAAATTGCCTAGAACCCTTGATTTTCGTACGCGGACACAACATATATGTCTTCATAACACTTTATACACCTAAAGTTAGGTTTACCTATATTTATTTTTAATAATAAATATGGCGATAAATTATCGATTATATCCTGTTTTCCATCTCCATAATTACGATTTGTACCTTTTTCATCAGAAATGATTAATTTATATGTGAAATTTTTTTTATCAAAGTTTTTATTCATCATTTCTTTTACTTTGTTCTTGACTTTAGTATCATCGTATATTAAATAACCATTTGCATATTCCCATAGGTCAATACTTAGCGATGCCGATGCCAACGCCTCATCTGCTGCAAATTTCAATCTCTGTTTTTCTTGAGCCATTTTATCAAAATCAATTTGATAGGTCATAAGTATTGATCCAAATGATATTATTGCAATTAATATAACTAAGTTTTTCATCTTGCCACATACTCACTCGTTGTATATAAATTACAGCAATAAATACCAGAATTCGAATCATCATCTATGCCGAATACTTCGTTAGCTGCAATTAAATTCTTTAATGGTATTTCAACTTTTAAGTTTATTATTTCGCCTCTCCCCCTTACTTTATCATCCGCCATTACGGCTATTTCAGATTCATCACAATCCACATATTTACTTATCATGGTTTTTAATTCTTCTTCCCTTATATCCGATAATCTCCCTTCTTGTTTTGCTATTTCTTTAAAGCAATTTACAGATCTATCAATATTCATAATTTTATTATGTAGGACTTGATTGTTTATAAATTGTAACAAAAATACCATCATTATCATCACACTTGCAATTGTTGTAATTAAATTTTTCATATTCACTCCACATATTCTTTAACTGCATTTACCATAAAATCTTTGGACTCGTTAATTAAGCTACCTTCATTTTCTCCCATAATTAATTGGAATATATAACAGCCTAATATAATTGTTCCTATAATTATTATTAAGTTCTTCATATTCAATCCTCATATATTTTTTCTATGGAACTTATCCCATTTTTTACCACATTTTCAGCCGCACCCTTCAAGGAATCTTCGTTATCACCTAAAATCAAAGTACTAACTATAGTGGTTCCCAGTATTATCGTACCTATAATTATTATTAAGTTTTTCATATTCACCTCACCATATCATATTTAGCATATTTAATGCATCCATAAAAACTACCACAATTGCAAAATTTATTATTAACGCAAATATATTAATTGTTATTAATGTTGTATAAATCAAATTATATCTATCCCCTATTTTTCTTTTATACGTACTACGCTCTTCAATTAAGCAATGATTAAAAGAATCTATTTGCTTTACCAATTTATAACCATTTGTTTCATCTAATTTCTTTAATAATCCAACAAATTCTTCCATTTCTTTATTAGTTATGGCCGTATTTAAATAATTAAAAGCTTGGTCCCTATTCCCCAGTCTATACATCATAAGACATTTAACAAAATATGGTTTTAGTTCCTTGGCATTATCAATTAGCACTTCTAGCACATAATCAGTTGTCATAGCTTCTTCATTCATTAATATAGATAAATTTTTCAAACATATGCTACTACTTATTAAGTCTTTATTTAATTTACTTTTGCTAATTTTTTTACCAATATTTTTTATAGTATTATTATTATTTAAACGATATATTTTACCTTTGAAAGTAATACTTTTACCTAAATCTATTGGAAAGAAGTATATTAATATACCTAGTATTAATGTGATCTCAAAAACCCTATTCATATATTCTCCTATATATCCAATTTATTATCATTAATAAATGACTTTGCTATTAATCCAACAATATACGTAAAAGTTACAATTAAAAACCACTTGACCCCCGCTTCTGTTAAAAATTGATACTCTAAAAATTTTACTAGTTTAAATTTAAAGAACAACAATGCAGCAACCACTGTCAATAGATAGCATATTGGAGCCACTAGTAGAATCATAAGATTACCTTCATTTGACTCTCTTTTTATTCTTTCTTTATTGACCTTACTATTATCTATCGCTTTTGACAAATCCAATAAAGGCGCTGATACATCTATACCTTTAATAATCGAAAAGAATATATTCATCCCTATGATATCTGCCCATGAAGTATTCACTTGATATCTGAAATCCATTATGTTTCTTTTAATATCTTCCTCATCTGATACATTATTTATCTTTTTCGATAAATTAAGCATTACACCTTTCATATTCTTAGCATTTTTCATATTGATAGCCAAATATTCAATTGTTGCTCTCATGTTTTTCCCAGTTAAATTATATGCATTTATAAGTTCCCTTATAACAATATCCCCTTCATTGGCATTTTTTAGTCTACTAAGCCTGAGTTTAATCCTTAATATTAAATAAGGTATTAGAAATGCAATCAATGAAATAATTAAAGAAAAACTCGCAGTAAACTTGCTCGATAAAACCAAATATGACAAAGTAGCAAATATAACTGATACAAACATAAACATTTGTACGGCACCGCTAATATCCAATCCCAAAGTTGACCTAATTAACCTTGCTAGATTATTGCTATTATTTATTTCTTTTTCAAAAGCTTTTTCGTATCTATAAAAGGCTTTTGTATTTTTAAAGCATACTCGATATATCAAATAAAACTCATCATAAAACACCAAATATATTCCCAAAATCAATAACCCTATAATCAACATATTCATATTAATCTTCACTACTCCTATAATAACCTGGTGCCAAAACGCTTTTTTCTAGCGGCCTTTCCCCATTAAGCTTAGACAATTCCATCTGTAACTCTTCTATATATCTTTCATTCGATCTCACCTTATTATATATTTTTTTATTCCAACGCCATTTATTAAGTGCCTCGTCATATTCACATATGGTATTTATAACTGCCATATCATTAATTTCATCATAATAGTACTCTTTTATAGATAACATCCTCTTAAACGATCTATTATCATTCCTTTGATTAAGCTCAATCACTATATCAAAGTTCATAAAAATCTGACCTATTATATCTCTCATATTGCCTCCATATTTTGCTCTAATTTTAGAAGCCATTTTATATGGTATATTATATGCATTATTATCGTGAATTGTTGCTTTACATCTTTTTGTACCAATGGATGTTATCTCCAATGCCAAGTTATATGCGACAGCATCTCTCATTTCTTCCAGTAATACGTAATCATTATCTCCTCTTAAAATTGATTTGGTAATTGTTTCCAATTCATCACCATCCGCTATTAGTTGCATAATAGGGTATTCTGGCATAAGTTTATGCCACGGAGTTTCAGGGTCTGTCGCAAGGACTAAACCTTCCAAGTTTTTATCTTCATGCATCTGCCAATTTTGCATAAACGTAGTTTTGCCCGATCTTACAGGGCCTGCAAAAATAACGTTAAAACCTATTTTGATCATCCATTCAAATATTCTTACAGCTTCCTTTGGTATTGTATTAAGCCTTACCAATTCATTAAAATCCATGTTTCTAATAACATATTTTCTAAGAACAATTATCTCTTCTCCCTCTTTTGTTTTCTGACCCGAGTATATAGTTATTCTTATACCATTGTGCAAATAAACCTCGTGAAATCCCTTATTAGTGTCTTCAAAGGGTGATTCTAGCAATAATGCTCTCATCAGTTGTTTTCTGCGCTTATAGTTAATTTTTTGAGGTTGCAAAACAGTTTTGCCATCAATCAGACAGTAAATTCTGTCACCTATAACCTTAGCAGATGATGAATTCTCGTATATGGAAATCGTATTATATGCCCATGGTGCTAAACCTGCTAATCCAAATAACTCATTAAAAATCGCATCATATAAATTCACGTACCAAATAGGATACCAGCTATTATTAAGATTTTTAATTCTAATTATTTCTTGTATCTTTTCCTTGTAGTATTCAGTTTCTTTCTCATAGCCTATTATTGCACGTTTTTCTCTTTCCAATTTACTTATTTTGAACTGTTCCTTTGTTCTGTTCCAATCTTCGTCTAATTCAAACTTAACAATTTTACAAATCTCTTGGAATTCAATGTTTTTCTCCCCATATGCAGCTATACCTTTATCATTTTTATTTATTAATCTATCTATATAAAACTCATTCATATAGCTACCTATTAAATAATGAAAATCTATTTTTCTTGAAATAATCCCCTGTTATATCACCGATGATTTCCATAATACCACTTTTATATTTACCATCATTTAGTAATGTTGAGTGCTTGATTTCAGCAATCCAACTATCTGAAGTGTAGTTAATGTTTATAAAGTCACCCCTTCCAATAACCTCTTCTAATTCTAAAAGGCTATTGTTCCCATATTCTTCTTTATATTTATTATTTATAACTTTTCCCATAATATTCAGTGGATATAAAACTTTATAATAAGTATTGATAAACCTTCTAATGCTTTTTTCCTGTTGAGTAACAATAAAATATACCTTATCGGCTTCTAATAATGAAGAAATATTTATTCCATAATTAACATTTGATCCAGCATCAATAATTATGTAATCGTAATCTCCTTTTATTACAGAAGTGATTTTACCAACATCATCCTCTTTATAATATTTAACCCTTGTAATATCTTTAACTCCAGGCAAAACCTTAATATCACCTTGATTTATTAATATTCCATCTACATCTTCCTTGCAAATATTATTTGATGATAAATTTACTTTTATATCATCTAAAGAATGATCCGCGCTGAAGTTCAAATAATCATCACCATAATTGCCACTGCATAGCATAAGTAAAACTTTCTTTTTATTTTTACTTAGGCATGTCGCCACAGATTGTGATACCATTGTTGTTCCAACCTGCGTATCTCCACCAAAGAATGAAATTATATTACACATAATACTCCTTAATTATACATAATCACAAAACGATTGCCTTCATTGGCTATTTTGGCCAATTTAGCTGCTTGAGATTTGTTTAAAATCACTTCTACTAAACTAATATTAGAAGAACCTTCAAGCCGATTTGCATCTTCAGAAACAACTTCTTTATTACTACAATCTTTTGTGTGAGCCACCACACTTTTAATTATTAATTTTCCATTACAATAAAGATATGCAGTATCTCCCCTTCTTAAACTTTGGGGATAAGATAATAACCAGTCGTTAGGTATTGCCATAATATACTCGCTTCTATTCTCATTTGGAATTAAAGCTGTTTTCTCAAAGTACTCCAAGAATAAGGGAGCCTCTTTATGAACAAACTGGGTTGCCACTTTACCTAATATTTCAGAAATATCATCAGGTTTTAGGGCTTCATTTGAAGCCCAAACTACATTTCTTACATCAAACATGTTTTCATTTATGACCTGCTGTTCTTCAATATTTTCATTTAGAATCAACATTTCTTCAGTAGTAATTAACGTTCTGCCCCTTGCTTCCCAAAATACAAAGAGTAATATAGAAACGATTATTAAAAATAAACCTAAATATTTTTTCCTCTTTACCATACTGACCTCTTTAATCAATTCTATGTAGCTTATAGTAATTATCAGCTCCATCTACTATAACGTATACTTCATCTTTTAGTTTTCCTACTTCAAAGATAAATTCTAATCTTATTGCATCGGTGCTATACCATTTTTTAAACATACTTCCTTCAAAAATATACCCTTCATAAAGTCCATCTCCCTTATGATATATATACTTTTGATAATCTGTATTTTTTATTTTAACTTTAATTTTCTCTTTACTAACTCCCCTTGTTCCACACTTGAGCACAAACATTTCTCCAGGCCAAAAAACATTATTATATCTCCCCATTTTTAAACTTTTATAATTTTCATATATAATACTATTATTTATCTTTCCGTAACCCATCTCTTCATTATAAATATCCCTTTTTCTATCCCATTCAGTAGCATGTAATACTTGACCCTTTATATACGCTACCGATATAGGTTCATTTTCATCACCTCCATCATATTCAATTGAATTACTTAGAGATAAATAATAGTATTCTGGCCAACCTTTTTTAATGTTTAAATTAGAAGTTTTATACCTCATTATCACCTTTACATAAACATCATGTTTATTTCGATTTATTATTGCACTGCTATTATTAGTTAATTTGCCATCTATAAAGATTTTTTTGTTATATACGTTTGATAAGTAATATTCAGCTGTTCTGTTATGAATAGTTGCCCTTGCTTTAAAGTGATCTCTGATATTTACACAATCAACTGAAACTAAGACCATATCTTCTTCTGTTTCTTTGATTATAATTTCTGGTTTTCCCATTATGCTTACATCTTCAATTATCGGTTTAATATTACCAATTGTATAACCATCATCTGAATCAAATGCATATACACATGATATCAGTCCATATATTACTATCAGAATTATTGAAATATAATATTGTCTATAACCCATTTTTCATCCACCTTTATCAAATCAAGAATAATAAGTATGTTCCTTGTTTCCTGTACATCTTTGCCTAATCCATGGGTATAACCTTCAATCACTGATGTAAAAGAAGTTGCATTATTTTCATTTTCAAAACATATAGAAGTATATGGTCCATGCTTTATTATTTTTATCAATTCATTACTAACATACTTTTTATAGGTTTTTTTCGCATCATCTAATTTTTTTAATTTTTCAACAAGGGAATCACTTAAGTATCCATAGCCTTCATCACCTTTTATAGTCTTATATGATTTATTAGTTATTTCCGCTGTAAATTCATTAACCATTTCGATTAATTCATGACCCGTTTTTGCTAAGGTACTATTTTTATCAATGGGAAATGATTCATCACCATCCATTAATTCAATATCCTCTGTATATTCAATATTTTCTTTTTTTTCTTGTTTTTCTATTTTATTTTCTTCTTCCACTGATAGGTTTAATGGTATTATTCCAATAAAAAATATCAGCAATACTGTCAGAAATATCTTTTTCATATCTTCCTCCAAATTACTGATATATTATATTATTTATAGTTTACTTACAGCACATTCTTAATATAATTTCAAGTTGCATGCTATATGGTATATTAATCTTTGTTTCCACTTTTTCCACGTATTTTCATGAGCATAGTCATTGTATTTTATGTGATTTATTATGTTATCCAATAAAGGATTTATGTATTCTTCAGGTATTAAATCTAATGCATAGTAAATGCCCTCCAACCTATCTTCTGTTATTTTAATTTCTTTTTTTCTGTTTTCAAGGGTAATCAAATTTTCGCTTACAGACATTCCATTTCTAATATTAAGATTACTAATTAATAGTTCATCATTTAAAAATGAAACCCTCTTTTCCATCCTTTCCATGTCTCTTATCATCCATATACATTGATGATAAACCGCCGTTGGTAATAAATATTTTTCATTACTTCTATACTGATATTCTCCCATATCTTCCTCCTTATATAATACTATCATTTTGCTATAAAGTAACAAAATAGTAAATAGTATTTCAGAAAAAAGATATCAAAATGTAATATTTAAGCATTTTTTTGTAATTAAAAAAGAACTACTAGCTAGTTCTTATTTTTTTTATTGTTAGTTAATGTAGTTAATGTTATTCCAGTCATAGTCATACCAGCACCTATTACTATAAATAATCCAAAGGGGTCTCCTGCTAGAACAACACCTGAAATTATTCCTATCAAAGTAACCCCATTAATAAATACATTCGTCACAACAACCGGTGAGAATTTAGTAAGTATGTTATTAAATGCAAGATAACAAAGAAAAGAGCACGCAATTCCTAAAAATATGACACTAAACATAGAGTCACTTTCGTTTATAAATACAACATATGTATTAAAACCATCTCCAAATATAAAGTTAAGTATTGTGAAAAAAACGCCACCTGATATAGATATAACCAAAGTTATTTCAGTAGATGTAAAAGATTTGCCTGCATTGTTTATTGAATGGGTATAAAATGCACTACATATAACTGCTCCAAATAAAACTAAATATCCAAGCAGTTTCCCAGTAGCAGTGAATTCTGGGGAAAAATAAGTACATACCACAATACCGGAAAATGCAATTACAACTGCGAATATTGAAAGTTTACTTAACCTTTTTTTATAGATTATTACACTTACAATAAGTGTAAATATTGGTATCATTGCAATTATAATAGCTGACTCTGATGTGGATGTCATACCAATACCTGTAGTTTCAAATATTGAATATAAGCATGGTTGTAATAAGCCAGCAGCTATTAAGGGCTTTATATTCTTACCTTTAAAATCACATTTAATAAAACCAACAAAATAGAATATTGCAAATAAAAGGCCTGCTATCCCCCATCTCAAACCCAACAAAGATATTGGATCAAAGTACTTAAGTGCAACTATTGTGAAGAAAAAGGATAATCCCCAAGCCAGAGCTGCCAATACAGTTAATATTATAGTAACTACTTTGTTATTCATCCTTTTCACCATGCAAAAGAGCATAGATTCTTTGATTAAGCATATCGATAGCTACTTTGTTAAAACCACCTTCTGGGATTATTATATCAGCATTTTTTTTACTTGGTTCAACAAACTGTTCATGCATAAGTTTTACTGTAGTTAAATATTGTTCAACAACAGAATCCAAAGTTCTCCCTCTTTCTTTTACATCTCTTACAATTCTTCTTAAAATTCGAACATCGGCATCAGTGTCTATAAAAGCTTTAATATCAAATAAATCACGTAGCTCTTTATTCTCAAATATCAATATACCTTCTACTATAATAACTTTAGATGGTTTTAATTCTTCAGTTTCATCTAATCTATTATGAATAGTAAAATCATAAACTGGTCTGTTTATTTGCTTACCCTTTTTCAAAGCTTTAACATGTTTAATCATTAAATCTGTGTCAAAACTATTTGGATGATCATAATTTAAACGCTTTCTTTCTTCAAAGGTAAGTTCATTATGTGCTTTATAATAGTAATCATGACTTAGAATAGTAATTTCATCACAGAATTCTGCTTTTATAGCATTAATCAAAGTTGATTTACCAGATCCCGTGCCTCCAGCAATACCAATTATTATAACTTTGTTCATTTATAATAAACCCTCTTCCTTAAGTTTATTAAGTTCCTCAAAGCTCCTGTCTTCTTCTGTTATAGTGGCACCTAAATTAATCGAAGCTTTTTCTAGCTCCTGAACAACATTATTAATCCTAATAAGCTTTTCTACAGGGATATCACTTCCCGTTACTAATTTAGCATTATAAAGAACAGCATCAATATTTGAACTTATATTTGATATTTTATTTCTCAAGTTCTGTAAATCTTGATCGTCTAGCCCTTCGGAAATACCTAATGCCTCATTAAGTACAACTTCACCGTCAAGTTCAAATTCAGAAACCCCTTCTACTACAACAGGTTCAATACCTAGATTTTCTTTTACATATTCTGCAAATTCTCTTTTAGGCTGCATTTCACCATGCACCAAAAAAACTTTTTTAGGGTTAACTTCAAAGGCTGAAAGCCATTCTACCAAACCATTTCTATCTGCATGTCCTGAGAAACCTTCAAGGTTATGTATTTCAGCATTCACTTGTATTTCTTCACCAAATAAAGTAACTTCTTTTATTCCTTCAACTAACCTTCTTCCTAAAGTTCCTTCTGCTTGATAACCCACAAAGACAATGCTTGAATTTTTATTCCATAAATTATGTTTTAAATGATGTCTAATTCTTCCAGCTTCGCACATACCACTTGCTGAAATGATTATTTTAGGTGAGTTATCAAAATTTAACATTCTCGAATCATCTGTAGATCTAGTAAAATATAAATTTTTAAAATCCAAGGGATTGTCACCTTTTAAAATATAGTTTTTGGCTTTTTCATCAAAAACTTGTGCATTTTTCTTAAAAACTTCTGTGGCGGTAGTAGCCATTGGACTATCAATATAAACCTTAACATTTTCAAGTTGCTTTGCTACCTCTTTGTTTTCATCATAAAATCTATCAAGTTGATATATTAATTCTTGCGTTCTTCCAACCGCAAAGGAAGGGATAACTACAGTTCCACCTCTTTTTACAGTTTTTAGAATAACACTCAAAAGCTCCCCTAAACTAGTAGAATTTTCTGGATGAAGTCTATTTCCATAAGTAGACTCCATAATTACATAATCTGCTTTTTTAATTTTAGTTGGATTACGTAATATAGGTCTATCCATAACTCCCAAATCACCAGAAAAAACTATTTTTGTATCTTTACCTTCATCGCTTACCCAAAGCTCGGTAATAGCAGAACCTAATATATGACCTGCATCATTAAATACAACTCTCATTTCATCATTTATTTCTATCAACTGATCATATAATATTGGTTGAACATATTTTAAAGCTTCCATAGCATCATCAACAGTATAAAGAGGCTCAACTGCAGGTTTCCCTGATCGTTCTGCCCTTTTGCTTGCCCATTCAGCATCTTTTTCATGAATATATGCACTATCTTTTAACATTACATCAATTAAATCAGCAGTTGCATCTGTACAGTATATACTACCTTTAAACCCTCTCTTTACAAGCAAAGGAAGCCTTCCACAATGATCAATATGCGCATGACTTAGTATAACGCATTCTATTTCTTTTGGGTCAAATTGAAAAGGCTCATAATTTAAAGCATTTTGTGCTTTTCCGCCTTGAAATTGGCCACAGTCAAGTAAAATTTTGTGTTTTTCCGTGGTAATTAAGTGACATGAACCTGTAACACCAGAAGATGCGCCGCAAAATTTAATTTTCATAGTATTCCCTCCATTTGCTAAATATTAATTGATACGTTCCATAAATCTCTATTTCCTGTGGAAACAAGCTTTGCGCCAGTTTCTATTGCTTCCATTATTTCCGCTTTTGTTTCTACAAGCCCGCCGACAATTACTGGTAAGTTCACCAAAGAACTTATTTCTTTTAGCTTTTTAGTTACAACACCAGGCATTACTTCAACCACATCTGGCTTGCTTTGCTTAACTGTATCAACCGCAGTGGAAACTGAATGAGAATCTATTATAAAGAATCTTTGGATAGTAACTATACCGCAATCCTTTCCCATTCTAATAAGATTTGTCCTAGTACTAGACATGTAATCGGTTCCCAGGTTTTTAATAAAATTAATTCCAGACCTATCTTTTCCTATCCCCTCCATGAAATCCACATGTAAACATATTTTTTTACCAGAATTATGTATTCTTTCAATTTTGCTTTTTAGTGTTAATATATCAGACTTAAGCAAAAAAATAACTTCTACTTTGGACTCTATCGCTAACTGCAAGTCTTCTTCACTTCTTACTGCTGCAGCTACTACGTTTTTCGAAAATTCAACCATACTTATATCTCCTATTTAATTATTATCTCCATGAAAATCCGATCCTTTAGTTATATGAAGATGATATTTCTCAGCAATCGATAATAATTTTTTCTCATCATCTTCCTTTGCGGATGGGTGAAAACATTCCATCCCTTTTAATCCTTGTTTTTTTAATTCACGTACTAATTTATCAAGATTCATAAAAAATTTTTCACTACTTATATCACCTAATCCTTTAATCTTCATTGGATGAGCTAATACAGGTGTGCCTTTAGCGTTTTTTATTATTTCTATAGCCTTACTGCTATCTAACTTTTTCTTTTTTAATTCTTTTATTTCTGGTACTTCAAAAATTCCATTTTCTTTTTCAAAAGCTTGTTTAACCCCAGATATATAACCTTTTTCAACTAGCATTCTTGCAATATCAGGTTTCCCTACATAGGTATTGCCTTTTTTATTATATATCTCCTGTAAAGTTATTTTATAACCTTTTGAATTAAGTATATCGATTAACTTTAAGTTTCTGTCTTCTCTCCAACTTTTTAAGGCTAACATTGAATCTTTTAAATTTATTTCGTTAACATCTATATTGTAACCGAGTATGTGGATTGATATTTCATTATATATCAATGCAGAAAGCTCTACTCCTGGAACAACTTTTAACTCTATTGTTTCACCTGCTATTTTTGCTTCATTTAATCCATCTATTCCATCATGATCTGTTATTGCTATAATATCGTACTCTTCATCTTTAAACTTTTTTACTATTTTTGCAGGTGTAAGTTTTCCATCCGAAAAGCAAGTATGAATATGATAATCTACTTTAAACTCCATTAATCTAACCCTCTAAATAACTAATATATGGTAAATCTCTATATTTTTGATCAAAATCGAGACCATAACCAATAATAAATAAATCTTCAACTTTAAATCCAGTATAATCTGCAGCAAAGTCAACCTTTCTTCCGCTGGGTTTGTCCAACATAGTACAAACTTTTATACATTTAGGATTTCTGTCTTTCAGCCTTTCAATAAGTCTAACTAAGGTAGTTCCAGTGTCTATAATATCTTCAACTATTATTACATTTTTATTATATATATCAGTTTCTATATCCTTGGAAATCTTTACTAAACCTGTACTTGTAGTTCCTGAACCATAGCTACTAGCTACAATGAAATCAATTTCAGTTTCGAGATTCATATTTTTCATTATATCGCTCATCCAAAGTATAGCACCTCTTAGTGTGCCTATTAAAACAACTTTTTCGCCTTCAAAGTCCTTGTTTATTTCTTTGGCTATTTCTTTTGATCTTTTCCAGATTTCATCTTGTGTAAATAAAACTTTACCTATTGTGGATTTCTTGCCCATTGCTTCTGTCACCTAAACTCTCCTTATCTTAATTATCTTCGTCTTCTTCGTCTTTTTCCTTATGTACTTTATATTTTACACCTTCAACAACAGTTTTACCACGAAAATTTTTTCTTGTGTATTTTTTATTAGAAGTTTTTTCTAAACTTTCATCTAACTCATCACCAAATCCTATAAGTATAAAAGCCCATAGGAATAAATCATCTAACATTCCTATGGGAAATATAACAAATGGTATTAAATCTATGGGTATAATAAAATAAACCGCAGCTAATAAGACTAGTATTTTCTTAAATATACTAACATTAGGATTCTTTAAAAACGGTATTATTGCTAATATTCTATTCTTTATCAATCCCATCGCAATCCTCCAATAATCCTGCCATAACATCGATTATTTTTTCTTGGCCAGTTCTTTTGAGAGATGATACAGGTATCACCATATCATCAACTTTAAGATTTAGTGTTTTTTTAATAACACTAATATTTTTATTAAGCTCATTTTTAGAAACCTTATCTGCTTTGGTTGCTACGACAATACCGTCCAATCCATAGTGTTTAATATATTCGTACATTTGAACATCTTTTTCAGAAGGCTTATGCCTAACATCAACAAGCTGAATAACTTTTAGAAGATTATTCCTATCTCCAAGATAATTTTCTACCATTTCACCCCATGTTTCTGTCAATGACCTGCTAGCTTTAGCATAACCATAACCTGGCAAATCGACAATTCTAAATTCATCATTGATTAAATAAAAATTTATAGTTCTTGTCTTGCCTGGATTTCCGCTTACTCTTGCTAATCTTTTCCTATTAGTTAACAAGTTAAGTAATGATGATTTCCCAACATTAGAACGACCCGCAAAAGCTATTTCCGGCTTGTCGTTTAAAGGGTATTGGTTGGGGTGAACTGCAATTTTTTCCAGATCAGATTTTATTATTCTCATCTTATACACCTATCTTATTATCGCCTCTTGAAATGCTTCTTTAGCTTCATCAATTAATACAAATTCAACTTGCCTTCTTACAACTTTGGGAATCTCTTCTAAATCAACTTCATTATCCTTAGGTATTAATATTTTCTTTATACCTGCTCTATGAGCAGCTAATACTTTTTCTTTTATCCCTCCCACTGGAAGAACTTTTCCTCTAAGAGTTATTTCGCCTGTCATAGCCAAATCATTTCTTACTGGTAAACATGTAAAAGCTGATAATATAGCAGTGCACATAGTAACTCCTGCCGAAGGTCCATCCTTAGGTGTCGCACCCTCAGGTATATGTATATGCAAATCAGATTCCTTGAATATGTTTTCTGCCAATGCATATTCACCTGCTATAAATCTAATATAGCTAATCCCTGCTTGAGCAGATTCTTTCATTATATCACCCATCTGCCCAGTAAGCACTACGTTACCAGTGCCAGGAACTTTCAATGCTTCAATGAATAAAATAGTTCCACCAACTCTAGTCCAAGCCATGCCAGTACTTACACCAACTTTACTTTCTCCTTCTATCATTTCAGGACGGAATTTCTTTTTACCCAAATACCCTTCAAGACTTCTCGCAGTTATATGATTAGTTTTCTTTCCTTCTGAAACTATTTGCTTTGCAACTTTTCTACAAATGTTTGCTACCTCACGCTCTAAATTCCTTACACCTGATTCTCTAGTGTAATTATTTATAAGTTCCCTCAATGCCTGCTCAGAAAACATTAGCCTATTCTTTTTTATCCCATGCTCTGAAAGTTTTTTAGGTATTAGATAATTTTCTGCAATTTTTACTTTTTCATCCTCAATATACCCAGATATTTCAATAACTTCCATTCTGTCAAGTAATGGTCTAGGAATAGTTTCTGTAGTATTAGCAGTAGTTATAAACATCACCTGGGATAAATCAAATGGAATTTCCAAATAATTATCAACAAATGTTTTATTCTGCTCAGGATCAAGTACTTCTAGTAAAGCTGAAGCAGGGTCACCCTTAAAATCAGCACCAACTTTATCCACCTCATCAAATAAAAACAATGGATTATTGCTACCTACTTCCTTAATATTATTAATAACTCTGCCTGGAATCGCTCCAATATATGTTCTTCTGTGACCTCTTATTTCTGCTTCATCTCTAATTCCACCTAAAGACATCCTAGCAAATTCACGATTTGTAGCCCTAGCAATAGATTTAGCTATGGATGTTTTCCCTACTCCTGGAGGTCCAACTAAGCATATAATCGGCCCTTTGATTTTTTTAGATAAATGAATTACCGCCAAGTACTCTAGTATTCTTTCCTTGACTTTTTCCAAACCATAATGATCCTCATTTAATATCTTTTCTGCCTTTTTAATATTGCTATTAATCTTATTTGATGAATTCCAAGGTAAACTTAATATAGTTTCTATGTATGTTCTGCTAACATTGGATTCCGGGCTCGATTGATGCATTTTCGTGAACTTGGAAATCTCTTTTTTAATTTTTTCTGAAACTTTTTCTGGGATATCCAACCCATCAAGTTTTTCTAACCATTTATTAGCCTCATCTTCTGCATCTTCGTTTTCGCCCAACTCATCTTTTATAACTCTTATTTGTTCCTTAAGAAAATATTCTCGCTGACTTTGATTCAAGTTTCCCATAACTTTTGCAGATATTCTTTTTTCAAGCATTAGGATTTGATTTTCATCGTTTAGGAATTGTATTACCCTTTCTAGTCTTTTGTCAACTATATCCTCTTCTAAAAGCTCTTGTTTTGACTCATAGGCAACTTTAATTTCACCTGCCATCGTATTACATAACAAGCTAACGTCTTCTATTTTATCGATTAATTCTTTGATTGAATTGTCATTATTACCAACTAAGTCTATATGTTTCGTGAAACTTTTTTTAGCAATTCGAACTAAAGCTTTTATTTCGTTTTCATCTTTTAGCAACAAATCCGCTTTCATGTTGCAGTCACAAATAAAAGTATTTTCTTCAATACGAATATTAGTAACATCTACTCTGTTCTCACAACTAGCTAAAACTCTCACATATTCGCTTGATTTTTTTACAATTTGCTTGATTTTTATCAATACTCCGACTTTATAACAGTCGTCTATATCTGGATCATTAATCTTATCATCAATCTGCGTCGCTACTACTAAAGTTTTACTATCATTTGCGGCCATATTTATCGCATTTAATGATTTTTCTCTTCCAATGTCGAAACTTACTGTAGTTCCCGGGAAAAAAGTCTGCCCGATTAGCGGAATAAACGGCAAATTTACATTTTTGTTCGTTTCGTCCATTTTATATCCCCCTCTCAAATATTATTATAAAACGACACTATGTCCTAAAGACTCATGCCGCTTCATTTATTGATATTTGCTTGATTTACTTTAACACAAGTTTTGGTTCGTTGCCATTATTAACAGTTTCTTTAGTTATTATACATTTTGCTATATCATCTCTAGATGGTATCTCAAAAGATATATCTGACATAACTTTTTCCACTATTCCTCTTAATCCTCTGGCACCAGTTTTCCTTTGAACCGCTAATTCCGCTATAGCTTGAATAGCCTCTTCTTCAAACTCAAGCTCAACATCATCTAAATCAAAAAGCGCTTGATATTGCTTTATTATTGCATTCTTTGGTTCTTTCATAATTCTAACCAAAATGTTTTCACCCAGTTCATCCAGCACTACAGTAACAGGCAACCTACCAATAAGCTCAGGAATTATCCCATATTTAAGTAAGTCTTCTGGTTCAATCTTAGACATAACAGAATTTTCTTCTTCTGCTGAAAGTTTAATTTCAGAATTGAATCCTATAACTTTATTTCCTATACGCCTTTGTATGATTTTATCAAGTCCTGCAAAAGCCCCTCCGCATACGAATAGTACATTTTTAGTATCGAAATGTATAAATTCTTGCAATGGGTGTTTCCTTCCTCCTTGAGGAGGTACATTGGCTACAGTTCCCTCTATTATCTTCAGTAATGCTTGTTGCACGCCTTCACCACTTACATCACGAGTTATTGACATGTTCTCTGATTTTCTAGCAATTTTATCAATCTCATCTACATAAATTATGCCATTTTCTGCTCTTTTCAAATCGCCATCGGCAGCTTGATAAAGCCTTAATAAAATGTTTTCCACATCTTCACCAACATAACCTGCTTCAGTAAGAGACGTTGCATCTACTATGGCAAAAGGCACATCTAATATTTTAGCTAAGGTTTGCGCTAATAAGGTTTTTCCACTGCCTGTCGGACCTAACATTAAAACGTTACTCTTTTGTATTTCAATATTAGAAGTCTTATTGTGAGATGTATTATTTTTTTCTTGATACCTGATTCTCTTGTATTGATTATAGACAGCTACTGCTAAATCTTTTTTTGCTCCCTCTTGGCCAATTACATAATCGGACAATTTCTCGAAAATCTCATCTGGTTTTGGCAATCTCGATATATGCTTTTTTGGTGGAGATTCCACTTCTTCATCTAATATCGATTGACAAAGGGCTATACATTCATCACATATAAATACATCAGGACCTACTATCATTCTATTTACTTGTGATTTTGGTTTGCCGCAAAACGAACACACAGGTTCCTGTAAGTCTTTTTCATCAGTCATATGTATTATTACCTCTTTTCAATTACCTTATCTATTAAGCCATACGCTTCGGCATCGTCAGCTGACATGAAATTGTCTCTATCAGTATCTTTTTCAATTATACTAATATCCTTGCCTGTATTTTCGCTTAACATTCTATTTAATTTTTCTCTTGTTTTTATTATCCAGTCAGCATGTATTTTTATGTCTTCAGCCTGACCTTGTGCACCACCTAAAGGTTGATGTATCATCACTTCTGCATTCGGAAGAGCATATCTTTTACCTTTTTGCCCTGCGGCCAAAAGAAAGGCACCCATACTAGCCGCCATTCCAACACATATAGTAGATACCTCTGGCTTTATATACCTCATAGTATCATATATGGCTAAACCAGCAGTTACTGAACCTCCTGGACTATTAACATAAACACTGATATCCTTTTCAGGATCTTCTGACTCTAAAAATAATAGTTCTGCAACTACAACACTTGCCAAATGCTCATCAATTTCTTGGTCAATGAATACTATTCTATCCTTTAAAAGTCTAGAATAAATATCGTAAGTACGTTCCCCAGAGCTAGTTTGTTCAACTACATAAGGTATTAAACCCATAATATCCTCCTATTTTATTACCGCCTTATCATATAATAAATCTATAGATTTCTTTAATTTTAAATCCTTTTCAAAGTGTCCCAAGTTTTCTGTTCCTATCATTTTCTTAATATCTTCTACTTCTGCCTGATAAGTATCTGCAATTTTTTGGATTTCCTCTTCGATTTCTTCTTTTGCTATTTCAATCTTTTCTTGTTCTGCTATTGACATTAATATTAATCTTGTTTGAACTCTTCTTTTAGCTTCTTCCCCAACCTCATCTCTCATATCTTTATCAGTCTTGTTTAAGAACTGCTTATACATATCAAGATTTAAACCTTGGGAAGATAACTGCTGGTCAAGTTCTTTAAGCATTCTGTCAATTTCATCTTCTACCATAACTTGTGGTACAGTTACTGTGTTTAATTCAACAACTTTTTCTATTGTCTTGTCTTTCATTTGAGCTTCTGCATCTAATTCGGCTTTAGCTTGCATTTTTTCAACTAAATCCTTCTTGTATTCATCGAATGTCTCAAATTCACTGATATCTGCTGCAAAGTCATCATCTAACTCTGGTAAAATTTCCTCTTTTACTTCATGAATTAAGCAATGGAATACTGCTTCTTTTCCTGCCAATTCAGCTGCTTGATATTCTTCAGGGAAAGTAACAACTATATCTTTTTTATCATCTGATTTAACTCCTAATAACTGTTCTTCAAAACCAGGTATAAAAGTCCCAGAGCCTATAACCAATTCTTGGTTTTCAGCTGTTCCACCTTGGAACTGCTCGTCACCTACAAAGCCAGAGTAATCTAATACCACAGTATCACCTTCTTTAGCTTCTCTATCCACAGTTTCTATCCTTGCTTGTTTCTTTTGAATAGCTGCTAACTCTGTAACTACATCTTCATCTTTTACTTCAGGTTCGATTTTTTCAATTTCCACACCAATGTAGTCCTTTACATCCACATTTGGATATACTGGTACATCTATAGTAACTGTTAAATCTTTGCCTTTTTCTATAGGTGAAAAATCAGCAGTTGGAGAATCTATTACATCTAGTTCTAGTTCTGCTATCGCTTTAGGGTATGCGTCCCTGAACATACTATTAACTGCTTCTTCAAAAAATACATCATCACCATGGTGTTTTTCAATAATACTTCTTGGTGCTTTACCTTTTCTGAAGCCGTCAATTTCAAACTTATCCTTATTTTCCTTATATGCATCAACAACTGCGTTCTCAAATTCCTCAGCTGTAAAATCCATAGTAAACTTCACTTTGTTGTCTTCTCTTGATTTAAAAGTAGCTTTCATTAAATTCCTCCTAAAATATACGCTTTTATTATTTAAATACTTGTTTAACTGCAATTTACCAGCAATTCTAAAGTATTATACACTTATTATATGTCTATGTAAAGTTTATTTTATACTAATTCCATGCCTTTTTCAAATTTACTTTGGTTTTCCGGCACTAAATTATATTTTTTCGCTAATTCTTCACCTAATTTTACTAATTTCTCCTCTTTGCCTAGAAATAATTCAACTTCTAATTCAGATATTTGGGTTTTTGCCTTGCCTACAATTATTTGTCCTTTGTCAACAGATACCTCGCATATAATTTCCCCATCATCAACTCTGAATTGATTTCTAACAAAGTCCATTTTCATAATTGGGATTAATCTCTTGCCTTTTGATGATTCTACTAGTTTTTCTTCCACAGGGCTTTTGCTAAATATTTCAATAGTAGGATTATTCATATAAGTTGTGTCATTTAATGCCAAGTTTATTTCTTCCCTAGCATGTTTACCATTTTCAACTTTGCCATCCCATTTAACTGTAGCTTGAATTTTATCATTTTCTTTTCGCATTCTGAAGGCGATTTTTGCTTTAGATAAATCATAATCGATTGTATCATAATACAATGAATACATGTTAATAGTATTTTCAGAACCTGGCTCTTTAATTTTATTAAGAGTAGGATCGTTAAGTATCCTATCAGCAATTAAATCATCAGTAATAGTATATTTTAATTCAACTTCCATATTTCCTCCTTTAATATTAGCATCCCTAGATTTTATATCTAAAGTATTTCTTTGTCAATCCATAAAATATAGGAACTAAATAAAGATAAAAACTGTAGGGGATAGCTTCAAATCCTACGCCCAAAAAACTAAGAGGTACAGTGCAAGCAATGCTCCACGGAACTATTGATGCTATTAATATTGCCGAATTTTCTATATCAATTGCTAATTCTTCTTTACTACCTCTTTCATCAATATATACATTTTTCATTAAATCATTACACATCATACTTGCTATTGTTTGATTACAAAAAACTCCAGATGTAAAAAACGACATAAGTACCATGCAAAAAAATTTACCTGTCCTTTTAACCAATTTCCCTATGCTTTTTTCCAATTCATCTAGCATCTTAGTACCATCAAATATACCAGAATATGATGAAGATATCATTACTATTATGACAACCTCCAACATAGAAAGGATTCCTCCGCCATTTAATATGTTATTTATAATTATATTATCAGAGCTATAGCCAAATATGCAATGATTAATTAATTCATACATGTTTTCATTTTGTACAAATATGGAGATTATTATACCACTTATTATACTTGAAGATAAAGCATATATAACATTTACCCTAAGAAGTGGTAATATAACCATAAAAACTGCAGGAATTATTGTCCAGATTGTTATTTTAAACTCTGTGCTTAATAACTCAATAATTGATTCGTCTACATTATGTATAGGATTATTGTAGCTTAATACTCCATATATGATTAAACATGCTAAAATAGGTAAAATTGCAGATTGAAACATTCGTTTAACATTATCTATTAAATCAGTTTTAGTTATGGTTGCAACTAATATGGCACTTGATGATACTGGAGAACCCCTATCACCAAAAAATACCCCTGACATAACTGATCCAGCCGTGATTATTTCATTAACATTTCCACTTCTAGCCAAAGACATGAATATTACTCCAACTGTACCTGCCACACCAAAGGACGTCCCTAGTGCATAAGCAAGCACTGCTGATAATAGAAATGCTATTAATATGAACAGTTCAGGGGATATTAACTTTATACCATAATATACAAAAAAAGTAATTGTGCCTGAAGTCCTCCATATTGCTGTTATAAAACCTATTAATATTAGCACCTCAGCCACAACAAGGGAACTTTTAATCCCTGTTTTGGCATATTCTCCGAGTTCTTCTTTTGAAAAACCTCTATATCTACCTATTAAAAAAAACGCTATAAAACCTACTATTAATGCCACTATTGTTGATATGTTTAAAGATATACATAATATCATAGTAGTTATAAATACTATAAAACCTATTATTAGATCCATTCGCTCTTCCTATTTTGTGTCTTCTGATTTTTTTATTAATTCTTTTACAAGCTGTTTATTAAACTCTTCCTTTGTATTTCTATATTCACTTTTACTTTTTATCAAAGCAATTTGAACCGCTCTAAGATGTTTAGAATTTATTTTTTCACCAATTTTCTTTATTATTGCTTCTTTAATTAGTGATGATTGGATAGTCTTATTTATTAGATATACCCTTGCTATCATGAATGAATTTATTGAATTAACTTCTACTATACTATCAGTATCATTAATATTGCTAATAATAGAATTAACCCGATCCTTTACAAAATCTAATATAGTTTGGGCATAATATTTATTTATAATAAACCAAAATGCTGTAGAAAAAGAAACAGCCAACAAAACAGCCATAACTATTCCAAAGCTATAGAACGTTCCTGAAAGCATAATTGCTCCCAATATAATTGAAATCCACCTTGATTTTTTTATTAAACTTAGTTTTTTTTCGTAACTCATCTCTACCCCCTTGTGTATTATAATGTAGATACTCAAACTTGTAAAGTTTTTTCATTATGATATAATGTGTTCAATTAATTAATATATACCCAGGAGGCATGTTATGAAACCATTAAATAAATACTTTGATCATACTCTTTTGAAACCCGAAGCGACTGAAAATGATATTGCAAAGCTATGCAAAGATGCTATAAAATATGATTTCTATTCTGTATGCGTAAACTCGTATAGAGTTGCTAAAGCTAATGAGTTATTAAAAGATACAAATATTAAAATTGCTGCTGTCGTAGGTTTTCCATTGGGAGCAATGACTATAGCTGCGAAAACTTACGAAACAATAACTGCACTTAGAGATGGTGCAAGAGAGATAGACATGGTAATAAATATTGGAGCTCTAAAAGATAAGGATTATGAAAACGTTGAAAAGGATATTTTTGCAATAACTAGTGTTGCAAAAGACTACAATGCTATTGTTAAAGTCATAATAGAAACATGCCTTCTAACTGATGAAGAAAAGGTTAAAGCTTGCCAAATTTCAGAAAAGGCCGGAGCTGGATTTGTGAAAACTTCAACGGGCTTTAGCACAGCAGGTGCCACTATAGAAGACGTTAAGCTAATGAAAAAAACTGTGGGCGAAAGACTTTTGGTTAAAGCTTCCGGTGGCATTAGGGATTATGAAAAAACAATGGAAATGATAAAAGTAGGCGCTGATAGAATAGGCGCAAGTGCAGGTATTAAGATACTCGATGAAGCAAAATCGAGTAGGGGCTAACAAGTAGCCTCTCTCATACCGCCTACATTATGTTGCTTAGTATTGGAGATAAATTTTCACCTTGTGGTGTTCCTAATGCGTATCTTCGTATTTCCCCTTTACCATTACTCCCGCCTTTAAGCATTTGGCTATTAAGGATTCTATATCGGAGTCATTTACGTATGTATAACCTTAGTTGAAATACTCTAGCAATTTAGTTATTGCTTTTTTAGCTCTTCTCTCGGGTCTAAGACCATAGCTATATTTACTAAATTGCGGTTATACTATAGGTGTTATCACCTGGCTATTGCCTGTTCGATGATTATATCCATTACCGTTGGAATTCCGCGCTTTCCTACTAACCCTTTCGAATTTGGTATTTCCACTCTTAGCACCGGTTGGTTTTTGTACTTTCACTTTTGAATTTGGCCAGTTTTCTTTATTGATGACATGCCCATCGTACATAAAAACTGGGACAGCTCATTGAGCTGTCCCTTATTTTTATGCCATTGCCGCAGTTACTATTGCCATTTTATATACTTCTTCAGCATTACATCCCCTTGATAAATCATTAATAGGAGCATTTAATCCTTGTAGAACTGGGCCTATGGCTTCAAATCCACCTAACCTTTGGGCAATTTTATATCCTATATTACCAGCATTTATGTCTGGGAAAATAAATGTATTAGCTTTACCCGCAACCTTTGAATCTTTGCATTTTGTTTTTGCAACTACTGGTGAAAAAGCTGCATCAAATTGTAATTCACCATCTATATCTATATCTATAGCTACTTCTTTTGCTTTTGCTGTAGCATTCCTCATCTTGTCAACTGAATCTCCTTTACCTGATCCTAATGTTGAGTAAGATAGCATTGCTACTTTGGGATCCATCTCAAATACCTTTGCAGTTTTTGCAGTTTCAATTGCAATTTCCACTAAGTCGTCTTCTGCAGGATCAATGTTAATTGCACAATCACCCATAGCATATCTTTCAAAAGAACCATCTGTCTTCTTTTTATTTAATATAAAACAAGAAGATACTAACTTATTTCCAGGTTTTGTTTTAACTAATTGAAGCGCAGGTCTGACAGTGTCTGCGGTAGAATATGTAGCACCTCCCAAAAGTCCATCTGCTTCGCCCATTTTAACTAGCATTGTGCCAAAATAGTTGCCCTTCTTAAGAGCCGTTGCACATTCGTCATAAGTCATCTTGCCTTTTCTTAATAATACCATTTCCTCAACCATTTCATCCATTTTTGGATAAGTGGTTGAATCAATAAGCTTTGCTCCTTTGATATTTATTCCATTTTCCTTAGCAACTTTTTCTATTTCTACAGTATTTCCTACTAGAATAGGTTCAATTACACCTTCTTTAACTAGCTTTTCAGTTGCTTTAAGAATTCTCGGATCATGTCCTTCAGTAAAAACGATCCTCTTATTTTCTTTTTTTAGCTTTTCGATAAATTGCGTTAACATTATTAATATCCTCCATAAATCTTTTTACTCCAAAGAGTTATTATAAAATTAGTCATCAAATTTCATGATATTTGTATCCACCTTATCTTTATCAAAAAATAGGTTAATCATATTTAAGAAATTTTCTGAAAGGTCACTTGCGTAGCAAATATTCTCTTTGTCATTCTCATCTGCAATCATGTTCTCCTTAACCAAAATATCCTTAACCCTTTTTATTACTTCCTCGGAAGGATTTAAAAGTTTTAAATCAGGATAAATCACTGATAAATTTTCTTCAATAATAGGGTAATGGGTACATCCTAAAACAAGCTTATTTATATGATTTTGTTTAATAAAATCATCTAAATAATACTTTATAGTAAGATCCATTATTTTATTTTTGATTATTCCTTCTTCTATTAATGGAACAAGTGCTGGACATGATAAAGATTTAATATTAATACCATCATTAAAGCCCTTTACTTTTTCCTCATAAACACCACTTTTTATTGTTACTTTTGTACCGATAACTCCATAGTTATCTCCTTTAACACACTCTTTAGATATAAACTCAGCCATTGGATTGATTATTCCTACTATTGGTACTTCAGGGAAGCTTTTTCTCAAAGAATCCAAACAAGTGGCACTTACAGTGTTACAAGCAATCACAATTAGTTTAACATCATGACTCATTAAATACTCCACAATTTGAGTTGAAAATCTTTTAATATTATCAATTGATTTAGATCCATATGGAGTTCTTGCAGTATCACCATAATACACTATTTTTTCCTGTGGCAATTCACGATGCAAAAAAGGTATGCAAGTTAAGCCTCCTAACCCTGAATCGAAAAATCCTATAGGTCTATTATCCATAATACGCCTTCCTATACCATTATATCAAAAAAAATATGCGCAAGTTTCAATTACTTGCGCATTTATTTTATCACTAGGGTTAGCCTTTGTCAATTAATGCGCTATTAGTTTAATAAATAACGATATCCCTTTTCTTTCATATCATAAAGCGGAATGAACAATAAAGAATTGCTATTCATACAATACCTTAAACCACCTTTTTCCTTTGGTCCATCTTCAAATACATGTCCCAAATGTATGTCACCTAAGTTGCTTCTAACCTCTGTCCTAGAATCAAAATCACTGTCAATATGTTTTATTACTTTAGGTGCTATGGGCTTTGTAAAACTAGGCCAACCTGTTCCCGAATCATACTTATCTTTAGACGAAAACAGAGGGACTTTAGTTACAATATCAACATATATGCCTTGATCATTATTGTCATAATACTCATTTTCAAAAGCCCTTTCTGTACCATTTTCTATTGCCACTTTATATTGTGAATCTGTTAACATATTTTTTATTTCTTCATCACTTGGTACAGTATAAATACTTTGATCAATTACAACGTTCTCTTCTTTTAAAAAGGGGATTTCTTTATTTGCTTTTCCTAAGTCAATATGGCAATACCCGTTAGGATTTTTTTTAAGATAATCTTGATGATATTCTTCTGCTCTATAAAAACTATCAAGAGATTCTAGTTCTATAGCCAATTTTAAATCATACTGCTTTTGAAGATTCCTTAAACTACTTTCTATTATATGAAGATTACTCTCTTCAATATAGTAAATACCTGTTCTATACTGACTACCAACATCATTCCCTTGTCTATTTACTGATATTGGATTAACAACTTTATAATAATACTCTAGTATTTCCTCAAGGGATATCGTTTGTTCATCATATATTACATGAACAGTTTCTACATGATTAGTAACCCCAGAGCAAACTTCCTCATAAGTAGGATTCTCTGTATTGCCATTGGCATAGCCACTTTCAGTTAATATAACTCCATCTATTCTATCCATGTATTCTTCAATTCCCCAAAAACATCCTCCAGCCAAATATATATCCTTCATACTTTCGGTCCTTTCAATATCTTCACTTCTGCGAGTAATGACATCATTTTTACGATTATTCACAACTACTACAGTTATTATTAAAACTAGCAATACTATTCCTATTACAATCTTATATGCTCCCATGATTTACCTCCTAACTCTTATACACTTTAATTATATTTACCACTAATTTGATTTGCTAAACAAAAAACACCCTAACGGGTGTTTGGTGCGGATAAAGGGATTCAAACCCCATAATCATTAATCACACGGACCTGAACCGTGCGCGTATTCCAATTCCGCCATATCCGCAAAGCTAAACTTTCATTAAGCTCATTATTTATTTTGCCAAATACTCTTCGGTAATTATTCTTGCCACATATATACCACTTGCCGATGCTTGAGATAACGAATGCGTAACTCCCGAACCATCTCCTATAGCATAAAGACCATCCACCTTTGTTTCTAGGTTTTTATCAACATCAACTTTTGAGTTGTAGAATTTAACTTCAACCCCATATAATAAAGTATCTTCATTTGCTATTCCTGGTGCAATTTTATCTAAAGCATATATCATTTCTATAATATCATCCAGTTGTCTTTTAGGTATTACTAAGCTCAAATCCCCTGGAGTTGCTTTTAATGTAGGACTTGTAAAGCATTTTTCCATTCTTCTTGTACTGCTTCTTCTTCCTTTTATCAAGTCCCCAAACCTTTGAAGCAATACTCCTCCTCCAAGCATATTTGAAAGCCTAGCTATAGATTCTCCATATTCATTACTATCCTTAAAAGGTTTTGTGAATTTATTTGACACAAGCAATGCAAAGTTAGTATTTTCAGTATGTAATTTGGGATTAGAATAACTGTGACCATTAACAGTAATTATTCCATTAGTGTTTTCAGACACAACCTCTCCATAAGGATTCATACAAAAAGTTCTTACCATATCATTATATTTTTCAGTTTTATATACTATTTTACTTTCATATACGTCATCAGTTATGTGCTTAAATATTTCCGCAGGTAATTCCACTCTCACACCAATATCCACTCTATTTTTACGCTGATCTATATTAAGTTCATCACAAATTTTAGATATCCACTTAGAACCAGAGCGACCTGTTGCCATTATTACTTTCTTACACTTTATTTCATCGCCCTTGTCTGTAGTTACAAAGAAATCTTCCCCAATTTTTTTTACATCTTCAACAGAAGTTCTAAACTTTATATCAACTTTTTCTTCAGCATAATCATACATCTTTCTTAATATTTCAACATTTCTATCAGTACCTAAATGCCTAACTTTTGCATCCATAAGATAAAGATTGTTTTGCAAAGCTTTAGTACTAAGTTCTGAATCTCCTGTGGAATAAAGTTTGGCATCCGCGCCTCCCATTGTGCACAACACACTATCAACATATTCCATTAAATTCATAGCTTCTTTTGTCCCTATAAATTGATGCAAATCTCCACCAAATTTAGTAGTTATATTGTATTTGCCATCAGATAAAGTTCCTGCTCCACCATACCCATTCATTATATGACAAGGATTGCATTTTATACAGTTCTCAACTTTACCTGCTTTAATTGGACATATTCTTTCTTCCAATTTAGCACCTTTATCAATCATAAGTATGCTAGCATCTATGCCTAATTTTGTGAATTCATAGGACATGAATACTCCGCCAGCACCAGCTCCAATTATTACAATATCATAGTTTTCCATTATTACCACCCAACTTTATAATTTTAATGACAATTAATTATATTATACAGCAAGTTATTTTACAAGTCTTTTAATCTTGCATATTTACAAATCATTGTGTTATAATACATTGTATTCATTTAGGAGGTATAGTATGTATAAACGTAAACGATATAAGGTAATTGGTGTATTCTTCGCTGCAGTTTCAATTTATTGCATAGTATACATATTTCAACTTGGTTTGACTTTGCCTATGATTTCTGGAGCAATATTATTTGCTTTACTAAGCATAGGATCTTTTAGACAATAAAAAATAGCCTTAGGCTATTTTTTATTGTATTTATTCCATTTCAGCCATAATAGCATCAAATTCAGATACGGCTTTTTCAAATTCACTATCATTTTCGATGTCTATAATCTCAAATGAGTCATCGTCAACTTCTTTATAACCGTAGATATATACATCATCTGTTCCATTGTCAGGTGCTAACGCAATGTATTCTTTACCTTCAGCTTCAAATACTCCCATGATTTCACATTCTTCTTCAACACCGTCATCAAACTGCAAAGTTATAGTTTCTTCATCAACCTCAGAATTTTTCTTTTCATCAACCATATTTTTTCCTCCTTTATTTATATATTCAATATATCATCTTATCCCTTGTATTTCAACATTTAATTTCCTTATCGCCAAAATATTCCAATACGCTTTCTGCAACTTTAGAATTCATTCCATTAACTTTAATCAATTCCTCATAAGATGCTTTTTTTATGTTTTCAACATTTTTAAATTCATTTAACAATTCATTTTTTCTTTTCGGTCCAATACCTTCAATTTCATCTAAGACAGATTTATTTAAATTTTTACCTCTAATGCCTTTATGATACGTAATCGCAAAACGGTGAACCTCCTCTTGTATTCTTCCGGAATACTTAAGTAATATTTCATTTTGTTTTAAAGGAAATTCACTACCATCTGAAAATACTATTGCCCTAGTCCTATGCTTATCATTCTTAGCAAGACCTACCACTGGGACATTTAATTTTAAAGCTTTTAGAACGGTAATAGCCGCATTAACCTGGCCGATTCCACCATCAATAAATATAATATTAGGAAATTTATTAAAACCAGGATCTCCATTCTTAGCTCTTTTAAATCTTCTATATATAATCTCTTGCAGACTGCCATAATCATTGGCGCCTTCTATTGTTTTGATTTTAAATTTCCGATAATCTTTTCTTATAGGTTTAAAACCTTCGTATACAACCATTGCACCCACTGAAAATAAGCCATTTGTATTAGAAATGTCATAAGCCTCTACTCTTATTTCATCATGTTCCAACTCAACCTCATTACCAGTTCTTTTTATTATATCCAAAAGTGCATTTTTTAAATTTGCATTTCTGTCCTCAATAGTTTTTGTTCTTTCATCTAAGGATTTTATTATATGCACGGAATCCTCTTTAACCATATCTAATAATGATTTTTTAGAACCTTTTTTGGGTACTGTAATTTTAATTTTTTTGCCATATGAACTTAAATACTCTTGAAGCAATTCTGCATCTTCTAACTCATCTTCTAAAATTATTTCAGGAGGAATAAAAGCCCATTTAGAATAAAACTGTTCAATAAAAGAAGACAATAATTCATCGTTCATAGCTCTTATTTCATCGTTCATATGAAA
>DATFJV010000133.1:0-24716 GCA_035268985.1 Anaerovoracaceae bacterium | reverse complement strand
CGAACTCATTAATTTTATTTAATGCATGAAGCAAAAGTGCCCTTCCTATATGCTTTCCTCTAAGCTCTTTCATTACTGCTATATCGTAAATTAAATATTCTCCATTTTTCTTTTGTATTGAAACCCCACCAACGAATTCATCATCAATATATCCTTCATAAGCAGCAATAACTCCTTCAGGCAAATCATCAAAAGTTTTGACTTCTATTCCCGAATCTTTAAAAAGCTTGCCTAATTTTCTATAATTGTTCACTTCTTTAATATCCATATTTTCTCCTTTACAACTACTATAAATCAACTGTTTTTTATAAATAAAGCTAATGTTTTATAAAGCAACTCTTCATTGACTGGCTTGGATAAGTGTTCATTCATGCCAGCATCTATAGATGCTTCAATGTCTTCTTTATATGCATTTGCAGATAATGCTATAATTGGTATATTTTTATTAAAATTTCTAATTTCTTTAGTAGCTTCTAGACCATCCATGATAGGCATTTTTATATCCATAAGAATGGCATCATAAGAATCATTTTTGACCATTTCAACCCCTAATTTACCATTTTCTGCAATCTCCACTACTATATTCTTATATTCTAACATCTTTTTAATTATTCTAGCGTTTATTTCAACATCTTCGCATAACAATATTCTAGAACCTGATAAATCCACTTTATTGGAATTTAACCCCTCCAACTTATGTGATTCTTCCTCGTCATAGGTAATCTTGCCTAACGGTATTTTTATGATAAATTGACTACCTTTTCCAAGGGTTGATTTAGCATTTATACTTCCATTCATTGCCTTCACTAAATTATAAGTTATTGCAAGTCCTAACCCTGTACCATGTTCATATTTGGTTTCTGGATTATTCTCTCTTGTGAATGGCTCAAACATTATTTTCTGAAACTCATTACTTATACCTACTCCATTATCTTTAACTATACTCTCTAAAATGATTTTCCCATCTTTATAATTCATCCTAAAGGACCAATAAACTTCACCATTCTCTCGTGTATACTTAATAGCATTGCTTAGTACATTAAGGAAAACTTGGGTTATTCTCTTAGAATCACCAAAATAACATTTATCCAAGTTTATATTTCCTTTAGCAAAATCTACTTTAATATTTTTTTCATTAGCACCAACATTAATAATTATCAATACTTGATCAACAACATCTGATAATTTAAAAATGTCTTCTGCCAATTCTATTTCATCAGAATCAATTCTTTGCATATCCAAAATATCATTTAATAGACCTAACAAATAATTTGAACTGCTATTAATTTGTTTATAATATTTAACATCCTTTTCATCCTTTGCTTCATTAATTCCCAAACTACTAATACCCATTACAGTAGCCAATGGAGTTCTCATATCATGGCTCATCCTAGATAAAAAGTCACTTTTGGACCTATTCGCCTCCATAGCCTCAATTTGTAACTTTCTCAATTTAGTATTTTTAGCTTTTAATAGTATTGCGATTGAAGTAATCATTAATACTAAAAGCAATAATAGAATTATCGAGTATTCAAATATGAAATCAATACCATCCATTGAATATCTATTTACTAAATTATATGAATTAATAATTTCAGTTATTTCCTCATCATCCATTCTAAGTAATGCTTTATTAATAATCAACGATAGCAGCTCCCCATCTTCACTTCTAGCTGCAAAGCAGTTATCTTTAATATCAAATTCCACATCAATATACTTTAGCCCATCATATTTAGGCATTTGCATATAGTAATCAGCCACATATTTGCTGCAAATAATTCCCTCATTATCACTACTTTTAAGGTCTTTAAAGGAATTTTCATTTTTAATAATATCCCAACTAGTATAATCTTCTTCTATTCCTTCGATAATATCTTCATTTACTTTATATGAATTCATAATTAAATCATCATCTAAGTTGATTTCATTTTCAAAGCCTATTAAAACTATATTATTTGATAAATAACCATCTGTTAATTCAATATCATCTATATTTAAGTTCTTAATATTTCTTTGAACATCAGTTATTAAATCATATTTACCCTCGATTAGCGATTCTATAGCATTTTCATGATCTGAGATAGATAAATATTTAAACTTCAATCCTGATACTTCTGATATTCTTTCTAGTATTTCATATGTTATGCCTTCAAACTTATTTGAATTATCATCACACATAGAAACCAAGTAACTGTCCACATATAAGCCAACTTTAAGTGGTTCTAAATTTGCTTTGTATTCCTTTTCTTCTTCCGTATATGCCAAAATATTATTGCCACTGTAATATTCTTCAAGTAAATCGCTTTCTAAATTTGGCTCTGCTATTTTTAGCTTACCCATCGTATCATCGATTTTATCCATAAGATTTTCATTATCAATATTTGTAATGTAAAAAAAAGGTTGCGAGTCATATTCTCCAATTATTCGATATCCAGAAAAACAACCTGCAGAATCTAAAACTGCAGCATCACAAACACCTTTATCCAAATTTTCAATTATTTCTGTACCACTTCCTGCAACTATTTTTTTACATTTAAAATCATATTTTGTTTCAAGATTTTCAATTTGTTTTTCCCTATAATCACCTGTTCCATAACAAATAGTAAAACCATCTAAGTCTCTTAAGCCGTCATATGTAAATCTTCTATCTGTTTGCTTGGTAATAAATGTTATATGTGATTCGCCCATGGAATACTGACTGAACAAATAATCCTTTTCTCTTTCTTCAGTTTTATTTATATTTCCCATCAAATCAATCTCACCGTCTTTTAAAGCTTCCATAAGCTCAGACCACGATCCTTCTACTAATTCAAATTTTAGATTGGAATATTCTTCAATTTTTTTTAAATATTCAAAATTATAACCGCTATAATTACCAACTTCATCGGCTTCTTGAAAGCCATCCAAAGGGAACCATCCCACTTTTACTGTTTCTTCCTGTGCAAATGATATTAATGGCAAAGTAAAAAAGATTATTGATATTAATATTAACATTAAAGGACCTTTGGATTTGTTCATACTATTTACCCACCTGTTAATTATTATATATTAAATTCGATACTAAAACAACAATCCGTTAATAACTTGTTCTGTTATCATTAAACTACCTTTTACACCCATATGAGTTTTAGATATAACATCCACATACCCCAGTGACGGTAATCCTATTTCAATTCCTGAAAATTTATATTTAGCAAGTTTCAATTTTGCTATAGTATTGCCATCTGCAAAAACCATTTCACCCGGATTTTCAAGTATCGAATTATCTAAAGCACTAATTCTATCAATACTCATAAGCTCATCTGTTAATATTTCCCTTGAACAATCAATTTTACTGTCTAAAACTTCTATGCTGCAAAGACGCATACCAAAATATTTACTTAAAAAGCTTACATAAGCAGCACATAAAGAATATCTGCCTTTTACTGAATATGTAGCGTTTTTCGGAAGACTTGTTAGTGAATTTAATCTTGACAAATGTATATAAGCTTTTGCTCTTGCTTTTTTTGAATAATCTAAAGCTTTATTCGGATTTGCATCAAGTAATCTACATACTTCACTAATAAAAAGTTCACTACTATCAAAACCAATAACTGGTCCATGAATATATGTCTTCATGCCTATGCTTTCTAAATACTCCTTCGTTTTTTTTGAACATTCTTGTTTAATAACAATGTTAAGTTCCGCTTCTGTTATTTTTTTTATCTCTGTCAGAGTACTATTAACCCCTAAAAATGTATTCACTTTTATATCACATAGATTAAGCATATATTCCAGTTCTTCTATATCACCTTGATGATATTTGTCAAATATCGACATCCCCAATATATTAACAGTTTTAAATTTCTTTTCGTGCTCTTTTACACCTATTGTTTTGAGTAAGTTTAATATGCTATCATCATACCCCTTACAAAACGGCATAGAATATCCAGGACTTTGATCTGTTATTATTGGTATATCAATCAAACCTTCTACAATTCCATTTAAGTCATCCCCAATAAGGGCTGCTCCTGGTGAATTTACTATCACTAGTAAGTCCATTTTGATATATGATTTTAAAAATTTTATAGCTTCAATAATTTTATCTTTGCTGCCGTATACATAGTCTCTTTTATCAAGATACGTACATGGTACTCTTGGTTGTCCAAAATACCACATCTCTGGATAATTTAATGGATCAAATTCAAATTGCCTAATTTCTTGATTATCAGAAGTCGCACTATGATAAAACTTGCAACCTGTAGGACCATTTATTAAAGTTACGGTATTCTTAATTCCTTCATAAGCAAAAACTTTTCCACTAAAGCTATCAGGTGTAATATTGTCTAAATAATTCTTCATCTTTTTCCCAGTCTCCTAATAAATCTGATTGTTCCATTTCTGCCCATTTTTCACACTCATTAATTCCAGAAAAGAATCCAACATCTGGGCACATAGGTATTGTAAAGGTTTTTATATTTTTCATATTTACTGTTGCTTCGTAATTGGTAAGCAAAATATCCGGTTTATATTTTATTAAATCTAAATTTATTTTATTTCTGTCATAGTCATCCTCTACATTAAATTCATTTCCTAAATTCGTTCTAAACCCTTCATCTTGAGAAAAATTAAGTATGCAAAGCTTACTAATCTCCATTCCTACATCTAAAGCTGCTTTTAGTATCCAATCAATTTGATGATTATATGTTATGACCATCAACTTTTTGCCTTTAAGTATTTTTTTTGTTTTAATTATACATTCTTTATACGTTTCCAGATTTTCATTAATTAGCTGCTCTACTATTTGTTGTTTTTTGTATAGTTTAGATAGTTCTCTTAACCATTCACATGTCTGATCATATCCAACAGGAAAAGGCCTTTGAAGAAATGAAGAACCATAGTTTTTTTCAAAAAAATCTTTTAGTATCATGCTGGTATAATCATCATATGCTAAAAGATTTATTTCTGCTTGTTTGAACTTTCTTAAATTATCATATTTAGTATCGCACAAAAATCTACAGTTTACCCTTAAATCTAAGCTACGCAAATAGCTTTCAATTATTTCAAAGTTGCTTTGAGTATTTTTTGCTACAACTTTTTCAAATATAATATTTACCACATTCTTTTTAGGTTTGATATTTTTATCTATTATTTGTTTTGCTAAATTTATAAAAGCCATAAGCATCCCTTGTAAATAATCTCCAGTCAAGTTACCATCTGCCTTAAGGGTTATTATAGGAATATCACCATCCAAGTCCCTAATTTGATCAATATCATCACCTATTATTCCCGAAGGACACGTGCTTACAACAATTATAGCTTTAGGTTTAGTTCTTTTAATTTCTGTCAAAGTTTCTCGAAGCTTATTCATTCCTCCAAATACCATTTCATTTTCATCCATATCAGTACCCATAATATTCGGACTTAATGAAACTGGAAGCAATGTTCCCCTTTCAAACAGACTTCTGCGTCCCGATGAACTAATGCTTTGATATGCCAAGTAGCTACAACTTTTAGGTCCGTGAACCACAACAACAGCATCTTTTATATGTACGCACTGGGATGTTGCCCCATTGAAAGCACAACCATGCAAAGGCTCATCTTTAACTACATTCTTTGAAAGATAATTGTCGCCTTTTCTGTTAAGTGTAAAACTATCCATTTTTATAACTTCATTCTCTTTTGGGGAATTATATTCCACCCCCAAAACAACCCTCTCCAATTCCTCATCACTTAGGGGAACTGCCTTGTATTTTTCTGTATCTCCATTAATTTCATCTGCTAATTTATTAAAAATATCTTTTATTTTATAATCATTACCATCCATTACCGTTTGGTGTGATTTTTCAGCTCTTGCAAATTCATCGCTCCTTGGCACAGTTATACATACGGGAAGTTTCACTGCTTCGGCAAATTTCTTTATTCTTTCATCTTCTCCTTTTATATTTCTTTTATTATAAATAATTCCAGCAACTCTCTTGTCATCACCATCATAATTTTCAACACCTCTAAGAATATTATTTGCGGCATATATTGCCATATATTCCCCTGAGGTAACTATAAATATGGTGTCTGCATACTCCCTTCTAATAGGTACAGCAAACCCTCCGCATACAACATCTCCTAAAACATCATATACTACCGTATCATAATTATCTTTGACATTAAAATCATCCAATAATTCAAATACCGTTATAATCCCTCTACCTGCACAGCCTACTCCTGGTTTTGGCCCACCCGCTTCAATGCATCCTATGTTATATGCTCCTTTATTTAGAATATCTTCAATCCTATATTCCGCAGCTCCCGTTTCTTTAATATAGTCTAGCGCAGTTTTACAGTTACTGCCTCCTAATAATAATCTGGTAGAATCGTGTTTAGGGTCGCAACCAATTTGTAATACTTTATTTCCTTTTATCGCCAACGAAACCGATATATTGGCAGCTATTGTCGATTTACCTATACCACCTTTACCATATATAGCTATTTCCATTTTTGACTATTTGTCTCCTTTTTAATTATTCTCCAGTTGGGTAAAAATTCATCCATTAAGGATTTGAATCTAGCATTATGGCTAGGCTCATATAGATGTGCAAGTTCATGTATAATTATATAGTCTAAACACTTTATTGGCATCTTAGCTAACTCCAAGTTTATTGTAATTTTCTTTTCTCTAGTATTACAACTACCCCATCTGCTTTTCATTTTCCTTATTTTCCATTCATCAGCTTTTATTCTTGTAATTGATTCACACTTTGGAATTTCATCTGCCAATTTTGCTTCTAATAGCTTTCTATAATACTTATCAAGGACCTTTTCTCTTTTATCAAGGGATTTTACCTTTAATAACATTAAGTTGTTTTTTAACTCCAAATCATCTTTATTGTCTTCTTCCACTTTAATAACATATGGTACTCCAAAAACAAAGTGGGATTCACCACTTATTATTTGATTAACTATAATTGTCCTTCGATTTTTTAATATCCAGTCCATACGGCTATCAATAAAGCCTAGTATATATTCTTCATTTGTTTTATTAGGAACAGTTACTATAACATCTTCCCCTTTAACCCTAATATACATGTGCTTTATATTCTTTTTAATAACCGTTATATCTATTCCTTCAATATTATATACCATTAATTCCTCACATAAGCTTTGCAATAGTCCTAATTAATTCTTGCTTTTTAATCGGTTTAGCAAGATGAGCGTTCATTCCGCTTTCATAAGATTTTTCAACATCTTCTTTATATGCATTGGCAGAAAGTGCAATTATTGGAGTCTTTTTATCAAACTCCCTAATCTTATTAGCCGCAGTTAAGCCATCCATAATAGGCATTCTAATATCCATTAAAATTATATCGTAATCATTTAACTCAGCTTTTTTAACACCTTCTAGTCCATTTTCAGCTATATCCACATCCATTTCTACTTTGTTTAGTATCTTTTTAACTATCTGCGCGTTGATTTTTACATCTTCACATATCAAAACCCTTTTGTTTGTTAAGTTGGATTTATACGTTTTATTATTTCTATTTATATAATTTTCATAATCTTCTTCAGTGCTAATTACGCAATCAAATTCAACCTTAAAAACCGTTCCTTCATTTTTTTTACTTTTACAATCTATTGTGCCACCCATAACCTCTAATATATTTTTGACTATACTCATTCCAAGCCCGGTACCTGATTCAATCTGTCCTAATCCTCTATTTTCCCTTGTAAATGGTTTGAATAGTTCTTCTAAAAAAGCTTTATCCATGCCCATTCCATTATCAATTATTTCATGGCAGTGATGAATTTTACCATTATCTAATAGCTCATCTTCGACTCTCCAAATTATTTTACCGCTAGTTGGAGTATATTTAATTGCGTTTACAATAATATTTGTAAATATTTGGGCCGTTCTTATTGGATCAAATATTTCGTATTCATTTAAAGCAATAGGATTATAATCAAATTCTATTTCAATTCCTTTGGCATCCGCCTTAGGCTTTACTAATTCAAGTATACTTTCTGCATGTTCATACACTTTCACTGGCCTAAGGTTTAATTCGATATTATCCTTTTCTATCCCCGCTAAATCAAGTAAATCATTTAATATCCCAAGCAACAATTCGCTGCTTGATTTAATCTTTCCGAAGTAATCTTTAACATTTAAATCTTTTGCTTCCTCAAGCCCAAAATCAGAAAGACTCATTATTGCATTTAAAGGCGTTCTCATGTCATGGGACATCTTGCCTAAAAAATCAGTCTTTACAGCATTTGCTTTTTCTGCTTCCTCTTTAGCTTTTTTTAATTCCTCATTTTTCTTTTGCTCATTATTGTATATGTCCGACACATCTGTAACATATATACAAACTGCATTCTTAGATTCATCTACATAGTTAATGTTAACCTTTTTATGATAGTTTAAGCCATTTGATTTTACATTAACGTAGTCTACATAACGCTCCTTTCCTTCTAAAATCTTAATTATTTCATTTTTATCAGATAATTTTTCAGGAAACATATTAGTTTTTTCATAATTAATTTCTTTTATATTTTCCTTAGCTTTTTCAAAGAAATTGTTTCCCGAATAATTATGACCTCCCTTTGAATACATTATAAATGAGTCGTCAATCAAATTGACTGTGATTAACATTTCAAATTCCACATTTGCTACACTTTGAATAATCTTCTCTAAGTTCTTTTCATTGGAAATATCTATAGTGGTAATTAATAACATCAAGTGATTATTATCTGGATTTTTGATAAGTTTAAATGTATCTCTATACCATTTAACTCCTATTTCTGACTTAAATACGATTTCCTTTTCAATTACCCTTTCACCTTTATTATATAGTTCAAAAAGATTATCTTTTTTTAAAGTATCAAACCATTTAACATCCTCTTCCCTTAAAGCGTTTGTTCTTAAACTTTCTAAATATTCATCATATGATATATTTTCAAGATTGGTAACCCTTGACTTACCATTGAAGGAAACAACTTGCTCATCTTTAATATCGATCATTATAGCTAAATCATTGCTATCACTAGCCTCTTTAAAAAGCTTTATAGTTTCATCATATTGTAATTTTAATTCCATATCTTCGGTCATATCATAACTAGAACCGATGGCATAAAGCACAGAACCATCTCTATCATAAATAGAAGTATAGCTAATTTTGGCCCATTTATATACTTCCCCTTGCTTCAATCTTGCTATACAGTTTACATCTTGCGCTCCGTTATTGACATCGCTATATAGTTTATTAATTGTCTCAACATCATCTGGATGAATTCTCTTATGTCCTTGATATAGCTCCTCAATATTTTTTATATTTTCATTAATAATTCCAAAAACTGGGTTCTTAACATCTGAAATTTCACCAGTTTTCGGGTAGTATGTCCATGAAGTTATTTTATTTTGTTTAAGCAATACAGTAAAACTGCTCTCTAGTTTTTTGAGTTCATTTATCGCTATGGAAGAAATAATTGCCTTTTTAGGCTTCCCATTATGATTCCACTCGTTTACAGTAATATAATATCTTCTCCATTCATATTTATTATCAAAAGTTATTCTTCTTGCTTCTATTACTAAATCATTTATATCTCCATTAATCAGAGAATACAGAGATTTTTCATATTTATCTATATCTTCTTTTAATAAGTATTTGGATTCTTTCAATGTCCCAATAAAATTTTTTATTAACTTATTGTCACATAAAAAATCTGTGGGGACTAGCTCGAGATGAGCTATATCATTAGTAATATCCCATTCAATGTAGTTAATTCCACTGTGCTTTATTGCTACAGACAAATCCTTCTTTGCTTTTTCGTATTCTTTTTCTAAAGTAACATCATTTAAATGCTGAATAACAGCATCTCTTCCTTTCCATTTTATGCGTTCAATTTGAGCAAGATAGTATTTATTAATATCTTCAACATAAATTTCTCTTTCTTCAATATTTTTATTATTAATCATGCAATTTTTACATATGTCTACCGAACTATGAAAATATTCATGACATTTAATTCCTGGTCTAAAACTCTTGTCTTTTTGCAAACCCTTGGCAGCAGCATTCAAATAAAGAATCTCATAGTTATCTAAAGCTACAATAACTATCGGGTCATTGCCTCCGTTATAGATTTGCTTATTTTCTATTTCATCGTATATATAATGTTTTTTCATAAGATGCTCCTATTTTTTAGAAATCAAATTCGCATACTTTCTTTTTATAGATTTAGCTATTGTATCAAAGTCATTGTAAATAAATTCTTCATTTATACCAAGATAATTCAACTCTTCTAAAATACCATCTTTATCTTTTATAACTATTACTTCATCAGGAACAATTCTTTGTAACGGCAATACATGATGGTTATATATATCATCATCATAGCTTAAGAAAGCTTGATAGATGAATACGCTCTTTTGATTAACGGCTCTGCTAAATGACAATATTGGGTCATAAACAAATAGCGGCATCCCACTTATATATGTAAGATATTCTTGAAAATCCAAAATAAATTTAATATGTCTTCTTAATAGGGATAAATAGTAAACCGAATTACAATAAGTAGCATCGCAAAATGGTCTCATTTCAGACACTATAGACATGCTTTCATCTTCAGCAATTAAATCCTTCCAATTATTATCATCAGATATTTCATAAAAATCTTCTATTTTAGGTATAGTAATATTTTTGCATTCATGTATTTCACTGTTAAACTTGCTGGATTGTGTTATATTTTCCAAATTTTCATTTTCTTTATAATCATTTAATAGTTGTTTAAAAAGATTATAGAAACCATTTCTGTTCCTTTTTTCAAAATTATACATGGTTCTTGTTAAATCATATAGAAAATCTATATCATTTAAACTGATTTCTATTAGGAAATTATCATCATCTAATTTATCAATTAACTCTGTTATCTTAACCATATGGTTAGCGGAAAATTCATATACGTATCCATAATTATCATTGGGAAATTCATCTTTTCTTTCTATTTTTTCCTTCCCTTCATTACAAGCAAAATATAGGGCTGTAATTGGGGATGAACTTATATCAACAAGATTCGACGGAATACCATAATGCTGGCAAAATGGCAAAAATGTATTTTTAGTATTTTCATCTATATTATTCCAAACAGATCTTTTAAATTCTTTCATCATTTCTAAAAATGGAAATTCCTTCTCGCCACTTTCTCCTCCATTATATGGTCTAAACGCAGATCCATTTAAATTCTTATATCTATTTGCCTCGCCTCTAAAATATGAATATTTACCTTTTTGTTTGGAAATGAGTTCTATGTATTCAGAAAGACTATCAATTTCCGTTCTTTTAACCTGTTTTTTATCTACAGTTATACTTTTGGCTTCCATTTCTTCCCCTTTCTTAAAAACTATATTATTATTATATGATTAATTGAAAAACATTTCAATCTTTAAGCCAATTATTACATTAAAAACACGAGATTATTTAAACTATTGAATTAGAAGCATTAAAATGTTACTATAATTTTGGGATATTCGGAGGGAATATGAATAATAATTTATATAGCAAAAATCATAAAGGATTCTCATTGGTTGAATTAATAGTGGTTATAGCCATACTCGCAATAATAACTGGGATAATAGTTCCTGTTTTTTTAAACTACACAGAAAAAGCGAGATTAGCTATAGATAAAACACTGGTTTCAGAAATAATTAGATCCATAAGCATTGTAACTGCCGATACGGATTGCTGTGACGAATTATTAACTGATTTAGATTCAGATGGCAATACCTATTATGATGCCGATATAGCCATAGCTTTAAGTGATCATCCAAACTACAAAAACAAAGGTTATACAATATGGCATCTTTATGACGAGAATAATCAAAGTATTTCTGCAAAAAATTCTAAAATTATTGCAAAATTAGATGAAATAATCGATGGAGAAAGAATTCATTTTAAAGTAAAAGCTCATAAAAATAAAGCATATATGATTAAGATTTATAAAAATGAAGAAGGGAACATAATGGTTTCTCCATACACAGATGAGGATTATACATATATTGCAAACGGTTCCCTTAATGAAGAATACTATCAAGGTGGTTGATCTAGCAAATACTATAGCTTACCAACACCAAAGCAATAAGAGGTACATATGACTAAAAAATATTTAAGCCCAATACTTGAGGAATTAAGAAATATCAATTATAAAGAAAACTTAAAAACTGCATATGAATATTCAATTGAATATTTGGATAATATAGATTCAATGCCAGTTTTCCCAAATAGTTCTGATATTAAAAAACTTTCTATATTTGACGAAAGCCTTCCTACGAAACCAACTGACACAAAGGAAATCTTAAACCTTTTAAATGAATATGGAACAAAGGGAACTGTATCTCAATCAGGAAGTAGGTACTTTGGTTTTGTTGTTGGAGGAAATTTAAACCCAATATTAGCTTCAAGATGGATGTCTGATGCTTGGGATCAAAATAGTGCTATGTTTGTGCATTCACCTACTACCTCAAAACTTGAAGATGTCAGCGAAAAATGGGTAAATGAATTATTAGGCTTTCCAAAAGATACGGCTGTAGGATTTGTAACTGGTAGTAGCCTAGCAATTATGTGTGGGTTAGCTGCGGGAAGAAACAAATTACTAAAAAATTTAGACTGGGATGTAACTAAAAAGGGATTATTTGGAGCTCCTAAGTTAACAATAATAGCCAGTGAAGAAGTTCACTCAACAGATATGAAAATGCTTACTGTTCTAGGTTTAGGTCAAGAAAACATTATTAAAATACCCACAGATAATAACGGTGCCATACGAGTGGATTTAATACCTCAAATGGATAATAAGACAATGCTTTTACTACAAGCAGGTAATTTGCATTCTGGTTCTTTTGATAACTTCACCTCCGCATGCAATTTAGCTCATGATGCAGGAGCTTGGGTTCATGTGGATGGTGCAATTGGACTTTGGGCTATGGCTAACGAGGAAATGAATCATCTCACAAAAGGTCTTGAGCTAGCCGATAGCTTTAACACTGATGGGCATAAAACCCTTAACATGACTTATGATTTGGGATTAGTTATTTGTAAAGATAAAAAAGCCTTAGTAGATGCTATGCACATGACTGGAGATTATATTATATTAAGCGAAAAAAGAGATAATATGATGTATACCCCTGAAATGAGTCGTAGAGCTAGGGGAATCGATATGTGGGCTTGTCTAAAAGCTTTAGGTAAAAATGGGGTATGTGAATTAGTAAAAGAACTACATGAAAAAACAAAATACTTCGCTGAAGAATTAAATAAAAACGGATTTGAAATATTAAATGATGTGGTTTTTAATCAAATTTCAGTATTTTATAAAGATGATAACTCTACATTAAAGCTAGCTAAATACATACAGGAATCAGGGACATTATGGCTAGGACCTTCTAAGTGGAAGGGCCATGACATAATAAGAATCAGCTTATCAAATTATATGACCTCTTACGAAGATATCGATATATGCGTTAAAGAATTTTTAAAACAATCAACTAAAATATAGTTATTTATATGGCTATATTACAAGTTTGCAAATCTCATTTAACAATTCATTTCTATTAACAGGTTTTGAAAGATGTGTATTCATCCCGGATTTTAGGGAATTTTCAATATCTTTGTTGTATGCATTGGCAGATAAGGCTACAATTGGTGTTCTTTTATCAAATTCTCTGATTTTTTTTGTTGCTTCTAAGCCATTCATGATAGGCATATGAATGTCCATCAAGACTAAATCATACTTATTTTTTTCCATCAATTCTAAACCAATTTTTCCATTTTCAGCTACAGTAATTATCACACCAAATGGATAAAGCATCTTTTTAACTATCTTGCTATTAATTTCAACATCCTCACAGAGCAATATTCTCTTGCCTATAAGATTGTTTTCACAATTCAATTTTACATTCGATTTAGACAAATGTTTCTTAACTTCTTTTTCACTTGGCACTTCTATTGGCAAATTAATATTGAAAGTAGTTCCTTTTCCCAATTGACTTCTACAGTCCATGGTTCCTCCCATGGTATCTACAAGTTTCTTGCTTATAGCGAGTCCCAAGCCTATTCCCTCGTTTTCACTTACAAAATCGCTATTAGCTCTTACAAATGGAGTATATAAATCTTCAAGGAATTTTTCACTCATCCCTATTCCGTTATCTGTTATTGTATGATTTAAAATATAACCATTTTTAGTTAATAAGAATTCTGCATTCCAAGTTACCTTGCCACCTATTTGGGTATATTTTATAGCGTTATTTAAAACATTTAATAATACTTGATTTAATCTTAAAGTGTCAACATTAATATATTTTAAATCTATGTCATTATTAAAGTTTGTTTCTAGGTCAATTCCTTTTTCATTAGATCTGACTTTGATAATATTAGTATTATTAATCATGCAATCATTAAGATTGGCAATCTCTTTATGTAGTTCAATATTACCGTTTTCCAGTTTTTGCATATCTAGTATATCATTTAATAGTCCCATTAAGTAACTTGATGAAGCTTTAATCTGTGAAAAATATTCTTTAGCGTTTTCATCCTTAATTTCTAACAAGCCAAATTCAGACATCCCAATAATTGCATTCATAGGGGTCCTCATATCATGGCTCATTCGTCCTAAAAATTCATTCTTAATATCATTAGCTTTTTTTGCTTCATCAAAAGCTTCCGATAGAATTTGTCTTCGTTTCTCCTCAGTTTTGAAATCTTCCGTTACATCTTGCTGTATTATTCCAACTTTATGTTCATCTTTATCATAATATTTAAAAACCATTTTCTTGGTATATTTAACACCATCTTTTTCCCTATGATAAATATATGTATATTCTTCATTTTCATTTAGCTTTTTTAAAATCATATCAGGATTGATATTTTTAATTATTTTTTCAGCATCCGTATTTCCCAAATACTTTATTAATCGTTTTTTTCCTTCATTAAAGAAATCTTTACCATGTACCGTACTATATTTTATTTCACTTAATGTATCTGGATAATAGTAAATATAGTTATATGAAGGGTCAGATAGATTTACTATAGCTGCAAAGTCATAGCGATTACTGGCAATAAATTTTAAGAATGAATCTATTTCATAATTTTTAGTAATGTCATTAGCAGTAAAAAACATCATAACATTACCATTTTCGGGATTCTTGATTAGTCTAACACTTTCAATAAAATACAGCTGCCCTTCAGGTGCAGCGAACTTTATCTCTCTTGTAAAGTTTCTTTCCCCTAAGTTATACAACTCTAAAGCACTTAACCTCTTGAATTTAAGCAACCATTTAGAATCTTCTTCTTGTATTGCAAAACTTGCTAAAGTATCTAATGCATCATCAAAAATCATATTAGGATATTTATAAAAAATATTCGAATCGCCTATGGCAGAAATAATTTCATTTTCATTTAAATCAACTATTGTTGCAGTTGTAGTTTCTTTATTAATATTTTTATACAAATCATAAGTATCATAATACTCTTTCCTTAAATTCATTTCTTCTGTGATATCCCTAGAGGAACCAACAGCATATATTATTTCGTCTTTATCATTATATACATTAGTATGATTTATCTCTAACCATCTATAACCTCTCCCACTATCCAATCTCATGGTATATTCAACATTTTTTTCACCAGCTTCAATTCTTTTATATGCCTCATCAATTTTAGTATAATCTTCCTCGTGAATTTTATTATCCTTTAAAAAACTCCAAGGGAAATTTTCATAAATAGCGTTATCGTATTTACCGCCTATACTATTAATTATTTTACCCACTTTTTTATCCGGGTAATATACCCATGTTGTCAATCCATATTGAGTTGATATAGTATTTAGTCTTTCTTCAATTTCTTTTTGCTCGTTAATAGGAGAAGTGGTTCCTACTATATTTATAGGGCGACCATTGTTATCCCTTTCAGTAACTATAAGGTTATGTCTTTGCCATTCGTAAATACCATCGCTATTTAGACATATATTATCTATTACAGTTTGGTCCTTTTCCCCTTCTATGAGATTAGTTAATTCATCATAATACTCATCAACATATGTTTTATGAATTAATTTATTTAGCTTTTTTTTAGAATAAAAGTCCTTAATATCTGTACGTCTATAGCCGTCTTTTTTTGAATACTCCCTAATAGACAATGTGTTATTGACAAAATTCCATTCCATATACTGTATTTCGCTAAATTTTATTGCCAATAATAGATTCTTTTCAGCTTGATATTGCAAATCAACATCTATATGATTTATAAATAACAATACTTTAGAAGATAATGTGCGTACTATTTTAATCATAATTTTAACATGCTTGTAGCTATTTGTTTTTCTATTCCAATATCTTAATACTCGTTCGTAATCCTTATCACCATTTTTAATACTCTCTTTTATCTCTTTTTTAAATACTATTTCATCCTCACAAAATAATTCTTTATATGGGCCGTCTTTCATTTCCATATAATGAACATCGTTATCCATACCAAGCATTTCTGAATAGTATTCAGAAACTCTTAATAAACCAAGTTCTTCACCATCTACAGTTTCATACACAGTGATATTCGCAGGAAAGTTCTTAGTTAATTCATTTATAGATTCAAACAAAACAAAAATATATTTATCATCATTAAATTCTTCGATATAGCATCTACAATTAAAAGCCGAATCCTTACCATTTAATAACATTATTTGATTTTTCAACTCTTCATTTTTATTTAAGTCTTTTAAACTATTTATCAAATTATTATATTGTATTTTATCAAATAATAATTCAATTTTATTTAAACTATCTTCTCTTTTTAGTTTAAACATACGAAGAAACCCATCGGTAATTTCAACGGGTTTAATATTATTTTCACTTAAGCTATAAATAATTAAAGGTAATGATAGTTTTTCGTGTTTTTCAATAAATTTTTGGTTTATTGTCATTTATTCCCCTTTACATTTTATACGGAACCTTTGCCGATGGTACAAATTTTGACGCAGGATTTACATGTACATATTGATCATCGAAAAAAATGTTAGATCCAAAAGCTTCAATAACCTCACTTTTATCTACTCCACCTAGGAAAAAGGCTTCGTCTACTCTTACATCCCATGCCATAAGTGTCCTTATAACCCTTTCATGTGCCAAGGCATTTCTAGATGTTACAAGGGCAGTTCTAATAGGAGCATCTTTACCAAATTCATTTTGAATAAAAGAAATAGTTTTTAAAAGCTTAGCAAATGGACCCTCTGGAAGAGGTTTATTAGCATTATTTCTTTCATGTTCAATAAAAGCTTCAAGACCCTTTTCCTTATATATCCTTTCTGATTCATCAGAAAATATTACAGCATCTCCGTCAAAGGCTATTCTTATCTTATCTATAGGTTTATTTACATCAATATTAAAATTCGGGCTTGTGCATATTAACCCCGATGCTATTCCAGCATTTCCTGCCTCTTGCACATCCCCTTCATTTGCAGATAAAAACAAATCCGTTTTAAATGCTTTTAAATATGGAGAGATCCCTACTCCTCCCACCAAAGCAGCTCTGGTAATATCCAATCCATAATGGTCTATTGAATTAAACACTCTTAAACTCGTATCCGCACTATTTCTAGACATTATAATTATCTCTGTTAGTCTTCTCTTGTCAGTAATAGTGTTTAAGTTATGCAGAGCTTTAACGAGTTGGAATCCAGACCCTGGTTTTAATATCTTTTTTTCGTTGACTATTTGATACTCAGAATATGCCTTAAGTCCATCTTCTTCGTAAATTCTATTTTCTTCTTCAAGATCAAATAATGCTCTTGAAGATATCCCAACTACTAAAGTGTTATCTAAACTTAGTGACATATAAAACCTCCAATTACTCTATACATCAATTATATGCCATACATACCTATTTAACAACTATAAATAATCTCCATATTTCTTCTTATTTTCTTTAATCATACAATTAATCTAATATTTTTTTATTTAATTTCACAATTTATCTTGACGTATGCACCTTTGCATCATATAATTAGTTAATAATGTATTGATTTTGGTACACGGAAAGTAGGGGTGAAATGGGACAAAAAATTATTGACCACGATAATTGCGGAATAGGGGCCTGCATTAATATCGATGGTCGAAGAACTAGGGAAACAGTAGAAAATGCATTACAAATAGTTGAAAATTTAGAACATAGGGCGGGTAAAGACGCCGATGGAAAAACCGGTGATGGTGTAGGAATATTAACACAAATACCCCATGATTTTTTCTACAAGAAATCAGGGATTAATCTTAATAATAAGGAACGTTCCTATGGCATTGGAATGTTTTTTCTTTCTCAAGATGGAGTAAAAGAGAATCAGTCTAAAAAACTTTTTGAATATGTACTGGAAAAAGAAAATTTAAAAAGTTTGGGTTGGAGAGATGTCCCAACTCAAACCTCCATATTAGGAAATAAGGCTTTGTCTTGTATGCCTAAAATATGTCAGTGCTTTATTGAAAAGCCAAAAAACTGTAAGTCGGCCATGGAATTTGATAGAAAGCTATATATTGTTCGCAGAATGTTTGAAAAAGCTGATAACGATTCATATGTGGTATCTTTGTCATGCAGAACTATAGTATACAAGGGAATGTTTTTAGTCGATCAACTAAGACTTTTTTATACTGATTTGCAAAACAAAGAATACAAGTCTGCCATAGCAATGGTTCACTCTAGATTTTCAACGAATACAGTCCCTTCTTGGAACAGAGCCCATCCATATAGGTATATCGTTCATAATGGTGAAATAAATACTATTAAGGGTAATGCTGATAAAATGCTGGCCAGGGAAGAAACTATGGCTTCTGATTATCTAAAAAAGGATCTACACAAGGTATTACCTGTTGTTAATTCTGAAGGTTCTGATTCAGCAATGTTTGATAACACCCTTGAATTCTTCCTTATGAATGGAATAGATTTACCACTGGCAAGCACAATAATGATGCCCGAGCCTTGGTCTAAAAACAAAACACTTAGCCAAAATGTAAGGGATTTTTACCAGTATTATTCCACTATGATGGAACCCTGGGACGGCCCTGCGTGCATATACTATACAGATGGTGATATATTAGGTGCTATACTTGATAGAAACGGGTTAAGACCATCGAGATATTATTTGACTGATGAAAACCAAATAATAATGGCCTCTGAAGTAGGAGCAGTAAATATACCAGAGGAAAAGATTATAAAAAAGGAAAGGCTATATCCTGGCAAAATGTTTCTAGTTGATACATCATCAGGTAAATTGATACTTGATAATCAATTAAAGGAGCATTATGCGAAGGAATACCCTTATGGGGAATGGCTTGATTTAAATATTATTAGTCTTAAAGAACTTCATATTCCAAATATTAGAAACGAGGAATATAGTAAAGAGGATTTATTAAGGCTTCAAACAAATTTCGGATATACATACGAAGAAGTCATGAAGTCAATACTTCCAATGTCTTTGGATAGAAAAGAATCCATTGCTTCAATGGGGAACGACACCCCTCTTCCTGCTTTATCGAAGGAGCATCAACCTCTATTTAATTATTTCAACCAAGTGTTTGCTCAAGTTACTAATCCACCAATAGATTCTATTAGAGAAGAAATAGTTACTAGCACTTCAGTGTATCTTGGAACAGATGGTAATTTATTAGAGCAAACTCCAGAAAATTGTAAAATATTAAAAATAAACAATCCTATACTCACGAACACTGATTTATTGAAGATTAGAAATATGAGTATAGATGGTTTTAAGGTAACAGATGTTTCAACTTTATACTACAAAAATACAAGCTTGGAAAAAGCTATCCAACGTTTATTTAGCGAAATTGATAACGCTTTTGAAAATGGAGCCAATTTCTTAATTTTAACTGACAAAGGGATTAACGAAAACACAGTTGCTATTCCTTCTCTTTTGGCAGTATCTGCTGTGCAACAACATTTGGTTAATACAAAAAAACGTACTAGAACTTCATTAATTATAGAAACTGGAGAAGCAAGAGATGTACATCATTTTGCCACATTGCTAGGATATGGTGCAAGTGCAGTTAATCCGTATTTAGCACAAGAAACATTAAGGCACTTAGACAAAGATGGTTTACTTAATAAAGACTATTATGCGGCAGTAGATGACTATAATAATGCCATCTTATTAGGAGTGATGAAAATAGCTTCTAAAATGGGTATTTCAACAGTCCAATCCTACCTAGGAGCTCAAATATTTGAAGCCGTAGGAATTAACAGTGATGTTATTCAGAAATATTTTACCAATACTGTAAGTAGAATTGAAGGAATAGGCATTTTAGATATAGAAAAGCAAGTTAATGATTTGCATAAAAAAGCTTTTGCGCCAGCTAAGAATGAAAATTCATTATCTTTAAACAGCTATGGTAAGTTTAGCATGAGAGGAAACGAAGAAGAGCATTTGTATAATCCTAAGACTATACACCTTTTACAAATGTCCACTCGCACAAATGACTATTTGCTTTTTAAAGAATATTCTAAGCTAATTAATGATAAAAATGCTCCGAGCACTTTGAGAGATTTTATTGAGTTTGATTATCCTAAAAGAAGTATTCCTATAGGTGAAGTCGAATCCAAAGAATCAATAATGAAAAGATTTCAAACTGGTGCGATGAGTTATGGTTCCCTTTCAGTTGAAGCTCATGAAGCACTTGCAATTGCAATGAATAGAATCGGGGGGAAATCCAACACTGGAGAAGGCGGAGAATTAAAAGAAAGATTCAATACAAGTAACAAGGTTAACAAAAATTCCGCAGTTAAACAAGTTGCGTCTGGTAGATTTGGTGTTACTAGTTCATATTTGATTAACGCCAAAGAGATACAAATAAAAATGGCACAAGGTGCTAAGCCTGGCGAAGGCGGTCACATACCAGGAGAAAAAGTATATCCTTGGGTTGCAAAAACTAGAAATTCAACCCCTGGAGTAGGACTTATCTCTCCGCCTCCACACCACGATATATATTCCATAGAAGATTTAGCTGAATTAATTTATGATTTGAAGTGCGCTAACAATGATGCGAGAATATCTGTAAAATTAACATCAGAAGCCGGTATAGGAACTATTGCATGCGGTGTAGCAAAAGCTGGAGCCGAATTAATACTTGTATCCGGTTATGACGGAGGAACAGGTGCTGCCCCAAAAAGCAGTATAACAAATGCAGGTATGCCATGGGAACTTGGTCTATCCGAGGTACATAAAGCATTGATGCAAAATAATTTAAGAGATCATGTACGTTTGGAAACTGATGGAAAGCTAATGACAGGAAGAGATGTTGCCATAGCTGCAATGTTGGGTGCAGAAGAGTTTGGTTTCGCCACAGCACCACTTGTAGTATTAGGCTGTGTAATGATGCGAGTTTGCAGCCTAAATACCTGCCCTACCGGAATTGCTACTCAGGATCCTGAATTAAGAAAAAATTTTAAAGGTAAACCTGAATACATAATTACATTTATGGAATTTATTGCCCAAGAATTAAGGGAATATATGGCAAAACTTGGAGTAAAAACCGTAGATGAATTAGTTGGCAGAAGCGATCTACTTAAGCAAAAAACTTCTTTGGAAGAAAAGTATAAAAAGTTCAACTTATCCGAAGTATTGGAATACAACTGCTATGATAAAAAGGGAATGATTTTTAATTCCGAAAACTCGTTTGATTTTAAATTGGAAGAAAGAACTGATGAAAAGCTTTCTATAAACTCATTTAATTTGAAAGATATTCATAATAAGCAAAAGGCTGAAATCGTTGTTACTAATACGGATAGAGCTTTTGGAACTTTATTGGGTTCTAAGATTTCCAAATTATATAACGATACTTTAAAAGATGATACCTTTAATGTCAATTGCTATGGCGCAGGAGGACAAAGTTTCGGAGCATTCATACCTAAGGGTCTGACCATATCACTGGAAGGTGATAGCAACGACTATTTTGGTAAAGGCTTATCTGGAGGCATTTTAAGCATCAAGCCTCCAAGCACTAGCAAAATAGTGCAAGATGAAAATATAGTTATCGGTAATGTTGCGTTTTACGGTGCAACATCAGGAAAAGCATATATAAATGGTGTTGCCGGAGAAAGATTTTGCGTTAGAAATTCTGGAATATACGCAGTTGTAGAGGGATTAGGCGACCACGGCTGTGAGTATATGACAGGCGGCAGAGTAGCTGTTTTAGGTAAAATTGGGAAGAACTTTGCAGCGGGTATGAGCGGAGGTATTGCTTATGTACTTGATGAAAAAAATGACATTTACACTAAATTAAATAAGAAAATGATAAGTTTTTCCGCAGTCACTGAAAAAGACGACGTAATTGAGCTGAAAAATTTGATTACTGAACATGTTGCTAGAACTAATTCAGAAAAAGGAAGACTAATTTTAACAAATTTTAAAACGTATCTTCCTAAGTTTAAAAAGATTATTCCTGAAGATTACAGCAAAATGCTAAAGGCTATTGCTTCCCTTGAAACTAAAGGTTTAAGTGTAAAAGAAAGTCAAATAGCAGCTTTTTATGAACTTGAAAGGAGGCATAAAAATGGGTAACCCAACAGGATTTATAAAAATCAAAAGAAAAGATTCCTATTCTATACCTCCAAAGGACAGAATTAAAAATTTCGATGAATTTCATGAAACTTTACCTGAAGATGAACGATTGGAACAAGCCTCAAGATGTATGGATTGTGGTGTTCCTTTTTGCCAATCTGGAATGACCTTAAATGGTATGACTTCTGGTTGTCCATTAAATAATTTAATTCCTGAATGGAATGACATGCTTTATAAAGGAAATTATGAAGAAGCATATAAACGTTTAATCAAAACAAACAATTTTCCCGAGTTTACAAGTAGAGTTTGCCCTGCCCTATGCGAAAAATCGTGCACACTAGGCGAAAATGATACGCCCGTATCTAGTAAAGAAAATGCGCTTTCAATAATAGAGAAGGCCTATGAGATAGGTTTAGCAAATGCTAAACCTCCCAAGAATAGAAACAATATAAAAATTGCGATAGTAGGTAGTGGCCCTACAGGTCTAGCAGCAGCAGATGAGCTTAACAAAGCAGGATTTACCGTCACTGTTTATGAAAGAAACAAAAGATTAGGTGGACTATTAATGAATGGAATTCCTAATATGAAGTTGGATAAGAAAATCATTGACAGAAAAATAGATGTTTTAAAAGAAGAAGGTATTAGCTTTGTAGCGAATGTAGATATAGGTACAGATATTAAAACAAAAACCCTCTTGGCTAAATACGATAAAGTTGTTTTGGCTTTAGGTTCTACCAAACCAAGAGATCTTAATGTTACAGGCAGAAAAGGAAAAGATATATATTTTGCTGTTGATTTTTTAACAGGTATTACTGATAAATATCTTGATAATCTGCTTGATTTGAAAAAAAACATTATTAAAAACAAAACCGTAGTTGTAATTGGCGGAGGAGATACCGGTAATGATTGCGTTGGAACCTGCATTAGATTAGGTGCTAATAATGTTATACAACTAGAAATGCTTCCAAAACCGCCAGATGAAAGAGCCGAAGATAACCCATGGCCACAGTGGTCTAAAGTTTTCAAAACTGATTACGGCCAAGAAGAAGCCTTGGAAATTTATGGAAAAGACCCTAGAGTTTTTAATACAACAATCGAGGAATTCATTAGAGATGTTGACAGCAATTTAACTGCTATCAAAACAATAAAAGTTGGTTTTGATGAAAATAACAAAATGTTAAAAGTTCCTAGTAGCGAAGAAACCATTCAATGCGACATAGCAATTATCGCAGCCGGATTTGTTGGACCGGAAGAATATCTGCTAAAAGATGGTAAAATAAAAATCAATAAAGATGATTATATTACTAATAACAAAAACATATTTGCAGCAGGAGATTGCAGATTTGGTCAATCTCTTGTGGTCAAAGCCATAGCAGATGGCCGAAATATAGCTCAAAAAATAATAGAAACAATTTAGCCAAAAAAAGAAACTGAATTAATTTTCAGTTTCTTTTTTAACTAAAGCATTTATTTCTTTATTAATGATTATTTATTTTTATATTTTATTTCTATTGCTCCCATCGCAACTATGCAACTCACTATTAAGAATATAAGGAGCCTTGCTATATTCATGTCTCCTGTTTCAGGTGACAGTGGTGTATTATCTTCCGGTTCTTCTAATGGTGTGTTATCTTCCGGTTCTTCAATATACTTTGTATTTAAAAAATTCGAAGTTACAATACTGTTAACTAAGATTTGACCTGTACTACCAGTACTTACTGTGGCATAACCATCTTCTGTATAGTCTTCCTCGGTTATAGTGAACTCGGATTCTTTAGGTAAATTCAGTATATTTATACCTTCACCATCCTTTAAACTAAAACCCGCTATACCTTCTGTAAATGATATAACTCCGTTAGCCTTTCCTCCGATTCCTTCATAGTTAAACGTATCATTTAATCCTTCTATTGAAACGGTAAAATCAAATTCTTTGTCTGTTTCATTGGCATTACCTACTAAGGTTTTAGTTACTTTTAAATTACCTGCAGTATCTATCACTGCATTTTCTATAGTAATCTCATTTGATTCTTCACCCGTTTTACCATCTACTGAAGTTGTTACAGTTCCATTATCCTTGGCAACTAATACTTTATACTCCACATCCGAAGAATTATACCCCGAAGGAGCAACAGTTTCTTTTAGTATATATTCTC
>DATFJV010000132.1:0-53619 GCA_035268985.1 Anaerovoracaceae bacterium | reverse complement strand
CTTATGGCTGATTTAGGTGATTTAAGAGAAGGATTTTGGAATAAGAGCGAACTTGTTGATGTGGCAACAAAAATAGAAAATGAGATGGATAATATTGTGTTATCTGGAGTTGGGACCAACCTTGGTTGTTATGGTTCAATTCTACCAACCAAAGATAAATTAGATGAATTAGTTGAAATAGCAGAGAAAATTGAGAATAAAATAGGCAGAAAACTTGAATATATTTCAGGAGGAGCTACAACTAGCTTGATGAGATTATGGGATGGTGACATGCCAAAAAGAATAAATATGCTAAGAGTAGGAGAAGGGGTAATATTAGGCAAAGATAATGAGCGATTCTTTGGATATGATATGTCTTGTCTACATAAGGATACATTGGTATTAAAATCAGAAGTAATAGAAGTTAAAGATAAACCTACGCATCCAATAGGAGAATTGGGAATAGATGCATTTGGTCATAAACCCGTGTATGAGGATAGAGGAATTAGAAGACGTGCATTGCTAGGGATAGGTAAGGTTGATTATGGTGATCCGTTTGAACTTAAACCAATGCAAGAAGGTATACAAATATTAGGAGCTTCAAGTGACCATACTATAATTGATGTGGAGGATTATAATGGTGAATTGGAAGTCGGAGATGTTTTAACTTTTGAAATTTTCTATGCTACTATGGTATACCTAACAAATTGTCGTAATGTTAAAATATTTTACATCAAATAAGTAAAGACCTGTTAATAAACAACTTTAAAGGACTAAATTCTGTATTTCACAGGACTTAGTCCTTTTGAATTATAAACCTATTGGGCAAAACAAAAGTTACCAGTATTTAGACCACTGATAACTATGTAATAAAAACTTTTGATAAATTGAGATACACATTTTTCCTAATAATTAATCTACTTCTGTTATGTCTTTTAGTTCAAAATACGGTAAAGAGTTCTTTGCCATTCTGTTTAGCTTCTTTCTACATGTATTGCCTGAAAACCTGAATTTACCAACAGAATCAATTAAAGCTTCGTTGTAAGGTGCATCTGCTTCCAATGGCAGTTTTTGCCATTTAATGTAGTCGTTTTCAGTAAGTGCAAAGGTTAACTTAGGACAAAGATATACTAGGGTGTCTTCAGGAAGTTTTTTGTCCAATTCTTCTAGCAGAGGAATTGTAGACCATTTTAATATTTTATTCATAAATTTTGGTCCTACTAGACTTGTACTAACTGAGGAATCAGTATAAAATATCACATCGGAACCAGCTCGTTTGGCTTCTATAAAGTAATCTAGAATATCATGATTTAATTTATACATGATTTCTTTTATTAATTCTTCATTTTTTCTAAACGACATTAAAAAGCGTTGAATATCCATGAATCCATTTATAATGGAAAAGGGACCGGTTATTTCCACAGCAGCTGGATATCCTTTTTCTTTTAGCATAGTTATAGCTTTTAGGGTTTCCGCTAACCTACCTTTATTTAATGGCATTTCTGGTAATTTTAATAAATCTTCCAATTCAAATATAGTATCTTTGTTTTTTCTTGGGCCGAGATTTGAATCATCAATTTTAATGTCTGCACCCTTTGCCTCTGCTGTTAGCCAAGGATCAAAAGGTAGCACACAAAATGGTTTATTTTCTTGCCTTTGAATTAATGCAGACACTCTAAATAAATCTTCAGCATTCTCATATAAATCTGGTAGTTTAAAGCTATTGCTTTCGGCGAATTCTTTTGATATTCCAGTAAAAATACTGTCATCACATATATAGTCTTTCATATAACCTCCTTAAAGTTATTTAGAGTTATTTAATAAGCGGTATTCTTTTGGCGTCATGCTGCATTGTTTTTTAAACACTTTAGTAAAATAACTTTGATCATCAAAGCCTATCTCCAAAGCTATATCTATTATGCTAAGATTACTATCTTTCAATAAATTGCAAGCATAGTCTATTTTAACTTGGTTTATGTAACTAATAAAGGTTACGCCCATTTCATTTTTAAAAAGAGAAGAAAAATATGAAGAATTAACATGCATGTTATCTTCGATATCCTTTAATGTAATTCTTTTTGCATAGTTGCTATTAACATATTTTATTGCATTTGAAACTATTTTGGAATTACCGTCATATACTGATGTCAGTAGGTTCTTTGATATTTTAATAATTAAATTAGTGGATTCTGTTTTAAGTTGATGATAATTTTCGACATCACTTAATTTCACTATTATATCCATTTCAGAATTGATTATTTCATTTATACTAGAATGTTTTTCAGTGGCTGCTCTAATTATTATTGCAAATAACCAAAGCATTTTACCTTTTATTGAAGGTAAATCTCCTCTCTCCCTAATGTAGAAAACTTCAAATAGTTGATCTGCTTGTTTTAAAGCTTCTTCAGTTTGACCATTAATAATAGTTTTAACCAGTTGGTTTTCCAAGTCTAATGAATTATCAGAAGAGTCTTCATCTTGTGAGTTTTTAATCTTATAACTAATGGCACGTTCGTCCTTATATGTTTCTCTTAGATTTTGATAATCTTTATTAACTCCAATGGAAGAAATAACAGAATTATATAGTAAAATTGCTAGTTCGGAAATCTTGTTTGGCTCATAGGAAGGCATTGTTGAACAGAACATTTTAGCCACGTGTTCTTCACTCTTATTAAGGTTGTTCATGTGAGTGAATTTAGTTAATGTGCTATTTCTAATTTCTCCCATGATAATAGGACCTGCAATAATGTATCCTATAGTTTTTTCCTCTATTATTAGAGCTATAGCTATATTAGTTAAGCCAGACCTACATAAAAAAATATATGGCTCCCCAAGATTAGCGGCAAATTTACATGCTGATTTTAAACCATTTCTGCAAACACTTTCAGATTCATTGAAAGAAGAAAATATTTTGCATATCTTTTTATCTTCATTTACAATGCTATTTACTTCAAAAGACGTATCAAGATAAGCGATTGGTATATCTGTAATATCCGAGAAAGCATCTATTGACTTTTTTAGATAAGACATAAAAGAATCATTGTTTTTTTCTGTCCTATTTGGTAAAATAAAATTTTCCAATTAATTCTCCTTATGTATATAATTTTATAAAAAATATAAATATATTCGCTTGCAAAAACTTGAGATTAGTATAATAATACAATAGAAGGTAGTAAAAAACAAGTAATAATTATAGGTGGTTTAGGTAAAAATATTTATTATATAATTTGAAAGGAAAACAAATGTCATTAGAAGTAATACAAAATCAGCGATTGTTAGGTGATAAAAGTACTGAAGATGCTATTAAAAACCATGATAAATTCAAGGTTTTAAGCCCAAACGAGCAATTAGAAGTTATTGTAAGTGATTTGATTGAAAATGAAAAAATCAACTATGGCAACCTGGAGTTCTTTTTAAAACAAGAAGAAATCAATGGAAATGATTATATAAATAACGAATATTTCAAGCTTATTCAGTTAATAAGATGGCTTGATGAAGCAAATGGTAAAGATAAAGTTGAAACGATAATAAATACTAAAATGATAGAATTATGTTTACCTAAAATAATTACCATAAAAAACAAAATAACAACCAAAAATTTAGAACTCTATGCCAAAAACTTAAATAAAGTGAAAGGAGATGGTTTAGATAAGTTGATACTACTTCTTACAATTTTTCCCAAGAACCCTTCTATAGAAATAGTAAATAAATTGGATTTAGGGGAAAATGGAGCCAAATACATTTTAGCTCTAGATATAATGGAAGATTTTACAATAATCAATGATAAGGTTGAGCTTAAAAGGTTCATATATAAATATGGTTTGGATTTTTATGACTATATGTTTAAATTATCAGCTAACTATATTAAGGCATATGAGTTTCCCGAATACAGATATCTTTCTAAAAAGTATTTGATAGAAGATATATATACAAATGAAGAACCCATATTCCCAGAAGATTTGGCGATAGACGAAAATGATTTAGTAGAAAACGGAATTACTGATAGCGATGGAGCCAAAGAAATGTTATTGCTTTTAACCGAACATATTCACAATAAGCCGTTTAAGAATAAAAGAGTGGTATTATTAGAAGAATCAGAAAAGCTAAAAAAAAGCAAAATTAAAAGAATATTTAGAAAAGTTAATTGGATTAGATAATAAGTGGTAAAGAATTTACTAGGAATTCTCAAATATAATATATAATTTACATCTGACCAAGGTTAGTATGTAGTTAATATAAGTAGACGTAAATTAAGTTATTAATATGGAGGTATTTAAATGAGTAAGGAAAAAGTATTAGAAAGCGCAAAGCAGTCAATATTGGAAGCTGATGAAGATATGGCAATGGACGCTTTGCACGCGGCAGAAGAAGAAGGCATTGAACTATTGGAGCTTTTAACTGATGGATATAGTGCAGGAATGAAAGTCTTAGGTGATCAATTTGGAATGGGAGAAATATTCTTACCAGAATTGATATTTGCTACAGAAGTTATGAAAACGGCAACTGCTGAAATCGAAAGCAGAATGGACATGACTGACGTTAAAGCAAAAGGTACTTTAATAATAGGTACTGTTGAAGGCGATGTACATGACATTGGTAAAGGTATTGTAGCTTCATTAGTAAAGACAAATGGCGTTGATGTAGTAGATTTAGGTAGAGAAGTACCTGCACAAAACTATGTTGATGCAGCTATTGAACATAAAGCTGAGTTTGTTGGAAGCAGTGCGTTACTTACTACTACAATGACAGTTCAAAAGGAAATTGAAGAAAAATTAAAAGACGCTGGAATTAGAGATGATGTAAAAACTATGGTTGGTGGTGCACCTGTAACTAAAAGATGGGCTGATAAAATTGGCGCTAACGAGTATTGTGAAGACGCATCAGATACAGTTAATTTCATCTTAAACTGGATTGACCAGTTATAATACAGGAGGTTATTATGGGTAAATTTACTCATGAAAAGGATATAACAGGATATCATGTTTTTACCAATGAAGATTTAGATAGAATACATGAAGCTACATTAAAACTGATGGAAAGTTATGGTTTGCAGATGCACGGTAAAGAAGCATTAAAAGTGCTTGAGGGTGCAGGTTGCGAGGTTGATTATGAAATCGATAGAGTTAAATTTCCAAGGAATTTAGTAAATGATGCTATAGAGTCAACTCCTTCAGAAGTTACTTTATGTGGTAGAAATCCTGAAAAAGATTGCTTGGTGGGCGGCAAAAAAGTTGCTTACAAAAACTTTGGAACGGGTGTATTTTTAAAGGATCCGTATACAGGTGAAATAAGAGAATCAACAAAAAAAGATTTAGGCGATGTTGCAAGATTTATAGATTCCATGGATGCTGCTGATATATTTTCAATAGCAGTAACTGCAGGTGATGTTAATCAAAAAGTTAGAGCATTACATGAAGCTGAAGTGGTTTTTAATAATTTAACCAAAAATTTTGCACATGACTTAGAAGGTATAAAAAATACAAAAAGATTTATAGATATGGCAGCAGTTATTCAAGGAGGATATGATAAATTAAGGGAAAGACCTATCATAACAATGGGAGCTTGCCCAAACAGTCCTCTGGAGATTAATGAAAATGAAACAAGTATAATCATGCTATCAGCTGAATATGGTTTGCCAATAGACATTTTATCTATGGGATTATGTGGTGGAACTACTCCTGCGACGTTGGCGGGAACATTGGTAGTAACCAATGCTGAAATACTTGGGTCAATTGTTTTAGCACAAATTCTAAATAAAGGAAACCCAATACTTTATGGAACATCTACAACAATCATGGATATGAAGACTGCTCAGTCCCCTGTAGGCGCTCCAGAACATGCGCTATGCGGTGCTGCTGTTGGTCAACTTGGTCACTACTATGGCATACCTACAAATGTAGGCGGGACATAGGGCGATAGCAAATGCTTTGATGAGCAATTGGGCCATGAAAAGACCATGACAAACATGTTGCCAGCTTTAACGGGTAGTAATGTTATATATGGTATGGGTATGTTGGAAATGGGAATGACAATGAGTTATGAACAGCTTCTTATAGATCAGGAAATAGTACATATGTCAAGTAGGATCTTGCAAGGTATTCCTGTGAATGAGGACACAATAGCTCTAGATGTAATTAAGGCAGTAGGGCCTTCTGGTAATTACTTAGCTCAAAAACATACACTAAAATATATGAGACAAGAACTTTCAACTACGGAGTTAATAAATCGTAAGATGAGAGAGAGTTGGGAGAAGAGTGGTTCAAAGGATATATTCGAAGTTGCTAGAGAAAAAGCAGTAGATATATTAGAGAACTATGAGGTCGAACAACTGCCTGATGATGTTAAGAAAAAAGTACATGATATAGTAGTAGAGGGCGAAGAAGAAGCTATGGAACTAGAAAAAGCAAAAAATAAAAAAATTTATTAATTATTTAGGAAAGGTGGATATTATTGTGAAAGATCAGAAATACTTTACAAGAATGGGTGATGGTTCAATTGTTCATATGACTGAAGAAGAAATCAGAGCCGACTTAAAAGAGGGTATGGATGATGCAGTATTGCGCGGTAAGGTCGATCCATTAACAGACGAGGAAGTTGAAAAACTATATGAAATAGTAACGATGCCGGGTATTATAGTAGGTGTAGAACCTGGCATGCAAGTAGTTTCTTCCAATGACTCTGGATCTGACAAAACTAGCACAAAATGCAGCATTCCTGCAAGCAGAGACGTTAATGCAATGATTCATGAAAGAGTTTTAGGAGCTGATTCTGTAGACATAGGGAACAGTGACTATAATTACAAAACTGTAAAAGGTATAGCGAAGAGGGAAGCTGGCGTTTTAAAGAATGCTCTTCTTAAAACTACAATGCCATTATTCTACGGAGCAATGCCTAACTTAGGGTTTTACACAAAACCAGATGGGCCTGTTGATAACTGGGCAGTATTGTTACCAGAAGGCAAGATTAAAGAGGCATTACAAGCACAAGAAGATGCTGTTACACATGCTGTAAATGATATTACGTTTGTAGCTAGACAGATGGCAGATGTTGGAGCAGATGGTTTTCAACTTGATACATCAGGAGCAGCTGGAGACGCAGATTTTCTAGTAGCTCTTAAGGCATGCGAGCAAATGACAAAAGAAAACCCACAATTAAAGGTTGAAATTGGTGCTGCTGGAGAATTTGTTCTTGGTATGCACGGCAAGCTTAAATATGATGGTGTTAGATTGGCTGGAATTTATCCTCACAAACAGGTTAAATTAGTCGAAAAAGCAGGAGCAAGTATATTTGGTGCAGTAATAAACACAAACTGCAATAAATCATTTCCTTGGAACATAGCTAGAGTATGTACTTTTGTAAAAGCTTGTACCGCTGTAGCAGAAATACCAGTACACGCAAATGCTGGTATGGGAGTATGTGGAATTCCAATGGTAGAGAATTTACCTTCAGATGTGTGTTCTAGAGCAGACAAAGCACTTATCGAAGTTGGTAAAGTAGACGGATTGTAGATAGGCGTAGGAGATCCTCTAGGAGCAGAAGCTACTCATGCTTTAGCAGCATGCATGACTGGTACTAGGACGGCCGGTGATATGGTAATGCGTATGCAACTAGAAAAGAAAATGAAAATCAACGAAGCAAAAGCTTATGTAGCGGAGAAACTTGGCGTAACGCTAGAAGAGTTAGCTGACGTTGTAACAATGTCTGAGGTACGTGAAGAATTAAATATTGGGTTACCACATGTAGAGCCATGTGCGGAGGCTAATATGGGCATGGAAGCCAAATTCAGAATTGCTGAACTATTAGACATCAAAATCAACTCTGTTGAAAAATTTAAAGAAAGAGCCGGAATGAAATAAGGTTTTCTATAAAAGTGGCTCTGCAAGGAGTAGAGCCACTTTATTGGATATTTAGATTTTTTTCAGATAAATAGTTAGTACTTAAGAGATTATTCGTATAATCATCACAAAGCAAATACATTAAAAGATGCGAGTAATAAATGCAATTATCGGTGTTATTAGATTATTATTTAGGAGGTACATTATGGGTAAACGTATACCATTATGGCAAATTTTATTAGTTATTGCATTTATGATAGTTACACTTATGTATACAATTGTTGTTGTAGAAGGTTACATGCACACTGCACTAATTCTTTCCGGTGCTTTTGCATCAATCATTGCAATAATAAATGGTTACAAATGGTCTTATATTGAGAAAGGTATTTTGAGAAACATTGATAGTTCAATGCAGGCTCTAATAATACTTTTAACAGTAGGTATACTAATCGGTACTTGGATTGCTGGTGGAGTAATACAAGCAATGATTTATTACGGGCTTATGATATTAAACCCAAGCATATTCCTACCAGCAGTTTGTATAATCTGTTCAATAGTATCCATATCAACAGGATCATCTTGGACAACTGCAGGTACTGTAGGTATTGCATTTATAGGTATTGGTTCTGCACTTCAAATTCCTGACGCTATGACAGCAGGTGCTATAGTATCAGGTGCATACTTTGGTGATAAAATGTCCCCACTTTCAGACTCAACTAACTTAGCAGCTGCAATGGGTGGAGCTAACTTATTTGATCACATTAAACATATGGTATGGACAGTTGCACCTTCATTTGTTATAGCATTAGTGATTTATGCAATTATTGGTACGAGATTTGGCGGTGGAGATGCTAGTTTGGAATCTGTAGATACATTGATGACAGTATTAAATGATAATTTCTACATTTCTCCAATATTATTATTAGCTCCACTATCAGTAATCTTATTAGTAGTATTTAAGATTCCTGCAATACCTGGTTTGTATGCAGGTGCTTGGATTGGTGGAATATTTGCAATAATCTTCCAAGGCGACAGTTTTGGCAACATATTAGGACTTAATATGTATTCAGGTTTTGTCGCAGAAACAGGTAATGAATTTGTTGATGCTCTGCTTACTAGAGGTGGATTAAGCCAAATGTTCTATTCTGCTGTATTAGTATTATGTGCAATGGTTGTAGCAGGAGTACTAGAAGGTACTGATATGCTTAAGATATTAAGCGAAAAACTACTTAAATACGCTAAATCTACAGGTTCATTAGTATTACTTACATTATCTACTTGCGTAGCATGCAATATCTTATGTGCTGACCAATATGTAGCTATTGTTCTTCCAGGAAGAATGTTCAAAGAAGAGTTCGAAGATAGAAGACTTAAAAACAAGAATTTATCAAGATGTTTGGAAGATGCAGGAACTATAACATCAGCATTAGTACCATGGACTACTTGTGGTGCATATATGGCTACTACTTTAGGCGTATCTACATTAGCATATCTTCCATACGCATTCTTAAACTTGATTAATCCATTCATCTCATTGTTCTATGGTTTCACTGGAATTTCAATGGAAAAGATGACAGAAGAAGAGTATCAAGAGGTTCTCAAGAAGAGAGAATTAGACAGAGAACTAATGATTGGATAATCGGATTATGTTAAATAAATAATTATTAAATTATTTAGAAAATTGTAGTATTACCTATTATTTAATGATAATATGTGTATATAATTATCTAGGATACATGTAAATATCTTTAAGTAATATGGAGGTTTATTTTGGAAAAACAAAGATTATATGAAAAAGCTAGGGACAGCATAATAGAAGCGGATGAAAGCAGAGCTATGAGTATAATTTTGGAAGCGCAAAAGGACGAAAGCATTGATTTACTTGATTTGCTACTATACGGCTTTGGTGATGGTAATGAAGAAATTGGAGAACACTTCGATGATGGATCGTTATCATTGCCTGAGCTAATATATGCAGCAGAGGTTATGCGCAATGTAACTGATACTATACTAGAAATGATAGCGGATGACGAAAACGCTAGAAAACTAGTAAAAAAAGGTAAAATACTTTTAGCCACAGTTGAAGGAGATGTGCATGATATAGGGAAAGGCATCGTGGCTTCTACTTTAAAATCTGCAGGGTTTGAGGTTATTGACTTGGGATGTGAAGTTCCAGCTAATGTAATAGTTGAAAAAGCTATTGAATACGAAGTTGATATAATTGGAACAAGTGCTTTGCTGACTTCAACAATGGTGGAACAAAAGAAATTGATAAAACTGTTAGAAGAAAATAGTCTATCAGATAAGTTTATTACCATGGTAGGCGGAGCGCCATGTACTAAAAGATGGGCCAAAAGAATTGGTGCTAGCGGATACAGCGAAGATGCTGTTGAGGCGGTTAGAGTTGCCAATGAACTTATAGGCTTAAAAAAAGAGTGATTGTAACTAGATGAACAATACTCATTGGTACATACTGGTAAACTTAATAGCAATATAATTCAACGAATAATCGTTTATTTGGAGGTAAAAATGGGTAAGGATTTAATATTTAAAACATTAAGACATGAAGAAACTAAAGATATACCTTGGGTTCCTTTTTCAGGAGTTCACGTTGGTAAACTTAAAGGTTATACAGCAGAAGAAGTACTAAGGGACGAGGACAAATTGGTAGAATCGATTTTAGAAGCAAATAAGGTTTATTCACCTGACGGCTTGCCAATTATATTCGATTTACAAGTTGAAGCTGAGATATTAGGATGCGAATTGATGTGGGCAAAAGATAACCCACCTTCAGTTAAATCTCATCCTCTAGCTGATGAAAAAAGAATACCTTGTATGTGTAAAATACCGACTCCTGAGTCAGGTAGATTGCCTATGATATTATCTGCTATGAAAAGGATTAAAGCGGAAGTAGGAGATGATGTAGCTTTATATGGACTAATCTGTGGACCTTTCACTTTGGCATCTCATTTAAGAGGTAGCGACATATTTATGGATATGGTTTCTGATCCTAAGTATGTTAAAGAATTGGTAGATTATTGTGCTCAGATTTCAATCGCTATGAGTCAAATGTATATTGATGCTGGTATGGATGTAATCGCTGTGGTGGATCCATTGGTATCACAAATATCACCAAAACACATTGAAAAGATGTTATCCGAAGGATTTACAGCAGTATTTGATTACTGCAGAGCAAGAAATGTATTTTCATCATTCTTTGTTTGCGGTAATGCAACAAAACAAATTGAAGTTATGTGCACCACAGGACCTGACAGTATTTCAATAGATGAAAACGTAAACTTAGCAGCATCTAAAGAAATAACAGATAAATATAACATTACAATAGGAGGGAACATTCCTCTTACAACTACAATGTTATTCGGTAATCAGGAAGATAATATGAAAGCAGTTATTGACTTGATTGATTCTGTTGAAAACACTAAAAACTTCATAGTAAGTCCAGGATGCGATATGCCTTATGACACACCGATAGAAAATACTGTTGCTTGTGGACAGGCAGTTAAGCACCCAGATTCTACTAGAGAAATGATTAAAAATTACGAAACAGTAATTGATGATACTAATATTGAAATCCCTGATTATGAAAACTTGGATAAAGTTTTAATCGAACTTTTCCTAATAGACCCTGATCAGTGTGCAGCTTGTACTTATATGCAGGCTTCGGTATTGGACATATATGATGAGAAATTAAAAGACTTTGCGGATTATAGGATATATAAATATAATCAAAAAGATGATATAGCAAGAACAAGAAAAATGGGTATAGAGAACCTACCTTGTATGTGTATCAACGGAGAACAAAAGTTTATATCAATTATACCTTCAAGCGAAGAGTTAATTGAAACTGTTAAGTCTTATATTAAATAAATATAAATGTAAATATAATTATGGTATAAGGTGGCATTTTTGCCACCTTAATATCATATAGTGAGAGGGCTTATGAATACTAAAATTATTGCTATTGGAAAAGAAGACTTGTTAAAAAATGCTAAAAAAGATTTCGTTAAGTTATGTGGATTTGACTTAAATAAAAGCAAGCACCAAAGGATGATGGATAGAGCCAATCAAGTTTTGGAAGATGGCATTCATTCAATAGATATAAAAGCATTAATAGCTGATTTCGACGGAAGCAAATATAAAGATAAAAAAATTACTATTAATGACACGGTGCTTGAGTGTAATTTTTTTTCTCAAATACCAGATGATAAAGTTGTGGCGATATATTTTTCGGTTATTACTGTGGGAGAATGTTGGTTTGCTAGTGAAGAAGAAATAATGAATTTCCTATATGCAGATAATTGGGGTACAGTGTTTGTAGATGTTGCTTCAGAAAAAGTAAAAGAATATATTCGCATGGATATGAAGGAAAAATATGAAATGGATGAAGGTAAAAACTACTACATGTCCAAAGCTTTAGGTCCTGGATATTTTGGTATGGGAGTTACTGAAACTAACAAAATTAAAGAAATTATAGACTTTGATAGTATAGGAGTTAAAGTAAAGGATAGTGGTCTTATGATACCGCAGAAATCATGTGTGGATATATATTTCTTACTAAATGAGGATATTCATTTTCCTGTTGAATGCAGTGATTGTGTAGGGAACAAAAAAGGTTGCCAAAATTGTAAAATTAATCCTAGACGATATAATGGAGAAAAAATATGAAAATAACATTTATGCCTAATAATATAACAGGAATTGCTGACAGTAATGAAAGCATTTTGGACGTAGCTTCAAGAGTTGGAGTTAATATTGATGGAAACTGTGCAGGTGCTGGAACATGTGGAAAATGTAAAGTAAAAATAGTAGACGGCAATGTAAAATTAACAAAAGAACAAGATTTAGTTCTGACAAAGCATGAATATGAAAATAATTATAGATTAGCCTGTTGCACAAAAGCAAAATCTGATATTGTAGTTTTAGTTCCAGAAACTGAAACTATTACATCTAGAAAAGAAAAGCTTTTAAAATTGCCAGATTGGTTTAATTTTGATGTTAACGTGGTTAAAAAATGTTTAAATATTAAAAAATCAAACTTGGAAAAACAAGAAAGCATAGAAAAGAAGTTAAAGTATAGTTTGGGTAAAGAAAATCTTTTTATAGATAGAGACGTATTAAAAATGTTAAATGAGGAAACGGAACTTACTGTAACCGTTTTGGATGACTACGTAGTTGACTTGGAACATGGAAATACTGAAAATGAGAATTATGGATTAGCTCTAGATATTGGTACTACTACAGTTGTATTTATGCTTTGGAATCTTAGTACTAAAAAGATTGTGGATATTAAAGCAGTAACTAATCCTCAGGGTGTATATGGTGCAGATGTAATATCAAGAATAAATAAGAATAATGAAACAAATGGTGAGCATTTGTTGCATAAAACCCTAATTAATAAAATGAATGAAATAATCAAAGGATTTGAAAATAAGAATGGAATAAAGTCCACTAATATATATAAAATTACTGCATGTGGAAATACAACAATGAGCCACTTTTTATGGGATGTTGAAACTAGAAGCCTAGCAGTTTCACCTTTTGCACCAGTATTTTGTGATTATCAAGTAACAAACGCTAAGTCTTTAGGCATAAATATTAATCCATTGGCGTATGTTGAGCTATTACCAAATATTGCTGGCCACGTTGGATCAGATATTACTGCTGGGATAATTACCACTGACTTAATGAATAGGGATAAAGGACATTTATTTATTGATATAGGTACAAATGGAGAAATAGTATTAGCGGGAAAAGACTGCGTATATACTTGTTCTACAGCTGCAGGTCCTGCTTTCGAAGGGAGCTCAATTGCAATGGGAATAAGAGCAGCGGAAGGTGCTGTTGAAAAAGTTAAAATCTCTGAAAAAGGAGTAGAAATAAAAGTAATAGGAGATTGCACCCCTGTTGGAATTTGTGGATCTGGAATAATTGATGCAATTGGTCAAATGATTAAGTGGAAAATAATAGACAAAACTGGTAAAATTAACGGGCCAAGTAAATTGGAAAAGTTGGGGGTAAGTGAAGAAGTAATTGATAGAATTGTAAAAGATGAAAAGGGATACAGTTTTATTTTATTTGATGATAATAAGGGGAGCATTGTAAAAGTTACACAAAAAGACGTAAGGGAAGTGCAACTTGCAAAAGCTGCCATAGCAGCAGGAATTTCCACTATGATGTCTTTTGCGAACCTTGATAAAGAAGATTTAGTCAATATTAGTATAGCAGGAGCCTTTGGTAGTTATGTAGATATAGATAATGCAATAAACCTGGGCTTGATTCCCAATATTGAAAAGAGTAAAATTATAAGTATTGGAAATTCTGCAGGTATAGGAACCTCCATGGCTTTATTGTCAAAGAAAACTATTGAAGAAACCAAATATGTTGCCAATGAAATAAAACATATTGAATTGGCAGCTCTAAATGAATTTCAAGATGAATATATTAAAGCGATGATGTTTTAGGAGATAAACATGAATTATAGCGATTTCCCAGAGGGTTTAAAACTTAATAAAGAACAGATAGTTCATTATTTAACAACTAAAGATGAGGATGAACTAAACGAGCTTTTTGAAATGGCGAAGAAGGCGAGGGAAAAAGTTAATGGAGATAAAATATATGCCTATGGCTTCGTATATTTTACTACATACTGCAGAAATAATTGCAATTTCTGTTACTTTAGGCGAGATAACAAAATTGATCGTTACAGAAAATCAAAGGAAGAAATCTTAGAAATATCTAAAGCGTTGATAAATGAAGGGGTAAATCTGATAGATTTAACTATGGGTGAAGATCCTTTATATCATAATGAAAAGTTTAAATCTGTAAATGAGATAATTGGGGTAATAACAAAGGATTTTGATACTCCAGTAATGATTTCACCAGGCGTGGTATCAAATGAAATAATTGAAGGATTTGCAAAGAGTGGTACAAATTGGTATGCACTGTATCAAGAAACTCATAATAAAGAACTATTTAAGAATATGAGAGTGAATCAAAGTTATGATGAAAGAATGAATGCAAAGCTTTATGCAAGAAATAAAGGTATATTAATTGAAGAGGGATTGTTAGCTGGCATTGGTGAAAGTCCTGATGATATTGCGGATTCACTTATGACTATGGGAGATATAAAAGCTAGTCAAATGAGAGTGATGAGCTTTATCCCACAAGAAGGAAGTCCCATGGAAACTCATAAAACTCCGACTAGAATGGAAGAGCTAATTATTATTGCCCTTATGAGAGTAATGTATCCCCATGTATTGATACCAGCATCTTTAGATGTGGATGGTATTAATGGATTAAGAGATAGAGTAAACGCAGGAGCAAATTTAGTTACTTCAATAATACCACCTAAATCGGGATTCATGGGTGTAGCCCATAGCACGATGGAAGTTGATGAAGGTGGAAGAACTGTTGGTGAAGTAAAAACAATACTAGATGATATGGATCTTAGGTTAGGTACAAAAGAGGAGTATAAGGAATATATAAAAGGATTAAAAAAACTTAATAGTACAATTTAGAGGTGTGTAATGAAAATTGTAATAATTGGAGGGAAACTACAGGGAACTGAAGCTATTTATCTTGCAAAAAAGGCAGGATATCATAGTATCTTAATTGACATAAACGAAAATGTAATGTCAGCAAAGCTATGCGATGAGTTCGTTTGTGGTGATATAATTAATCGAGATGAGAATGTAATGACTGCTTTAAGTGAAGCAGATATTATAATACCAACAATGGAGAATATGGAAGTAATCAAGGCTATTGGAAAAATTAGCTTGGAATACAATTTAAATGTAGCATTTGATTTTGAAGCATACATGATTACCCAATCAAAATTAAAATCAGATGAGTTGTTTCATAAAAATCATATCCCATCTCCAAAGTACTATCCCAATTGCCAACCGCCTTACATATTAAAACCAATATGTGAAAGTGGGTCCCATGGCATAATTAAGATTAACACAAAGGAAGAACTGGATAAAATTGATAATTTATCAGATTATATAATACAGGAATATTTGGAAGGACCGTCATATTCCATTGAAATAATTGGAAATAGAGAAAAGTATAAGACGTTTGAAATAACTAAAATTCATATGGATGATGTTTTTGATTGTAAGAGAGTAACAGCGCCTTGCAATATTAGCAAGGAAACTGAAAATAAATTCAAAAAAATTGCAATAAAAATTGCAAAATTAGTTGAATTAAATGGTATAATGGATGTAGAAGCTATTCTTCATAGGGGAGAACTTAAAATTTTAGAAATTGACGCAAGAATGCCAAGTCAAACACCATCTGTAGTTTTAATGACTACAGGCGTAAATTTATTAAAAGAGCTAATCGAATTGAAGCTTAACGGTCGTTTTACAGAGGATGAGTTTGATAAAAAGTTATATGGAACATATGAAAATTATTCTTTAATTGATGGGGTATTACTAAATCAAGGCGAACATATAATGGGTGATGCCAAATATCTTAAACATGCGAAAGATTTATTTGGATATAAAGATGTCATCTGGGATTATAAAGAAAGTAATTGCTTTAGTGGAATATTTATTAATTCAGCATTAACAAAAGAAAAAATTGAAGAAGATAAAAATAATTTAATTGATGAATTGAAAAAACTCAAATAGGGGCATGTATGGAAAAGTTTACAGTTACTCAAATAGAACGATTAAAACAATTGGATATAGATGATGAAACAATAAATATGGAATTTGAAAATATAGATGAAAGAAACACCAGATTTAAAGAAACAGAAAAGAAGAAGATTAAAGATGCAAAGTACGAAATCAAAAAACTACTGTCAGAAAAACATATAACGGTTAGTGATGAATTGGGTAAAAAGCTTACGGAATGGCTAATGGATATGGGCTATACGAAGGTTATAACCCCTACTATAATAACGAAAGATCAATTAAAGGGGATGACTATAGATGAGGACAATCATCTGTTTTCTCAGGTATTTTGGATTGATAAGAATAAATGTTTAAGGCCAATGCTGGCGCCTAACCTTTATGTAGTTATGCGTGAACTTAAAAGGATAACGAACGAGCCAGTTAAAATATTCGAAATAGGTTCTTGTTTTAGGAAAGAATCTCAAGGTGCAAGGCACATGAATGAATTCACAATGTTAAACATGGTTGAATTGGCTACAGTTAGTGAAGGTAATCAAAAAGAGGTGCTTAAAGAACTTGCAAAAAAGTCAATGGAAGTTTTAGGCATAGATGAATATGAATTGGTAATGGAAGAGTCTGCTGTTTATGGATTCACATTGGATATTGAAATTAATGGCATAGAGGTAGCTTCTGCCAGTTATGGTCCCCATGATTTAGATGTTAATTGGGGGGTGTATGATACCTGGGTTGGCATAGGATTTGGAGTTGAGAGGCTTGCAATGGCTATTAATAAAAGCAGCACAATCAAAAGATTTGGGAAAAGTACTAATTTTATAGATGGTCAAACCATGAAGTTATAGGGGGTGTAATTATGACTAGGTTAAAGACTGAATGGATAGAAGACATAAGTGGAAGAATGTCTTTGTACAATGAAACACTTAAGCAAAGAACCGGGGTTGATTTGAGTGGATTGATGAGCATTTCTTTTGAATTAAGAGAGGACACTTTGTATAATGAAAAAATGCACAGAAAAGTTTGTGTGGTTCCAATTACACAAGGGGAAGGCTTAATAGATAAGTTTTCTGAATCTGTAGCCAATGTAATTAATTCAATGGGTTTTGAAGCATTTGTAACTAAAAATACAGATGTAGATGGAGTTTATGAGGCAACTCTTAAAGGTGCAGATATCATATTTATGGCTGATGATATAAGGTATATGGCTTTAAATATTAAAAACGGCAAAAAAGGTGAAAATGACTACTGTACTGCTTTAGGTTATGTGGATGTTTTATTTCAAATGGCCAAATACAGAAATAGGAAAATAGGTAAAGGCGATATTTTAATTCTAGGATATGGTAATTTGGGTAAGCATGCCGAAAAAATATTACTAGAAAGAAAATTCAAACCAAAAGTTTACGATAAATTAGAAAATGTAAACCAATCCATAAAGATGGAAGAAATTAAAGATTATGAATATATCCTTGATTTTACCAATGAAGGTGGATGGCTTGACATTGAAAAATTGAACAAAGATGTTTTATATGCATCGCCAGGTGTGCCGCTTAGTCTTAATAATAAAACGGTTAAAAAATTAAAAGACAAGGCTGTATACGATGTGCTTGAGATAGGCACAGCAATAATGCTTGGTAGTGCAATATAATATATTAAGTGGGGAACGGATCGGATGGATCGCATAGACTCTAAATTTATGTAGCCGAGTGAAACTCTCGGGTTCCTCGCCATTTTATGGAGGGATTATGGTAAAAATTATTTTATTAACTGGATTCTTAGGTTCGGGCAAAACGACTATGATGCAGTCACTAATGGCATCATATGAAAATGAAAAAATAGGATTGATAATAAATGAATTTGGTGAAATAAATATTGATGCAAAATTAGTTAAGGGTGATGGCATTGATATGGCTGAGCTTACAAATGGTTCCATCTTTTGTGCTTGTATAAAGGATAAATTTGTTGAAAGCTTAATTGAGATGTCTAAAAAGGATATTAAATATTTGTTTATAGAGTCTTCTGGCTTAGCGGATCCATCAAATATGGGGGAGATAATAAGGGGTATTACTTTAGAAACAAATGATAACCTTTCTTTATTAGGTTCAATTTGTGTAGTAGATGCTCAAAGCTTTATCGAATTAAATGATATTATGATATCAATTACTCGGCAAGTAGAACATGCAAATGCAATTATTGTTAACAAGATGGATTTGATTGATGAATCAGAACTAGAAGCTATTGAAAAAACTATAACAGAAATAAATCCTTATGCTAGGATATATCCGACTAGTTACTGTAGCTTGGATATAAGACAACTAGTTGATAGTTTTACAGAAAGTCATGCAAAAAATATTGAAACTACCAATACATATGAAACAAGACCATACACCTTTATTATCAAAGCAGAAGAAAAGCTAGATACTGAAAAGCTTAAATATTTTATTGACAGCATAGCAGGAGATACTTATAGGATTAAGGGATTTGCAGATACTTTAGATGGTCCGAAGGAAGTTAACTGTGTTTTAAATAATGTAGTAATTGATAAATGGGATAGCGATGTAAATACCGAAATAGTGGCTATTTCAAAGGTTGGTGTTAAGCTATTAAGTACAATAATTAACAACTCTAATGAGTATTTAGAAGGAAAGGTTAGAGTATAATGGCCGAAGGCAAAAAACGATATTACAGAAAAAATGTACAGCTAATTGATTTGCTAGAGCAGATGAAACTATGGCCTTCCAAAAGTGGTTATTTGCATGGAATCAAAAACATAGAAAAAAGAGGTAATATAGCGATAATTACTACCCACTGTGGAGAGACCTTCAGGGTATACAATTCAAGAAATTCTAGAGCTGCTAGATGGCTTAGAAACAAATGGGTTGTAAGGCCATGCCCGAAATGTAAAGTTCCCCAATGGAAATTAGATAAGTATTCCAAAACATATTTTGATAATAATTATGGAAGTGATTTAGTCCATAAAGATAGATGAGACTCCCTTAGGGGAGTCTCTGTTCACTAGTTGTGCAATGTGATAATTAATTATTACAAAAAATGTGTAAAGTTTTACAATGATATTGACTAATCCCATAAAAGTGATATATTTAAAATGATATTTAAACATGGGAGTGTTATGAGCAATATAGTAAAATACAAATTAAGCCAAATAGAAGAGCATACATTAAATGCGACACCAGTACCTATCGAAATATACCAAATTATTGATGGGGAGCTTTTGTTTTTATATGCAAATAAAGAGGCACTTGATTTTTATTCGGCAAAAAATATTGATGAATTAAGTGCTCTTTATGAAAAAGATCCAAATATTCATACTCATGAAAATGATAAACTAAGAGTAAACGAAATAATTAGCAGAGCTGTTGAAAATAAAACGAAAGAATATGATGCTACCTATAGAAGTTTTGACATAAAAAAGGGTGAATATATTTGGGTTAATGAACATGGCAAGATTGTACATGACTATTTTGGTTTTGACATTGCTTATGTAACTTACACTAATCCTAATAAATATGAAGCTTTGTTTGCAAAGCCAGGGGATAGTTTGCTTTGTGAAAAGGCCCAAAAAGATGATACGGGGTTTCAGGATGCTCTATTATCAAGGCTTAGTCATAATTTAAGAACTCCTATGAATGCAATAATTAATTTAGCCGGGTTTGGACTAGATGAGGCTATGGATAATAAAATTGTTGAATATTTTAGCAATATCAAGTCTTCAAGTGAATATTTATTAGGCACATTAAATGATATGCTTGATTTAAATACAATTAAAAGTGGTCAAATAGAGCTAAGGCCAAGTATCGTTGATTTTGAAAGTGATATTAATGACATTTTAGCAACATATGTACCAAAGGCGGACAAAAAGGATATTGCTTTTAAATATGTAAAAAAAGGTCATGCCCCTATGTATATATTTGCTGATAAATTTAGGTTTAATCAGATAATAACAAACTTATTAAGCAACGCTATAAAATACACACCAAATTTTGGCAAGGTATATCTGAAGATTAAATTCCACAGAGCTAGAGATAAAAGATTGCTATTGCATATTGAGGTAATAGATAATGGAATTGGAATGTCAGAAGAATTCATTGATAAAATATTTTTGCCATTTGCTAGAGAACATAACAATCTGATGTATGTTGGAGATGGAAGTGGACTTGGACTTACTATAGTTAATAATCTTGTTAACCTTATGGGAGGTGAAATACAGGTTAAAAGTAAGTATGGTAAGGGAAGTGCTTTTACAATTACTATACCTACCATGGAAATAACCAATGAAGAATATTATGAGAAAACAAGAAGTAAAATTGATATATCTCAAATAAGTAGATTGAATGATAAAAGAATACTTGTAGTTGATGACCATGAACTCAATCTTAAAATACTAGAAAAAATATTAAAATCAGCTGGCTGTAAAGTAGAAATTGCAAATAATGGACTAGAAGCTTACGAGACATACAAAGTTTATCCAAAAGATTATTTTGATGGAATACTTATGGATATAAAGATGCCTTTAATGGACGGATACTCATGTACTAAGAAAATTAGGGAAGAAAATGAAGAGATTCCAATCATAATGCTATCAGCCAATGCATACAGTGAAGACATAAAATTATCCCTTAAAAAGGGGGCAAATGCACACCTTTCTAAACCAATAGAAAAAGAAAAGCTGTTAAACACAATGGAATTTTTTATAGCAAATAAATAAAAACCCATGGGGGTCTTTATTTATTTGCCACAGCAATTTTTATATTTTTTTCCGCTTCCACATGGGCAAGGATCATTTCTTCCTACCTTAGGAGCATCTCTTTTTACTATTCTTGAACGTTTAAATTCTTTGGCTATTTCTATTTGTTCCTCTTCTGTGAGAACTTCTTTCCATTCTTCCAAAGAGTATAGATAATCAGCCTCAGCTTTAAGCATATTATAGAATAATTTCTTAAAATCAATATCGAAAGTTAGCATTGTATCCATATCGATTGAATCCATATCATATTCTTTGGACAAACTTGTGTTTATACCATCGATGAATGCTATAAATATAACAGGTCTCACATCATATTTTTCGGCCAATTCAGAGAATTTTCCTTCTAGCTTTTTATCATAATTTTTAAGTATATCCTTGTATATCTTTGTTTCTGCTTCTGAATATTCTTTAAAAAAATCATCATAACTTTCTTTATTAAGCTCGTCTAATAACTTCTGCCATTGTTTAAAAAGTGTCATTTTTACCTCCATTTTTTACTATTGATATTATATCTCCCACAACTGCACTTCCAGTTGGAAGGGGTCCTGCCCCTTTACCGTAATACATTAGTTCGCCAAAGGCATCACCTTTAACATATACTGCATTAAATTCATCATCAACATTATATAGGGGGTTATCAGAAGTAATCATAATGGGTTCTACCTTATATGTTAATTCATTGCTTTCTGATAATGTTGCACTTCCTATAAGTTTGATTTTTTTATTATCATTTTTTGCTTTTAATATATCATCTATTGTAATGTTGTTAATGCCCTTCGTGCTTATATTCTTAGGATGTACATACTTTTCAAACACAAGGGATATTAATATGGATAATTTATTAGCCACGTCTATACCCATTACATCATCTGTGGGATCCATTTCTGCAAAACCTTTTTCTTGAGCTTCTTTAAGTACATCTTCATATTTTCTGCCTTCATTATACATTTTGGAAAGTATGTAGTTAGTCGTACCATTTAAAATACCACTTACTTCATAAAATCTATTTCCTTGCAATGAAGTTTTAATTGATGATAAAGCAGGAATCGCTCCGGCTACACAAGCTTCAGTTAAAAGCAAAACACCATTATTAGCAGCTGTTTCGTTTAATGATTCATAATTAGATGCAACTGCAGCCTTATTAGCTGTTACGATATTTTTTTTGTTGTTCATAGCTTTTATCATATATTCTGTGGCAGGTTCTATACCTCCCATAGCTTCGACTACGATATCAATATCACCATTATTAATTATATCATCTGGATTAGTAGTTAATAACTCCTTGTTGATTTTAAAAGCTCTATCCTTATTGATGTTACTAACAAGTACTTTTTTTACAATAATATTATGATTGGTTCTTTTTGTTATTAGTGGTTTGTTATCCTCTAATATCTTATAAGTACCGCCTCCAACATTGCCAAAACCAAGTATTCCTATATTTATTTCCTTCATTAAAATACCCCCTGTAATTGTTCATTTAGCATTATATAATATTTTATCTACTTTGTCTTGTGTTTTTAAAAAAAATTGACAGTTAAGTTTAAGCGTTATATAATTTTTCAGGTAAAGAAAGGAATATATTATGGCATTACATATAGTTTTTGTGGAACCAGAGATCCCTCAGAATACTGGTAATATAGCTAGGACATGTGCAGCTACTAATACTGTATTACATTTGGTAAAACCCCTAGGGTTTAATATTGATGAAAAATCAGTTAGAAGGGCAGGCCTTGATTATTGGGAACATGTTAACCTATTAGTTCATGAAAGCTTTCAAGAATTCTTAGATGAATATAAAGAAGCAAATATGTATCTAGCGACTACTAAAGGTGGTAGTATATATAGCGATATTATTTTTGAAGATGATGATATGATACTATTTGGCCGAGAAACTAAAGGTCTACCAAAAGAATTCATTGAGAGTAGAAAAGAAAAATCAATTAGGATACCTATGAGTGAAAATACCAGGCTTCGGTCGTTAAATTTGTCAAATTCAGCGAACATTATATTATTTGAAGCTTTAAGGCAACTTAATTATCCTGGATTAGAATGAAAAAAAGACTGCTAAGCAGCCTTTATTTCATATTACGTCCCATGCCTTTGCCTTTCCCTTGACCGCGACCTTTGCCACAGCCTCTTCCTCTGCCATGAGGTATGTATTCGGTATTAATATCTTCATTTATATAAATACCTTTACCATTAATTAAACTATCAGCGATTTTAGTTCTTGCAGAAGTTAAGATTCTAGCAAAGGTAGGACGTGATACATTCATGTATTCAGCACATTCATTTTGATCAAGACCAAGATGGTCTTTTAAACGTACTGCTTCCAATTCAACAGTTGATAAACTGTTGAAAGAAGACTCCGGATTAAATTTTTCTTCCGAAGGTATAAAGTTTTTAACTTTAGGTATATGTCCTATAGTACGGAGCTTTATTGGTCTAGGCATAGGCTATTACCATCTGCCTCTTCCAAAACCGCCACGAAGTCCTCTACCTATACTTCTTCTTGGTCTTCTACCAAGTCCAAGGCCTAAACCTCTACCATAAGCTAAATCTTCTTCCTTGATTTTATCTGCATCAGGGTTGCATTGTCCAAGACCTCTTCCAGTCATTGGTCCTTCGCCTCTAGGGCCTGTTTTATCAAATCTAGGCATTTTTACCATCCTTTCACACAATTATTAACATATGACCATTACCTTATATTGGAATAATAACACCATAATGAGCATATGTCAATAACAAATCAAAAATTAGTTGAAAAAAAAATGCATTGTGTTATACTGTATAGAGAATTTATTGGTATGATATTTGCTAACGCATGAGGTTAAAATGAAATTAAGCTATAATTTGACAATTGAACAAAAACAACAATTATCAATGACTCCTGAGCTAATACAAGCTATTAAAATACTTCAATTTAATTATCATGAGTTAAATTCATATATTGAAGAGGAGTTAACAAAAAATCCGGTGTTGGAAAAACAACCGGAATTTTCTGATGAAGAGATTAAAAACAATAAAAAAGAAGAGCTTGATAGGGCGACAAAAGAAAAAATAATAGAAGGTCAGTATGATGACATCAGCTATAGGCAATATTATAATAAAGAAGAAAATGAATTCTCTTTGGAAGATTTTGCCACAGCTGATATTACTCTTTTTGATGAGCTTATTATGCAGTTATCATTTTTGAAACTATCGGAAAAGGATAATTGTTTGGGTGAGTTTATCATCGAAGCTATAGATGATAATGGGTATTTAACATTATCAATAGAAGAAGTTTCAAAAGCAACAAATACTAGTGAAATGGATGTTGACAGAATATTAAAATTGATTCAAACTTTTGAACCATCAGGTGTGGGTGCTAGAAATTTATCCGAATGCTTGTTATTGCAGTTGGAACAAAGGCATATTATGAATGATTGCATTAAATGCATAATTGAAAATCATTTAGAAAACTTAGCTTCTAATAAACTGTCTGTTATTGCAAAAGAAACAGATGTGGACATAATTGAAATCCAAGCACTAGCTGACTTGATTAGAACTTTAGAACCAAAACCTGGGAGGTCTTATTCTACAGGGGAAAGAACCAGATATGTAGTACCTGAAATAAGAGTTGAAAAGGAAAATGATGAATATATTGTTACCCTATTAGATGAAAGTGTGCCGAAATTAATGGTAAGCTCATACTATAGGAAGGTTTCAAGACAAGAAAAGTATAATAAGGATGTTAATAACTATTTGGATGATAGATATAATTCTGCAATGTGGCTAATAAAAAGTATAGAGCAGAGGAAAGAAACACTTTTATCAGTGGCTAAAACTATAGTAGAATATCAAAGAGGCTTTTTTGATAAAGGAACAAAATGCTTGAAAACAATGACATTAAAAGAAGTTGCTGAACAAGTTGGTATACATGAATCAACTGTAAGTAGAGCCATTAATGGCAAATATATGCAAAGCCCAAGGGGGTGTTTTGAACTTAAGTATTTCTTTACTTCAGGAGTATCTGGTTCCGATGGAAAATTATCTTCAAATAGTATCAAATATTTTATTAAAGAATTTATTGAAGACGAAGATTCAAAAAAACCTTTAAGTGATCAAAAGTTAGTTGAAATGCTCAGTGATAAAGGAATAGAAATTAAAAGACGAACTGTAGCGAAGTATCGCGAAGACATGAATATTTTATCTTCATCAAAGAGAAGAAGATATTAATATATTGGCTGTTTTTAATTTTAAGGAGGAAAATGAGAAAATGATTAAAATTGGTATTAGTGGTTTTGGTAGAATTAGCAGAATAGTTATTAGGGCAGCTATGGATATGGATGATATTGAAATAGCAGGAATTAATAAAAGAAATGCTAATATAGAGTATATGGAATACATGCTTAGATATGATTCAGTCTTTGGGAGATTCCCAAAGGAGTTGGGTCATTATGAGGATGGATTAATTATAAATGGTAAAAAAGTTCCCGTATTTAGTGAAAGTGATGCTAACAACATTCCATGGGGAAAGTGTGGAGCAGAATATATAATGGAAGGTACCGGCGCATATAATACGACAGAAAAAGCTAAGGCACATTTAAATGCTGGAGCAAAAAAAGTGGTTATATCAGCCCCTTCAAAGGATGATGTAACTCCAACATTTGTATTTGGTGTTAATCAAGATACATATAAATCAGAGTATGATGTTATTTCTAACGCTTCTTGTACTACTAATTGCTTAGCACCTACATGTAAAGTGTTAAATGATTACTTTGGCATTGAAGGAGGTCTAATGTCGACTATCCACGCTGCTACAGCTAAACAAAGCGTAGTTGATTTAAGGTCAGAAAGTGATTGGAGAAGGGGAAGGTCTGTGTTTGGTAATATAATTCCTTCAACTACAGGAGCTGCCAAAGCAGTAGGTCTTGTAATCCCAGATTTGAAAGGAAAAATGACAGGTATTTCATATAGAGTACCAATTTCTAATGTTTCTGTTGTGGATTTAAATGTTAAGCTAAAAAAATCAACTTCATATAAAGAAATATGTGATAAAATGTGTGAAGCCTCCAATACATACATGAAAGGTGTTTTGGAATATGTTGATGATGAGGTTGTATCCTCTGATTTTATTGGTGATGCACACACTTCCATATTTGATGCAAGAGAAGGTATAGAAATGAATGACCAATGGTTTAAGCTAATTGCTTTTTATGATAATGAGTTTGGTTATTCTGCAAAGATATTGGAAATGATTAGACATATGTATAAGATTGATCATGAATAGGGAGGGTTGGTAGAATCATGAAAAAGACTGTAAGGGATGTTGAATTAAGCGGAAAAACGGCATTAGTACGTTGTGATTTTAATGTGCCACTGGAAGGAAATAATATTACTGATGATTCTAGAATTGTGGCGTCTCTTCCAACGATTAAATATTTGATTGAAGAGGGTGCTAAGGTAATATTGATGTCTCATTTAGGCCGACCTAAAGGAAAGGCTAATCATGACTTTACATTAAAGCCAATAGCAGTTAGACTTGAGGAACTTCTTGATAATGAAGTTAAATTTTTTCAATCCGATCAAGTTGTTGATGATAAAGTAAAAGTAGAAGTATCTCAAATAAATGATGGAGAAGTAGCACTTTTGGAAAACGTTAGGTTTAGAGAAGAGGAAACTAACAATACTGATACATTTTCAAAAGAATTATCATCTTTAGGTGATATATTTGTACAAGATGCATTTGGAACTTCTCATAGAGCTCATTGCTCGACAGCAGGGATAGCGGATTACTTGCCGGCAGTTTCTGGATTTCTTATTGAAAGAGAAATAAAATATTTAAATCAAGCTGTAGAAAACCCAAGTAGACCATTTGTTGCAATAATGGGCGGTGCAAAAGTCAAAGATAAGATTCCCGTAATGAAAAACTTGTTAAGTAAAGTGGATACTTTAATAGTTTCGGGGGGAATGATATATACTTTTTATAAAGCCCTTGGTTATGGTGTAGGTACTTCAATATTGGATATAGAGAGTATACCTATGGCTAGAGAAATAATGGAATTAGCAGAAGAAAATAAAGTCGAATTAATCCTTCCATTGGATGTCGTTGCTGCAAATAAATTTTCCAATGACTCTCCTTATGGGTATTACGATTGTGATATGATTCCAAATGATAAAATGGGATTAGATATTGGGCCGAAATCAATAAAAAGATTTTGTGATATTTTAATGGATGCAAGTACTGTTGTATGGAATGGTCCTATGGGAGTATTTGAGTTAGATAATTTCGCAGAGGGAACAAGAAAAATAGCTAAGTGTCTTAGTGAAATAAATGCAATTACTATAATTGGTGGTGGTGATTCTGCAGCAGCAGTTCATAAATTTGGACTAGATGATAATATGACCCATATTTCCACTGGTGGAGGAGCATCCATGGAATATCTAGAGGGGAAAGAGTTACCTGGAATCAAAGTATTAGATGAAAAATAAGGGAGAAATATGAGAAAGTTATTTATAGCAGGAAATTGGAAGATGAATATGACAATGGCTACTGCAATCAAATTTGCAGAAGCTATCAAAGTAATTAGAACGAATTCTGACGTAGAAATAGCAGTAATTGCGCCATATATTCATCTTATGACTTTAAAGAATATTTTTTTAGGCACAGATATTAAAGTAGGGGCTCAAAATGTATACTATGAGAAAAAAGGAGCATATACAGGTGAAATATCACCAATAATGCTTGATGATATAGGTACTGATTATTGTGTAGTTGGTCATTCTGAAAGAAGAGAAATCTTTAAAGAAGATGATGAGCTTATAAATAAAAAGCTCAAGGCTTTATTGGAAATCGGAATAAAACCCATATTGTGTGTTGGTGAAAACTTAGAAATTAGGGAAAAAGGAGAAACTGTTTCCCATGTTAGAAATCAATTAACTAATGATCTTAAAGATATAACTAAAGACGAGATAAAAAATATTACCATAGCTTATGAACCTATATGGGCCATAGGCACTGGGGAAACTGCAACTCCCAATCAAGCAGAAGAAATATGTATGGAAATTAGGACTTTTTTAAAGGAAATTTATGATGAAAATATTTCTGATACCATATTGATTCAATATGGCGGTAGTGTTAAACCGGATAACGCAATTGAAATACTTAAAATGCCTAATATTGATGGTGCCTTAATAGGTGGTGCAAGCCTTGATACATCCAAGTTCATAGATATCTATAATAAGGCTGTTTTTACAAAAAGTCATTGATTTTTTTGTGGGAATATGGTAAACTAACATAGTTATTTAATAGGAGGTAAGACATGGAAACATTTTTAATGGTGGTTCTTGTTATAGCAAGCTTAGTCTTAATCGGAAGCATTTTGCTTCAGTCTGGTAACAGTGATGGTTTATCAGGTTCTATCGGTGGAGGAGCAGAGCAATTGTTTGGCAAGAAAAAGAGCAGAGGGTACGATGCTCTATTATCAAGAATAACTACAATATGTGCTGTATTATACGTGCTACTAGCATTATTAATAGTAGCAGTATTTAACTAGTAATAAAGTGTTTAACTTTATTAATAATTACTAATATGGAGGTACTTAACGGTACCTCTAAATATATTAATGACAAGGGGAGGTTTATATGTTAAATTGGATTGTTCCTATCGCGGCAGCATTTGCATTAATAGTTGCATTTTCTTTAGCTGCATGGGTAGGAAAGGCTGAGGAAGGCACCGATAGAATGAAGGAGATAGCAGGTTTCATTCGTGAGGGGGCTATGGCGTTTCTAAAAAGAGAATATAAAACTATGGTGGTAGTAATTTTAGGATTATTTGTACTAATAGGATTATTCATCGGATGGATTACCGCAACATTGTATGTAATAGGTGCACTTTTATCAGTACTTGCAGGTTTCTTTGGAATGAAAGTTGCAACAATGGGTAATGTTAGGACAGCAAATGCTGCGATGACGTCTGGTATGCCAAAGGCATTAAAGATTGCATTTAGAAGTGGAGCTGTGATGGGACTATGTGTAACTGGACTAGGTTTACTAGGACTCGGAATTATTTTTATAACGCTAGATTTAAGTACAGTTACTGAATGTGTAACAGGATTTGGACTTGGAGCTTCATCAATGGCGCTATTCGGAAGAGTAGGTGGTGGAATATACACTAAAGCTGCTGACGTAGGCGCTGACTTAGTAGGTAAAGTGGAAGCTGGTATACCAGAAGATGATCCACGTAACCCTGCTGTAATTGCAGATAACGTTGGAGATAATGTTGGTGACGTAGCTGGTATGGGTTCAGACTTATTTGAATCTTACGTAGGTTCAATAATTTCTGCAATAACATTAGCGGCCGTAGCAGTTAATGAGTCATTTGGTGAAGTTGTATTTAATCAGGAAAGAGCTGCACTATTTCCATTATTAATAGCTGCAGTAGGTATTATAGCTTCAATAATAGGTATTATGTGTGTTAGAGGAAGCGAAGGTTCAAACCCAGCTAAATCTTTAAACATGGGCACATATATTAGTGGTGGTATTGTGGTTATCGCTTCATTGGTATTGAGTAGACAACTTATGGGTGACTATTCATATGCATTTGCAATTATAGCTGGACTAATAGTTGGTATCTTAATTGGGCAAATTACTGAAATTTATACTTCAGATGAATATAAATCGGTAAAGGGAATTGCTGAACAATCACAAACAGGTGCAGCAACTACTATTATCAGTGGTTTGGGCGTTGGAATGATGTCTACGGTATGGCCAATACTACTAATATGTATTGGGATTATGGTTGCTTATAGTTTTGTAGGACTTTATGGTATTGCCCTCGCAGCAGTAGGTATGCTTTCTACGGCAGGTATGACTGTGGCAGTTGATGCTTATGGTCCAGTATCTGATAATGCTGGTGGTATTGCTGAAATGTCAGAATTACCTGAAGATGTAAGAAATATAACTGATACATTGGATTCAGTTGGCAACACAACTGCAGCTATCGGTAAAGGTTTTGCAATTGGTTCTGCAGCACTTACTGCACTTGCTTTATTTGCAGCATATGCTAAGGTTACTAACTTAAGCGCTATAAGCTTATTAAATCCTATAGTAATAGTTGGATTATTTGTGGGAGCAATGTTACCATTCTTATTCTCTGCTTTAACTATGAATTCTGTAGGTAGAGCTGCTAACCAAATGATAGAAGAAGTTAGAAGACAATTTAGAGAAAATAAAGGAATCATGGAAGGAACTGTAAAGCCTGACCATGCTAAATGCGTTGATATTTCAACTGCTGCTGCTCTTAAAGAAATGGTGGCACCTGGTGTATTAGCTATAGTTGCTCCTTTATTAATGGGATTATTACTAGGTTCCGAGGCTCTTGGCGGAATGTTAGCTGGTGCACTTTCATCGGGTGTTTTACTTGCTATCATGATGGCAAATGCTGGTGGAGCATGGGATAATGCTAAAAAATACATTGAAGGTGGAGTTTACGGTGGTAAGGGTTCTGAAGCTCATAAAGCTGCTGTAGTTGGAGACACTGTTGGTGATCCATTCAAAGATACTTCCGGTCCTTCAATTAATATATTGATTAAGTTGATGACTATTGTTTCTCTAGTATTTGCGCCTGTATTCATTGAATATGGTGGAAAGATGTTAATATACTTAGCTGTATAATAAATGGTTCTGTATCAAGTATTGGGTATCCAATAAAAAAATTGATAATTGAGCTTATGTGCCTGGACTATTTAAAAGGTCCAGGCATTTTAATATATAAAAGTAATTATGATATTATTAAACCCATCGTTTACAACATAATAAGCATTCCAAGGCTTATTATTTCTAGCCTAAATCTATTAAAATTAGAGTATCCTTAGGATAGTTTTTTAATAAAATATTCCTTAAGATTATTTGAATTTCTAACAGATAATATTTAGTTGAAATATGCGGTTTACTAGGCATTCCTATAGGTTTATCTTTTTATATCAAAGATGGGATTTGGGTAACTCTTTTTTACAAAAAAATAAAATGCTGAGATAACTATTTTCTAATTACCCCAACATTTATATATAATTTATTATTTACTTTTTCTTTTGTTGCTTTTTCTGTAATTATCTTTTTTGGAATTTCTGTTCTTGCCTTTACTGCCGCTTCTGTTTCTATCGTTACTTTTATACTTAGGTTTACTTTTTATATCCTCGGTTTTAACATTGGGTTTTGATTGGACTCTCATTTCATCAGTATCGTAACCCAATTGATTATATAGCATACAAGTAGTTAGATCATCTAGACTAATATTATTTTCTTCACAGTATGAATATATAAGTGACTTAGCTGTTTTGAGTTTTTTGCCATTTGCATTTTTTATAGCTTCGTCTAATATTTTATTAGTCTTTGCTTTTATTATACTTTCAGTGGATGGAATATCACCTAAAGGTATTTTAACCTTACAATAATCCTCGATTTTTCTTAATTTATATTGTTCTTTACCAACTACAAAGGTAAATGCTTTTCCACTATTTCCAGCTCTACCTGTACGACCTATTCTGTGGACATAATACTCCTCTTCCATAGGGATATCATAGTTGAATACTGCTTCAACATCGTTTATATCTAAACCTCTTGCTGCCACATCAGTTGCAACGACTATATTGACTTTGCCAGATTTAAATTGGGCCATTGAGTAGTTTCTTTGGTTTTGACTTAAATCGCCATGCAAAGCAACTGCTTCATAACCTCTAGCAACCATTTCACCAGTTAATGTGTCTGTACCTCGCTTTGTTTTGCAAAATACGATGGATTTTTTTGGTTGATAAAAATCTATAAGCTTATATAGCAAGTCACTCTTTTCCTTATGCTTTATGTTAAAATGGTATTGGTCTGTTGTACTTACTGTCAAAGTCTTATTTTTTGTTTTAGCAATTACTGCATTTTCCTGATAAGTATCAGCGATTTCAATTATTTCCTTTGGCATAGTTGCGGAAAATAGTGCAATTTGAATATTATGTTCAATACTTTTTAAAATAGTTTCAATATCTTCTCTGAATCCCATATTAAGCATTTCATCTGCTTCATCTAAGATTGCCATTTTTATACCATTAAGTTTTAAAGTTTTTCTTCTAAGGTGATCCATGATACGACCAGGAGTTCCTACAACTATTTTTGAAGTCTTGATTCCTTGTATTTGCTTTGAAATATCTTGACCGCCAAATACTGCTGTTACTTTAATTCCTTTAGTATATTTTAAGAATTTTCTCATTTCTTCAGTAACTTGCATAGCAAGTTCTCTAGTAGGGCATATTATTATCCCTTGTACTTGATTCAAATCTCCATCAATCTTATTAATTAAAGGAATACCGAAGGCAGCAGTTTTACCTGTGCCTGTTTGAGCTTGACCGATTATATCGCGGCCTTCATCTAGTAGGGGAATAGCTTTCTTTTGAATTGGCGAGTAATCTTCAAACCCAATTTCTTCTAAAGCTTTTTTTATATCATTATTTAATTTTTCCATATATCTCTTTTCTTTATATTTTTGTTATAAGCGAACTTAATTAGTATATATGTAAAAGTAGTTACTGTCAATCATTACTTGTAAGAAGGTTAATTTAATGGTATATTTATTTTATGTTAAGGAGAGTATAATATGGATGAGATAATTAAAGTAAACGACTTTACTAAAAAATATGGGAAATTAACAGCCGCTAAAAATATTAGTTTTACAGTAAAAAAGGGTGAAATAGTAGGTTTTGTTGGTAAAAATGGGGCAGGAAAGAGCACAACTATAAGATGTATGACTAACATGCTTTTTCCAACTCAAGGTGATATCAAAATAAAAGGTTTGGATTCTGTAAAAGATGCAAAAAAAATAAATAGTTTGGTAAGTTACATGCCATCGGAAACGGAGCTATACGAAGGAGTTACTTCAAAGGAACTTTTTAAATTGGTGTTATCATTTGATGGTAAAAAAATGAGTTATGCAGAAGAGCTCTCCCAATACTTTGAACTTAATATGAATAAAAAAATTCAAGAATTAAGTCTAGGAAATAGGAAGAAAGTATCAATTATTATTATGTTTTTAAGAAATGCTGAGATAATGATATTAGATGAACCAACTTCGGGGTTAGATCCTCTTATGCAAAAGAAGTTTTTTGATAAAATACACGAAAAAACTAAAAATGGAACTACTGTTTTTTTATCTTCACATAATCTAAATGAAGTTGAAAAGTACTGTGATAGGGCAATAATTATAAAAGATGGAACTATAGTAGATGATTTAAATATGGCCGAAGTAAATGTTGCAAAGATACAAAATGTAACATATATGACTAGTGATGGTAAAAGCGAGACATATGAATATGAGGGTGATATTAACGAATTAATAGGTGAACTATCTAAAATGAATTTGAGCCATCTTGAGATTAAGGGTAAATCTGTTGAAGAGGAATTTATAAGATACTATAAAGAAGGTGAAATTCATGAATAATTTTAGTAATATTAACGTATTTACACTTACAAGATTTGATTTAAAAAATAATGGGAAACTCATATTAGTTTGGTCAATAGCGACATTTGCTATAACTTTTTTATACATGATTTTATTTTCTTCTATGCAGGATATGGCATTGGCAGAGTGGGATAATATGCCAGTGGAGGTACTCCAATTTATGGGCGTAGAAAGTTTTCGTATAATGGCTGATTATAATGGGTATTTTGGAATGATGTATAATTTGTTATTAATTGTTATCTCGATATTTACCACAACTTTTAGTGCTGGAATTATAAATAAAGAGGAAAAAAGCAAATCTATTGAATTTCTTTACTCTTGTCCTGTTAGCAGAGTTGAAATTTATGTTTCAAAATTAATTACTGCACTAATCGGATTACTAATTGTATTGTCAAGTTTAATAGCATCTGCTACAATTTGTGGATTTTTAAATGGGGGAGACACATTCATATTAAGTGATTTTTTCCAAATAGCCTTGATATCTGGATTTATAGCTGTATTTTATATGGGAGTAGCCTTATTTATAGGAGGACTAACAGGCAAATTACCTGTTAGTATGATTTCTGCTATGGTTGTTGTATTCACCTACTTAATTGGATATCTCGGAGAACTTTTAAAAGATAAAGGAGAATTTTTATTATACCTTAGTCCTTTCCAAATATTTAGTCCCACTAATGCACTAGAATTAAGGGGGGGAACTATAACTAATTTGATAATATATGGGATAATTTTATTAGGATTAATTGCAATAGGATGTGCGGTTTATAGAAAAAGGGATTTCAAAATTTAAAATAAAAAAAACAATATGTATACAAAACGCATAAAAATACACAAAAAAGCAATTAAATACTATTGACAAACAGACAATTAATGATATTATATAGTTAATAAAGCTAAGGCGTTAGCCGAAGCTATTATATATATTAATTAGTTACCAAGGTAATTAATCAGAGAGGAGTGAGACCACCAAAAGTGCAATATTACATTAAGACTCACAAATATTGCGCCAATCACAAGTTATAGATCGCCATGTATCGGATGTAGTGATACTAGGAATTAGATCAAAGTGGAAAGATTACAAATTAATATCAGAGTTTACAAAGTAAATATAAGTCGCAATTGAGTGCGAATTTTGAAGAAATGTAAGATATTATGGTAATGATGAATGCTTTGATGGGTAAAGGATCGTAACAGTGATTGGTGCAATTATTTTTTTGTAAAAAAATAGCTCATAAGAGCTATTTGTTCAAAAATTCTATTAATTCTTCAAAACTTTCTTTAGCCGTTTCATACCCATGATTGTAGAATTCAGTTATTTTATCATGATTCCTTTCAAAATGGGAAATAGGCTTTATACTAGGTCTAATAACTAATATATCACCATGGCGTTCCAACTTTTCCAGCAAATCCAAAGTTAAGTTATATCGTTTATTAGTTGTTTTTAGCGTGAATAACAGTTCGGGATATTTTTCATATATTTTGTGTTGTAGTTTTAGACTAGCTATGCTAGGCATTTCTTTTCTGAAGCCCAAAGGCCGTGTTAATATGAATACGTTCTTTTTTTTCTTTTTAGATAAAACGTATTCCAGCGGTATTGCAGCGGAAGGGCCGCCATCTAAATATGGTTTGCCGTTTATATTAACCATATTTACTAACATAGGCATAGAACAAGAAGCTCTACAAAAAAGCATGATTTCTTCATTTGTCTTAGGTTCCAAGTATTCAGCTTTTCCGGTTAAACAATTTGTGGCAACAATTTCAGCTTTCATATTAGACTTGAAAAATGCCTCATAATCAAAAGGATACCGCTCATTTGAAAATGTATCAAATGTTTTATCCATATCTATCAATTGCTTTTTAGTTAAAAAATCTTTAAAACTTATACAGTTATCTTTTTTGTATTCGGACATAACACAAACCTTGGATCTTTTATGCTGATTTGATATATAATTAATAGCATTAAAAGAACCTGCAGAAACACTTATAACATCGGATATTTCCAGATTCTGTTCCATAAAATAGTCAAGAAGACCTGATGTGAATACGCCTCTTTTGGCGCCACCTTCTAAAATTAGATTACCCTCATAAAACATGTTAACGGTTTTTAAACTCTGCCTTTCTTTTTTCTAAAAATGCACTCATGCCTTCTTTTTTATCATCTGAACCAAATGCGGCTGTAAATGTTTCAACTTCAAATGCGCTAGCTTCAGCCATACCAAGATCAAATCCCTTATTTATTGAAGTAATCGCTGTTCCAACTGCGATAGGGGCTTTAGACATTATATTCTTTGCAATTTTTTCGGTTACTTCCATTAAATTATCTGCATCTACAAGCTTTTCTACTAGTCCTATTCGATAAGCCTCTTGGGAATCGATTATATCGGCAGTTAGAATCAAGTATTTAGCCATACCTTTTCCCACAAGCCTTGCTAGCCTTTGAGTTCCACCAAATCCAGGTATTATTCCAAGACCTACTTCTGGCTGACCAAACTTAGCTTTATTTGAAGCAATCCTAATGTCACATGCCATAGCAAGCTCACATCCACCACCTAGAGCAAATCCGTTTACTGCTGCAATTACAGGTTTTTCCATATTTTCAATGTAATTCATAACGTTGTGACCAAGTGACATCATATGTCTTCCTTCAAGGGAAGTTAGTTCATACATTTGTGCAATATCAGCGCCAGCCACAAAGGCTTTGCCTTCACCGGTTACAATTACAGCTTTTACTTCATCATCAGAATTGATTTCACAAAATACAGCCATTAATTCTTTTAATACATCTTCGTTTAAAGCATTCATAGCTTTAGGTCTACAAATGATTACTTTTGCCAAACCATCATTTACTTCGTATTTAATATTCTCGTACATAATTTTCCCTTTCTTTGCCTAAATTTCTCATACATATAGTAACACTTTTAATGAATCAATGCAATGAAAAAGCCGATTATAATCGGCTTTTGGTTAGATGCTATTTTTCAATCTATTAAGGGTATTTTTAACCGGTGGTATATTAATTAATACCAGTGTTATTAAAGCTTCTACAGCTATATAGGTTATATTGTACCATAATGACCATTTGACAGTATTCCATCCTTCAGGTGCATAGGAACCAAAGAATATAATACCGCTCAATACTGCGCATGCATATCTACCCGAGATGCCTAAAATATAACCAATATTCAAGTTTTTCTTTGACAACCCTGATAAACCCATTGCTCCGAAGGCCAATGGATAGTCAAGAAGCATTTGCATTGGGTGGATAATATAGGGATTAAATATTAGATTTAATAGACCTACGCAAACTCCAGCCATAACACTTTTTTTTACTCCATAAATATAGCCAAGTAATGCTATTGGCAACATACTTATAAGTGTAATAGATCCACCTTGTGGCATTTGAAATAATTTGATTTGTCCTAGCACCATGGCAAGGGCAATAAGTAGTGCAGATATTGTAAGTGCTTTAGTGTCAAATTTTTCATTTTCATCGCCACTTCTTAGAATAAGGAAAAGTATAACTACTATAATTATTATAGTTATTCCTATTCCCATGGGGGATTGTATAAATCCCGATAAATTTTCAAACATAAAAAAACCTCCTTATATAAGGAGTACTTGTGATACGCAAAAAAATAATTCATTTGCTTCCCTTCGCCGGTATTATCCGTTTCAGGTCTTGAGGGTAAATTCTCAGCACAAGCTCCCCTAGCTAAAACCATTTTACTATTAATATTTGGTTTGTCAATAGTTAATTAGTCTTTTGATTCTATTATTAAAGCAGAACCTTTAATTTCAATGGTTGCGAAATCATCAATTATTTCATTACTAATACCTAATGTTTCATTAAATATTAGATTATGATTATAAAGTGGATACTTTACGCCATTTATTGAAATAAATATATCATTGCATCCATATGGAATTACGGATAAATAAGTATAGATGCTTCGATGGATTTTAACTTTTTGATCAGATATAAAGATGATGTGGTTGAATGAATTTAGTAATTTAACATCATATTTTGCTAATAATCCTAAATTACCAAGGCTATGGTCTGCCCTCCCACCTAGTCCTCCTAAAATAGTAATATCGTTAAAGCCTTTTTCTTTGGCATAAATAATACAACCTTCAGTATCGGTAATATTCTTTTCTTTAGGATAAACAATATTACTCATATTAGAACTAAATGATGAATCAAAATCCCCAATAGTAACTGTTATATCTAAGTTATATTCATCAGCTAAAGTTTGACCGCCATCAGCACATATTATTGGGATGTTTTCATCTTTTATTTTCTCAAAAAAATTTACACTAGGATTTTCAAAATACGAAGATAGTATATAACATCTATTATTTAACATAATTCACTCCATTTTCATTGATTTAAAGTTAGATTTATTATACAATAAGCTTTGAAATAAAACAACAAAGGGGTATTTATGAATAATTATATAATTAATGAGTCATCAGCTGAAATTAGAGGAATGTCTAGATTCATATTAAAAGATAAATGGAAAAATGTTGCTATAGGTCTTTTAATATATCAAATAGTAACTAGCTTGATACCAGATATATTGACCATTCTTTTCCCAAATGATTTTTACAATTCATTATATATGGAGCAAGCAGTGCAAACTTCAAATGTTGCCACTTTATATAACTTGTTAACATTGGGAGCTATTTCTTTAGGCTTTGCAATTTTCATGCTTAATATTGTTAGGTTTGGTGAAGTTCACTACGATAATATATTTGAAGGATTTTCCCACTATTTTAAATCTTTAGTACTAACTCTTTTAATGGGGATATTTGTAATACTATGGACTTTATTGCTCATTGTACCTGGTATAATAGCTTTATATCGTTATTCTCAAGCATATTACATATTGGCAGAGGACCCTAAAAAGGATCCCTTGCAATGCATAAATGAAAGTAAAGCCATGATGATGGGTAATAAATCAAAACTATTTGGTTTACATATTACGTTCATAGGTTGGTATATTTTAGCAGTTTTGCCAGCAATGTTCTTGGGCGTTTTTTTGATGGAATTAAATGATATGACTTATTACATAATTCAAGATATTTTAATTATGATACCGTTTTCATTTGTTATGGCATATACTAATATTGCAGAAACCATTTTTTATGAAATGTTAAAATATGAAGGTAGGGAGAATTTGCCCCATGAAGGAGAAAAGGCCTTAAGACCTAGTCTAATGGAATAAAATAAGCGAGGGAAACCTCGCTATTTCTTTACCATTCCTATGCATTTTTTCATATCATCTGGAATATCTGCGCTTACAGTAATTCTTTCATCAGTTACTGGGTGGTTAAAGGTAAGCTTTTCTGCATGAAGGGCTTGCCTTTCAATTAGAAAAGGTTTATCTCCTCTATATAGATAATCACCAGTAACGGGGTGACCAATATGGGACATATGAACTCTAATTTGATGAGTTCTTCCAGTTTCTAATTTTAATCTTACCAATGTGAACTTGGTTTTATACCTTTCAATCACCTTTAAGTGGGTGATTGAAGGTAATCCATCTTCCATCACGCTTCTAGACGCTCTTTCTGAATCCGGTCTACCAATTGGTAGATTGATAGTGAATTCATCTTTTTCAACTATTCCATTAACAAGGGCGATATATTCCTTTGAAATTGTGTTATTTTGCATCTGTTTAGTCAACTGGCTTTGTGCATTTGAATTTTTTGCAATTACCACAATACCGGTTGTATCCATGTCCAATCTGTTAACGAACCTTATTTTAAATGATTGATTGGTTTCTTCCATGTATGTCATTAAACCATTTGCAATGGTATGTAAAGGATGACCTCTTGTAGGATGTACAATTATTCCTGGCTGTTTATTGATTATTAATAAATCATTATCTTCGTAAACAGGATATATGGGAATATCTTCCTTTGGAAAGTCACTCTTTTCTTTTGGTAGATATATTTCAATCAAATCGTCTAAGTTTGGCTTAATATATCCCTTTATTTGATTTCCGTTTAAATATGTTAATCTTTCTTGCCTGATCTTGGATTTGAGTCTCGATGAGAAATTAAATCTCTTTTTAACTATTTCACCAATAGTTAATCCTGTATCTTCTACTTTTACTATGTATTTAAAATCTGACATTAGTTATCCTTTATATAAATTTGCTTTTAACTTTTGCCCAGAAATCATATGTATCAAATCTAAGCAAATTAATTGTTTCATCTGACAATGTAAATATTACGCTTTCTACATCTTCGTATACAATTGGTAGTCCGTCATATATTGCGGTAAGAGATTTTTCATCGGTAAAGTTGTCCAAGGAAACTTCCAAAGACTCATCGGAAGGCAAAACTATGCTAGATGTAAAGCATCTATAAGCAGTGGTGTTAATTGGTGCAATAGGTGTAACCTGAAGTAAATCTAATCTCGGGTCTACTATGCTTCCTCCAAGGGAATAGTTATACGCAGTGGAACCAGAAGGTGTGGACACAAGTATTCCATCACCAGAGAACCTTTGTATAAAACTGCCACTTATGGATATATTAAGATGAGTTGAGCTTGTAGATGGCCCTTTTAGTTGTATTTCATTAATTGCAAGGAGTTTGTATATTTCGTTTTTCGTATGTATTTCTGCTTGAACAGTGGTAATAGTTTGAATAGCGTATTTGTTTGAGTTATAGTGATAAATGAATTCATCCAATTGATTAGGCATTATTTCTTGAAAAAAACCAAGGTGACCTGTGTTAACACCTATTATTGGTATATCTGGGAAATCATATTGATGGACTGCTTGTAAAAAAGTGCCGTCACCACCAACACAAATTAGTAGATCAACACAATCTTTAAAGGTATCGGCTACTGCAAAATTTGATTTTTCCAGCATATCAACTAGCTGTTGTTTTACCTTATTGGAGGCAATACTTTCATTTGTATGTATGTATACTTTTGTTTTCATACTAAATACCTCATTTCATCAACCAATTCGTCAAAAACAATTAATGCATCTTCGATAGACTCTTTTTTACTCATGTCCACTCCAGCTATTTTAAGTAATTCAACTGGATAATCACTTTCACCTGTTTTAAGAAATTTTAAATAATTATTTCTTGCATTTTCTTTATCTTCCAATATATTCTTGGCAATTGCAGTCGCTGCAGAATAACCTGTTGCATATTGATATACATAAAATGCTCTGTAAAAATGTGGAATCCTTGACCATTCATATTTTATATATTCATCTTTAGAAAGCACATCACCAAAATATTTGGAATTGAGCTTTTCATATTCGTCATTTAAAAAATCAGTAGTTAATGGCATTCCCTTTTCAACTGTTTCGTGAGTTAATTTTTCGAATTCAGCAAACATTGTTTGCCTAAAAAGGGTAGTTCTAAATTCTTCAATATGGAAATTTATTAAATATTTTCTAACTTCTTGGTCCTTTTCATTTTCAAGCAAATAATTTATTAGTAGTGCTTCATTTACAGTGGATGCCACTTCTGCGGTAAAAATTGAGTGGCCACCATATATGAAAGGTTGATTTCTTCTAGTAAAATATGAATGCATGGAATGGCCACATTCATGAACCAAAGTAAATACATCCTTAAGACTACCAGAAAAATTCATAAGTATATATGGCATACTATCATATGACCCAAAGCTATATGCTCCTGAAGTTTTTCCCTGGTTTTCGTATATATCTACCCAACCATCTTTAATTCCGTTCATTAGCACATCTATATATTCCTCACCCAATGGTGCTAAAGCCTTTTTCATAATATTCACAGCATCATCGAAGGTATATTTTTTATCAGGTACATTACATATTGGTACATAAACATCATACATCTTAAGTTCTTCCAATTTTAAAGCTTTTTTTCTTAGACTTGTATATTTATGCAGGGAATCAAGGTGTTCGTGCACCGCATCAATTAGATTGTTATATACAGAAAGGGGTATATTATCTCCATAGAGAGAAGCCTCTATGGCATTGGGGTACTTTCTCAATTGGGATGATATAGCATTGGTTTTAACGTTATAACTATATGTAGTAGCTAAAGTATTATTTAAAGAAAGGTACTCCTTATACATATTTTTGTATGCAGTTTTTCTGATCTTTCTATTTTTAGATTCCATATAGTTTATATAATTACCATGGGTCAATGGCTTACCATCAACATCATCAAATTTCATATCAGCATTATTTAACATTGTGAATGTATCAGAAGGACCCCTTAGCGCTTCTGATAATTGGGCTAATATGTTTTCTTCTTTTTCAGTTAATACGTGGTCTTTTTCTCTAAAAAGAGTATCAAAATAGAAACGATATGTTTCCAAACGTTCATCGCTATCAATGTAATCATCTATTACTGATTTTTCCAATAATAAAATTTCTGGTGTAAAAAATGATAGTGAAGAAGAAACCTTTGCTATTAAGTTTTGACATTTGCTGTTCATGCCTTGATATTTAGTGTTTGTGTTATCTTCATCTAGTTTCATATGAGCATAAACAAATACTTTTTCTAGCTTTCGCCAAATTTCATCTTTTTTTGAAATTGCATCATATAGGGAAGCGGCAGAATTACAGAATTTACCAGAAAGACTTCTAAATTCTTCCATAAGTTTAATTATATCTTTCACATCATTTTCCCACAAATCTTCATGGGGATACATGGTTTCAATGTTCCATTTTAAGCTATTTTCTATTTCGCTACGTTTTTTTATAGTCATTTTTACCTCCAAGGTGGAAATTTGTTTATCAATGTAGTATAATCCTAAATATTAATAAATGTATTATAACATAAAATTAAAATGATGGGTGAAAATTATGAACAAAGAAAAACTTTTTGAAACCCTTGGCATAGAAGGGGAAAGTGATTTCGAATATTTCGATAATATGGCTGACTTGCTCGAAATGGATGAGGAATATAGCGAGGAAGTTGTTTATGCCTTATTAGAAGATGTGGACTTACCCACATTCAAAGCTTTATTTGAAACATATTTTGATGATTTAATAAACAATTTACCAGAAAAAGATACTGAGCTAAATAGTTTGATTGAAATGATGAAATTAGCCTTTATGGGTCTTTGTAATGGCGGGGCCAATGCCGAGACATATGAAAGGATTAGCGAAGAGATTATAAAATTCAGAAATTGGTATGTATTTGATGAAAACGTAGATCATGAAGGAAAATTCCTAAGCGTAAGAGATGCAATCACCAACTGTAGAATCAATAAACTTAGTGGTAATGAAGAAGACTTCGATTTTACGGAAGCATTGGAATATGATATAGATGAATATGCTATAAGCTTAGAAGACATGGATGAATATGAAGAAATCTAATAATAATGTGAGTCTTTCTTTTATGGGAGTTGCTTTTATGTACACTTCAGCTATAATGGGGGCAGGATTTGCATCGGGAAGAGAGATATGGCAGTTTTTTGGTGTTTTTTCAGATAATGCCAAATTCGGGGTAATATTCATAGGTATACTATTTGTAATAACTGGAGTTATGACTTGTATAAACTCCAGGTATTTTAATTCCAATGATATGGGTAAAGTAATAGTGCCTAGCGGTAATAAAGTATTTACAGAATTTATAGGATATTTTATGGCAATTATACTGTTTTCTGTTTTGGTCACAATGAGTGCGGCTGGAGGTGCTCTATTTAAACAGGAATTTGGCATAAACAAATCCATTGGAGGAATAATTATAATAACTTTGGTATTAATCACAGTTATAGGAGAATTTCAGAGAGTTTCAAAGGTTTTTAGGTACATTATGCCAATTATGTTTGCTGTTGTTATGATAGTGAGTTTGATGGTAATAACAAAAAATATTGGCAATTTTGGATATGATAATGTCATAGAGCCTAGTCCAATAGCAGGCAATTATATACTTGCATCATTTTTATACATTTCATACAATATTCTTTCCGTAATTCCCATAGTATCCACCGCTTCCATTAATGCTAAGAATGAAAAACATGCCTTACTTGGAAGTGCATTAGGTGGCGTTATGCTTGCCGTTTTGGCCTTTATATTAGTAATTGCACTACAAAAGGACATGCATTTTTCCCAAGCCCTTGATTTACCAATGCTAGGTTATTCTGCTAGGGTGTCTGATTTAGTGCATGTGGTTTATGCAGTTGTATTATTACTTTCGATATATTCTTCTGCCACTGGGAATTTTTATGGATTTACTACTAAAATTAAAGAGGGAAAGAACAAGAATAAATATATAATAGTAGCTGGTATAATTGGTTTTACTTTGGGTCTATTGGGATTTAAAAACATTGTTGCATACATGTTTCCATTAGAAGGTTATTTGGGATTCGTAATAATAATTATGCTCACAGTTAATTTTATAAAAGTAATAAGAAAGATACGGTATGAGAGACGAGAAACACAGATCAGAGATATTCAAGGACTTCAATAATCATGATAGATTCAAGTTCCCCGCAGAAATAAAAAGAGTAACTGCAGGCAAAGGTGGAGAATCTCTTTTGATATTAATAAAGGGGAAAACCGTCTTGTATGATACGGGCATGGCATATTGTGGTGATAAATTAGTAGAAAATATTAAAGACGCTTTAAATGGAAGGGCATTGGACTATGTATTAATATCCCATACCCATTACGATCATATAGGGGCACTTCCCTTTATACTAAACAGATGGCCAGATGTTAAAGTTTTAGGTTCGTTAAAAGCCAAAAAGGTATTTGAAAGTGACGGGGCTAAAAAACTAATAAAAAAGCTAGGAGAAGTAGCCAGAGACAACTACACTGATGATGATGTAAATATACCTAAGGATGGCTTTAGAATAGATATGGTCCTAAGTGATGGAGAAGATTTTAATTTGGGAGAGGCATTTATTCATGTTATTGAAACAAAGGGGCACACAGACTGTAGCATGGCTTATATATTAGAACCCATGGGACTAATGTTTGCTTCTGAAAGCACAGGGGTATTAAGAGGTGAGGACTATATGCATACTGCCATATTAAAAAGCTTTCATGATGCTATAGTATCCGCTGAGAAATGCAAAGAATATAGACCTAAAGCCTTAATTTCTCCCCATTATGGTTTAATTCCCGGGGAATATATAAGTAAATATTTCGATATATATATATATGAAGCCAAAAGGGAAAGAGATTTGATATTAAGATGTGTAAAAAAGGGTATGAGTATTGAAGAAATTGAAAAAACCCATGAAAAAATGTATTGGTCCGCCGTTAGAGCTAGTGCCCAACCTAAAGAGGCATATTTAGAAAATAGAAAACATACCATAAAATGTGTAATAAACGAATATGAAAATAGGAGCAAAAATGATAAAAAAGATTAAATTAGAAAATAACGTAGAATTAATAATGGATAAGTTCGAATCAGTTTCCTCTGTGTCCATTGGTATATGGTCAAAAACTGGGGCAAATTATGAAACCGAGGGAATAAATGGTATTTCCCACTATATCGAACATATGCTTTTTAAAGGAACAAAAAATAGAAGTCCAGTTGAAATTGTATCAGAGGTTGATAAACTAGGCGGGCAAATGAATGCCTTTACAGGGAAAGAAGGTACTTGTTTTTATATAAAATGCTTGGGAGAGCATCTGTTCGATTGTGCAGATGTATTAGTTGATATGATAGAAAACCCTCTTTTTGATGAAAAGGAAATGGAAAGAGAAAAGAAAGTTGTAGGCGAAGAAATTAAAATGAACTTTGATGATCCGATGGATTTAATTCTAGATGTTACCGATGAAATGGTATTTGGTGATTCAATACTTGGCAACAATATCTTAGGTACCATGGATACGGTTAATTCATTTACTAAGGAATTAGTCGATGAATATTATTATAATCAATACACTAAAGATTCAGTTTTTATATCAATTGCAGGAAGTTTTGACGAAGATGCAGTTATCAAATATTTCAGCGATAAATTTAAAAATTTGAAAAAGGATAAATCTGTACCTAAGTATATCCCATATAAATATACTCCCAAAAAAGAGTGTTTTAAGAAAGATATAATGCAAGCTCATATTTGTTTTGCTAAAAAGGGGATATCTGCTGTGGAATTTGATCATTACTCTTTGGCAATATTTAATAATTTATTTGGTGGTTCTATGTCTTCTAGACTTTTTCAAAATATCAGAGAAAAAAGAGGTTTAGCATACTCGGTACAATCCATGTCCTCATATTTTAGAAATGACGGATACTTTAAAATATATGCTGGTGTAAATAGCGATAAAATTGATGAGACAATAGAAGGAATAAGAGAAGAATTAAATAAATTAAATTCAGGAGATATATCAAAAGAGGAAATAGATTCTGCAAGGGAACAACTAAAATCTAGCTATATATTTAGTTTGGAAACTGTCCAAGGTAGAATGATTACAAACGGTAGAAATAATATACAGCTTGATAATGTTTTAAGTCAAGAAAATGTGTTGCATAACCTTGATAGTGTTACTTATGATGATATAAATAAAATTATCAAAAATTTCAATAATTTAGACGAGTATTCGTTGGCAATTATAAAAGGAGAGTAGTGTTAAAGAATATATAGATAGCCAATAAAAAGGGCAGTGCAAATAAGCTGTTGTAGTAATAGCTTTAGCCTTTTGTTTTTCAACTAAAGTTGCAGGCACATCACCAGTTGTTAGAATGTGATAAATAGCTGTAAGTACCATACGAGGGATGGCAATAATAGCTCGTTTTTTACCTCTCACGACTGCATGGGTATGTAATAAAGCAGGTTTTAGTTATACTCCTGTCTTGATTCGTAGTGTAACTTTTGAGGTAATTATAATATACAGGTCGAAAAGATCAAACTTTTCAAGACTATTTGTGCTGTAGCATAGTGGCAGAATGGAGAATAAGATGAAAATTAATATTGTTAGTAAAAGCGGAATTGTACCAAAATATGAAACTGAAGGTTCCGCTGGAATGGATTTAAGGGCATATTTAGACGAACCAATGATATTAAAACCCATGGAAAGAAAGCTTGTGCCAACAGGTCTATTTATAGAGTTACCTATGGGTTATGAAGGTCAAGTTAGAGCAAGGTCAGGCCTTGCAATAAAAAAAGGAATAGGACTTGTTAACAGTATTGGTACGATTGATTCAGATTACAGAGGTGAATTAAAGATTCCAATGATAAACTTCAGTGACGATGAATTTTTAATTAATACTGGAGATAGAGTTGCTCAGCTAATAATTGCCAAATACGAAAGAGTGGAAACAGAATTAGTGGAAGATCTAGATGAAACTGAAAGAGGCGAAGGAGGCTTTGGCCACACGGGAGTTTAAAATGTTATTAAGACAAGATATTGAAAAAAGAGAGATATTAATGCTTGATGAAAGAGCTATGAAATCCATGAACACCAAGGGTAGAAAATATCTTGAAGAAAAATGTAAGTATAGAACCGAGTTTGTTAGAGATAGGGATAGATTGATTCATTCAAAAGCTCTTAGAAGGCTAAAACACAAAACTCAGGTTTTTCTGTCTCCTGAAGGTGATCATTATAGGACTAGGTTAACTCATACATTGGAGGTTTCCCAAGTAGCAAGAACAATTGCCAGGATACTAAATTACAATGAAGATTTAACGGAAGCAATAGCTTTAGGCCATGACTTGGGTCATACTCCCTTTGGACATAACGGGGAAATGGTTTTAGATTCAATTCATGAAGGCGGTTTTAAGCATAATGTACAAAGCCTTAGAATTGTTGAAAATATAGAAACAAATGAAAATAGAAAAACTATGAATCTAACTTATGAAGTTAGAGATGGTATACTAAATCATACGGGAGATGGCGTTCCAATAACGTTGGAAGGCCAAATTGTAAAAATAAGTGATAGAATTGCTTATGTGAACCATGATATGGATGATGCAGTAAGAAGTAGAGTTATAGCTTTAAATGATTTTCCTAAAGAGGCTCTTAAGGTACTTGGATATAGTCATAGCTCAAGGATAAATAATTTGATTGAGAGTCTTGTTAAAAATAGCGAAGGCAAAGATATGGTTCTTTTGGATAATGAGCATGGAGAAGCTTTAAATGAACTGAGAAATTTCATGTTTGAAAATGTTTATATGTCTGAAAAAGTTAAAAAAGCAGAAGATTTAAACAAAGTAGAGGTCATAGTAGTTTCCCTATATAACTATTATGTAAACCATCCCGACGAGTTGCCTTTAGTATATCAAAATATAGCCCAAATAGATGGAACAAAGGTCGCTGTTAAAGATTATATATCAGGAATGACTGATAGATATGCTGTATCTCTATACACAGAACTTTTTGTACCTAAAGCATGGAAATAAATAAAATAAAGGAAAATAAAGGAAAATTAATATATACGTTGAATATTATAATATGAGAAAAGGGGAGGTATATTATGGCTTACAATAACAATGTGATTGATGAATTAAAATCAAAAATAAACATTGTTGATGTAATAGGTAGAGTTGTGCCCCTTTACAAAGCAGGAAGTAATTTCAAGGGTGTTTGTCCGTTCCATAACGAAAAAACGCCTTCTTTTATTGTTTCTGAATCAAAGCAAATATTTAACTGTTTTGGATGTGGTGCCAAAGGGGATGTAATTGAATTTGTAATGAAATATTACAACCTAAATTTTGGCGAAGCCGTTGAAAAGTTAGCAGAAGAATATAATGTTAGATTGGAAAAAAGCAGTTTTAAAAAGAATGAGAATTTGGAAAGATATTATGAAATTAATAGAATTGCTGCTAGGTTTTATTATGATTCGTTTACAAGTCAAAAAAACCCTGGTTATTCATATATGAAAAATCGGGGCATCAGCGACAATACCTTGAAGAAGTTTGGGATAGGTTATGCCGATGGAGAATGGAATTCACTTAAAGAATACATGCTAAAAAATGATGTAAAGGAAAAGGAACTACTGGATTTGGGTTTAATATCCCAAAAAGGTGAAAGGACTTATGATAAATATAGAGACAGAGTCATTTTTCCAATATTTAATACTATGGGTAAGGTCATAGGGTTTGGTGGAAGAATAATAGGTGAAGGAATGCCCAAGTACCTTAATTCTGCTGAAAGTTCGGTTTTTAAAAAAAAGAACAATCTTTATGGTCTTAATTTTACCAAAAGTGACATAAATCAAAAGGATCAAGTTATTATTGTGGAAGGTTACATGGATTTGGTTTCTCTATATCAATACGGGGTAAAGAATGTGGCTGCATCCTTAGGAACTGCTTTGACTGAGAACCAAGCAAGATTAATTGAAAGATACAGCAAGGATATTGTTTTATCATATGATTCTGATAGTGCTGGAATCAGTGCGGCTATAAGGGGTATAGAAGTAATTAGAGAAACTGGTGGAAGGGCTAAGATTCTAAGAATTCCAGGGGAAAAAGATCCCGATGATTTTGTAAAAAAGAAAGGGAAGGAATCCTTTGAAAGGTTGGTAAAGGAAGCATTACCTGCCACTGATTTTATGTTAGATATTAATAAAAGTAAATATAATTTAAATGATAGGCTGAGCATACTAGAATATGTTAAAAGTGTAGTTCCAATATTACTTAAATTAAGACCTGTGGAAAGGGATATATATATAACTAAACTTAGTGAAGATTTAAATATTTCTAGACAAGCAATAGTTATGGAGCTTAATGGCAAAGATGAAACAAATATTAATAAAGTTTCAAGAAATAGAAATGACAACACAGAAGTCAATATACCAGTGGTTGAGAAAAATTTGATAAGGTTATTAGTTTCAAATCCTGTATACTTGGGTAAATTACAAGAAGATAAATTTAATTTCAATTCGGAGATTGGAAAACATGTGGCCGAAGTTATAAAAGAAAAATATAGCCAGTCCCAAGTAATTGATTTTAAAGAATTCATAAAAAATTTTGACATGGATGAAGAAATTGTATTAAAAAAAATAGTAGATAATATATTAGTTGGTTCTGAGGAAGATGATTTTTATAAACAATGTATTGATACAAGTAAATATATGGAATATAAGAGGCGAGAAGCAGATATAATTGATTTGCTTGCTTTAGCAGAAGAAGAAATAGACGATGAAAAGGTTCAAAAATTAACAAAGGAACTTATGGAAGTTAGTGAAAAAGTTAGGAAATTTAGGAGTTAATGAGCAATGAACAAAAAAATGAAAGATGTTAATTTGAATGAGGATAAGAAACAAAAAACCTTAGAAATGAGGAATAGGTATATAGCTGATTTGGAAGCAGATGCAAGAAAGAAGAACAATGAATTAACTTTTGCAGAAATCAGCTTATATCTTTCTGAATTGCAGCTTGATAAGAATGACATGGAAGAAGCTTTCCGCATTCTGATGGAAAAATCAATTTCAGTTGTAGAGAATAGGGAACCTCATCCCAGTGAACTTGAAGAAATTGAAGATAAAGATGATATTGATATAGAGGCCACAATTCCTAAAGGCGTAGCTATTGATGATCCTGTAAGGATGTATCTTAAGGAAATTGGAAAGGTTGCTCTTTTGACAGGTGAAGAGGAGAGAAACCTAGCCATTAGAATGGAAAATGGCGATGAAGAAGCCAAGGGTCGATTATGTGAGTGTAATTTGAGACTTGTTGTTAGTATAGCCAAAAGATATGTGGGAAGAGGGATGCTCTTTTTAGACCTTATTCAAGAAGGAAATTTAGGACTTATTAAAGCTGTAGATAAATTTGATTATAGAAAAGGGTATAAATTTTCAACATATGCGACTTGGTGGATTAGACAAGCTATAACAAGGTCAATTGCGGACCAGGCTAGAACAATTAGAATACCTGTGCATATGGTAGAAACCATCAATAAACTTGTAAGAGTATCTAGACAATTGCTACAAGAATATGGTAGAGAACCTAGTCCTGAAGAAATAGCACTTGAAATGGGTATAAGTGTTGAAAAGGTTAGAGAAATACAAAAAATATCCCAAGACCCAGTATCTTTAGAAACTCCAATTGGTGAAGAGGAAGATAGTCACTTGGGTGATTTCATACCTGATGAAGACGTCCCAGCTCCGGCAGATGCAGCAGCTTTTTCAATGCTTAAAGAGCAGTTAATTGAAGTATTGGATACATTAACTGAAAGAGAAAAAAAGGTATTAACTTTAAGATTTGGTCTTGAAGATGGGAGACCTAGAACTTTAGAAGAAGTTGGTAAAGAATTTGATGTAACCAGGGAAAGAATACGTCAGATTGAAGCCAAAGCTTTGAGAAAATTAAGACATCCTAGTAGAAGTAAAAAGCTAAAGGATTACTTGGAGTAATAGATGAAATTAAGGGATAGATTAAATGCTATTTATGAATTTATAAGGCCTGGAGAAATGGTTGCTGATATAGGTAGTGACCATGGATTTATAGCAGTAAAACTAATAGAAGAAGAAAAGTCACCGTATATAATACTATCTGATATAAGTGAATATTCCTTATTAAAAGGGAAAAAAAATATTGATAACTATGAAAACAATGATATAATAATAGATTGTAGAATGGGTGATGGCTTAAAAACATTGGACTACGGGGAAGTAGATGATGTTATTATTGCTGGCATTGGAGGCAGATTAATAGTTGATATTTTATCAAATGAAACTATGAAAACAAGCTCTTTTCCAAAATTGATTTTGCAACCTAGGAATCATAGTGGAGAGCTGAGATATTGGTTATATAATAATGGATACAATATAACTAATGATATTATTGTTAGAGAAAATAAATATATACCAGAAATAATTGTTGCAGTAAAAGGTATGCCTTTAGTTGATATAAAAGGTTTGGATAAAGAATCCATTGAGTTGGAGGTTCCAATAACTTTGTGTGATAATGATAAAGATATTTTGATAGATTTTTTAAATGGAAAGATTGATAAGACTAATGTGGTTTTGGAAAACCTAAAAAAAAGTAGTGATATTGATTTAAAACTATTTAAAAAATATGAATATAGGCTTAATTATTTAAAATATTTTTTGGAGAAGGTGATTTTATGAAGATTGTAGAGTTTGAAACCGTTGCCAATAAGATCGCTCCCCTTGATATTCAAGAGGAATGGGATAATAGCGGATTTCAAGTAATAAGTGAAAATGCTGAAATTTCAGGAATACTCGTATCCCTTGATATAACAGATGAGGTGATTGAAGAAGCTATTTTAAAAAAAGCTAATTTAATAGTAACTCACCATCCTTTAATGTTTAATCATATTAACTCCATAGAAGTTACAACAGGATATGGTAAAATAATAACTAAACTGATAAAAAATGATATTTCAGTTTATTCACTTCATACACCTTTTGACAAAATATGTAGTGGTAATAATGATTATTTGGCAAAAATGTTAGGCTTAATAAATATTAAACAGTACAGTGATTTTATATTAACGGGAGAGTTAAGAGATAAATTGCCGTTATCTTCTTTAATAAAAATCTCATCAGAGGAACTGGAAATACCATTAAGTGCAATTAGATTTATAGGTGATTCAAGTAAATATATTAAAAAGGTAGGCATTTGCACTGGTAGTGGTGGGGAATTCATTAATGATAGTAAATTTGATGTATTCATAACTGGTGATGTAAAATATCACCAAGCCATGAATGCAAAAATCGAAGGTAAAAACATAATTGATTTAGGTCATTATGGAACAGAAAAATTCTTTATAAATAACTTTTATGAACAGCTTTTAAATGAACTTGATTTAATTGGAGAATACACTCCTATATATGAATTCATTGAAAATATGGATCCATATGAAGTAATAACAGTTTAATGATTGGGTAAACCAGACAATCGCGTGTAGAATACTACATGAGGAAAGTCCGGGCTCCATAGGGTAAGGATGCCAGATAACGTCTGGCGTAGGTAACTATAGGGAAAGTGCAACAGAAACATACCGCCGAACGGCCTTTGGGCGCGTGGTAAGGTTGAAATGGTGAGGTAAGAGCTCACCGGCGTTATGGTAACATAACGGCCGTGTAAACCCCATCCGGAGCAAGACAAAATAGGGCATAAAGACAGCGACCCGTTGTTGCCCGATAGGTATGTCGCTAGAGGCTGCCAGCGATGGTAGTTCGAGACGGATGATTGTCAAATACAGAACCCGGCTTATAGGTTTGCCCAATATTTTTTTTGGAGAAATAATGACAGAAAACAAGATGGGGATTGCCCCAATTAACAGATTAATATTAGGAATGTCATGGCCCGCCATGCTTTCAATGTTTATTAACGCAATATACAGCATTGTTGACAGTATTTTTGTTTCCTACTTAGGAGAGGATGCATTGGTTGCAGTTACATTAGTATTACCAGTGCAGCTTATGCTAGTAGCCTTTGGTGTTGGAACTGGTGTCGGAATAAATTCTGTGATAGCTAGAAAGCTTGGAGAAAAAAATCAACTTAAAGCAGATATTGCAGCCAACAATGGGGTATATTTACAGCTAATAAATTATATAGTTTTTGCTTCTTTTGGTATGATTTTTGGCAATATATTTATAGGCCATTTTACAACTGATGGATACATATTATCAAACGGTATAATTTACCTAAGACTGGTAACTACAGGTTCAATATTTGTAATATTAGTAATGGGTTTTGAGAAGATACTTCAAGCTACAGGGGATATGATTCATCCTATGATATTTATGCTTTTGGGTGCCATATTAAATATTATTATGGATCCAATATTAATATTTGGACTATTTGGTTTCCCTAAACTTGAAGTAGCAGGAGCTGCGATAGCAACTGTATTGGCCCAATTTATTGCATTTATATATGCCATTTACGTAATAAAGTATAAAGAGCACTTGGTAAATATAAATATTAAAAAATATAGATTTAATAAAAATATTGTAAAAGAAATATATGCAGTTGGATTACCAGCAATAGTAACCCAAGCTATAAGTTCACTAACTATAATA
>DATFJV010000131.1:0-3569 GCA_035268985.1 Anaerovoracaceae bacterium | reverse complement strand
TTGCTTCTTTATTTACTTAAAGAGGTGAAAAAAGATAGGATTAACTACTTCGTACATACGAAGACGTCAGTTTTTTATTGATCACTCTTAGAATAAAATTAGAAAAAGTTAATCTAATCTGTAACAATTCAAACATCGGTTTCTCTTGTAGATTGAAGCAATCTATGAATTAAAGAATTGCAAATAATTTGCGATTTAAACTAATAATAAAACAACAATTCGGAGTACATCATGGGTCAACAACAACTCTTACTCGTAATCTTGGTAACTATTATCGTCGGTATTGCCACGGTAGTAGCAATTAATACATTCGGATCAGCCGCCGATCAGGCGAACATTGATGCGGTAAATAACGATGTGGCAACACTCGCATCTTCAGCTCAGGGCTATTACATGAGACCTAACATGTTAGGTGGCGGTGGAAGAACATTCACAGGTTTGTCTCTGGAAGGACTTGCATTTCCTTCAAACGGTGTAAGTACTAATGGACTAGTGGCAGAGAATGAGAATGGACGCTATGTTTTATCAAACATAACAGCTCAGGAATTTACAATCACTGCGCATCCTTCAAGCTGTGAAGGTTACACACCTGGAACTAGTACTGAGGAAGGTGTTCTTACAGCTGGTGATAACTGCGATACAAATTCTGAGACCAGAGTAGCGACAGTAGAACCTAACGATTTTGCCTTAAGTGCTGGATCTTAATTGATCAAAACTTAATATATCTGATAAAAAGGCTCCTTCGGGAGCTTTTTTTTTGCTCGAATTTTGGTTAATAGCTTATCACACCCCAGTTAAATTCTGAAATTCACCTAAAATCTACTCAAAATAAAATTCTATGTGTTTATGGATACTTAAGAGATTAAATTATTCAATTTTTATCATTTATAACTGATTAAATTTATCTTATAGAGTATTTCAAAAATAGATTCGCTGACCGATTGAAACACAGTTGAATGTTCATACCGCGTCAAAATCCGAATCTATATTGAGAAACTAACGGTTTAACATCGTAGATTTGAATTGAGGTAATGTGATGAATCGTATATTTGGAGGGAAGTTCAGAATCAATGAAATCGTGCAGATCAAAAAAAAGAGATATAGAGAGTTAAATAATTATATACAGCCATTGAAATCAAATATTTGGCCTATATGCTTTTAAAGAAACAATTTAAAACTGAAGATCATATTCTGTTTTCAATGAATAAAATAATACCTGTACTCTTATCAGTATTTCTTGTATTGACTGCTTTTATTCAACTGCCAGATTTAATGCAGTATGACAGTAAAAGAGTTATGCAAATTGTTATACTTTTTGTTATAGGTTTATTGGTACTAGTTTCAATAATTAAGTCGTATTTAAACAAGGATGTAAAAAGTTTTACTACATGCTCTCATGTATCTAAATCTCCTGTAGCCGCAACTGCTATATTGTTTTTAACCGGTCTAATGTCTGTATTTCTCAGTACAAATATTCAGTTTGCTCTTCTTGAATTTACTTTTCTTTTTCTTCTTCTCTCATTAGCTGTTTTAATAGCGCCACGAAGGCGTAAAACTCACCATTTTTCAGGGCGATTAATCTTGGGAACTACATTAATATACTCTCTTATATATATAATTATTTTCTTTGGGAATTATATCTCTTCTTTTTATGAACCTATGATAACATTGTGGCCGAATAAGTATGATTTTTCGTTATTGATAAATGGAATTGAGTTCCATGGAAAAGAAGTCCTTTATTTTGATCACAAGAGATTCTTTAATCATACACAAACCTGGACTCTTCCTTTATTGGTAGGGCTTACTGCTTTTTACAAGCGCAAAGAACATGAGAAATTGCAATCAATTTTATTAATTGTTCTAGCCTCATTTTGGTGGATGCTTATATTTGCTTCAGGAGGAAGAGGCTCAATGCTAAGCTTAATACTTTCCTTAGGCATTTTGACGATGATTTGGGGTAAAGATCTGATCCCTTTTTTAAAATTTGGATCAATATCATTGGTTCTCGGAGCCTTAAATTATTTAATTATTTTTAGATGGATCCCTTCTTCAAATGCTGATTTGCCATTGCTTAGAAGTTCAGACAGCGGCCGTCTGGATATGTGGCAACGTGCTCTGGAAAGTTGGTTGCAAAATCCTTTATTTGGGATTGGACCCATGCATTATTCAAAATTGGAGTCTGCTCCTACGTTTGCGCATCCACATAATTTCTATATTCAGTTCCTTACCGAATGGGGTCTGATTGCATTTATAGCTCTTGCATTTCTCATAGGGTTTCTGGTAAAGAATGTAATTGATAACTATCCGGATAAGAATCAAAAATTTCAGAGTAGATTCTTGTACATATCAGTTTCATGGTCGCTATCAGCTGCTTTAATCCATGCCTTTTTTAGCGGAGTCTTTCACACACCATTGAGCCAAATATGGTTTGTATTATTGATTAGCTGGCTTATAGGGTTCAATAGGAAAAAATCTTCAGGAACTCAATTTAATACAGTTCGACGGTATGCTTCATTTACATACGTTGTCTTGATTTTGATAGTATCATCAATTGTTTACGACGATGTTCTTACTATTTATCAGGGATACGAGGAGTATATATCAAACTACCCGGAAAGTAAATTTTATCCGAGATTTTGGAGGCAAGGTCTATTTGAATGATTAAGTAAAGCGAATTGAATTTTTATGGGTGATCAAATTCAAGGTTGGAAATAATTAATGGGAAGGAATGGATTTAAATTTTCATTCGCTTTATACCAGTCTACTTGTCTTTTATTATAATTTTGTTCAGATTTATAAATCACTAAAGGGTAATCATGGGACAACAACAGTTACTATTAGTCATTCTAGTCATAATCATTGTTGCTATTGCGTCAGTCACTGCAGTTTCGACATTTGGCTCTGCAACAGATCAGGCAAATAGAGATGCACTCACAAATGATATGGTCACCTTAGCAGGCTCTGCCCAGGACTATTATTTTAGACCAGAAACACTTAGCGGCGGCGGACGTGCGTTTGATGGATTTGTTATTGAAGGTAAATTACTACCGGTGTCTGGCATAAGCTCTGACGGTTTATATGCAGAAACAGAAAACGGTACTCTGGAAGTTATCTCTGCTGTGGGTGCTTTGCTAAGTATAAGTGGTCACCCGTCATCATGCGATGGATATATACCTGGTACAATTGATGAAAATGGTATTCTCTCATCTCCGGGTACCCGCAATGGAGAAGATCAGATTTTAGCTTCAGTCGAGAGCGATGATCTAATCTTTGAATAAGTTTATTTGTGCCTTATTCAGCTTGAAAACCTTGGCTATCTACGGTTTTTGGTTGTATAATGATATAGCTATTAAAAACGACCTGCAGCTCAATCCTACATTCTTTCCTTTAAGCTTCTCTCTAAATCTTAAGTACCCGGGAGGGGACTTGAGGTTTGTAACAGGTATTATACTAACTATCTAAATTTACTTGAATTAATAGCTCTTAATACATTTACGGAATAATGAATGTAGCATTAGATTACGATATTTGTGCTACCAGTGTGCCACCAACTGTGCTACCAATTTTAT
>DATFJV010000130.1:0-19800 GCA_035268985.1 Anaerovoracaceae bacterium | reverse complement strand
CATAACTTGTATCCATATCACTATCAGTAAATACAAAACTATAAACTATATTGCTACTGCTTCTTATCTGATCCTCTATTTCTTCATTTACATCATCCCCAAAAGAACATGAGTAAGTAAATACGAATGCTGCTATTATTAAAATCAATAATAATAATCTTTTCTTCATTTTTCCCCCATAAATCTGTTAATCTTTATTTGTTAATTAATCTCATAATCTGACATCTTAATTTTATCGTTTTGATATAAAAATATAAATTACTAATTAAATATATCTGTTGATTAAATTATCTGTAACATAATCTATATTGTTTTTATCTATACCTTCTTTTCTCATTATACCAATTATCTTATTCTTTAAAGCCTCACTGTTAAAAGCTTCACTGTCATACATGATTCCAGTTCTTCTTCCTATTCTATAAATTATTTTATCTTCATCTGATAAGTTAAGATACCAATCTATAGCATCTATCATCTTGTTTTTATCTTTAGGCATCTTCCCATTAACTTCAGGAATTAAATTGATTATATGATCACTAACTATATTACTATCAATGCCTTCTAAGTTTTCTATCATCATTTTAAGTTCAATTACCATATCAGTATCATTGGTTCTAGTAAAAGTTCCATCCAAATATTTCTCGTTTAATAAAGAATTTTCAGAAACGGCCAATGTTCTTATCCTAACATAACTAGGATTAATCATATTTATAGCATCTGCCGTTTCAATGGCATTTTCTTCAGAAAATTCTTTGCCACCTAAGCCCGGCATATAGTAGACAGATAAATCCATGCCAACTTCTACAACCTTTTTGCCTGCTGCAATATGTTTTTCTTTAGTAGTACCCTTGTTGATAAGCTCCAACACTTTATTGCTGCCGCTTTCCATGCCCATGTGAATTCTGTTAAGTCCAGCTTCCGCTATTCTTTTCATATCCTTATCAGATATTCTAGATATTGTAGATGATCTTCCATAACTAGTTACTCTTTCAACGGTGGGGAAGACCTCTCTTATGTGTTTTATTATTTCCACCAAATCATCGGGTTTTGCAATCATTGTATCCGCATCTTGTAAAAACACAGACTTCACTCCCATGCGATAAATAGTCATTGCAGATGATATAGCAAAATCTCCATTTTCACCAGCTTTTTCCCTTATTTCATCCAATTTGTCATTTGCTTCAGCAAAAGAATATCCCTTATTGGATAAGACAACTATTGCATCTTTAACTATATTAATATCATTTATTACATGTTCCTTATCCCTTAAAGAAAATCTTTCCCCTTTATATATAGTGCAAAACTCACATTTATTCCAAGGGCAATTTCGAGTCACTCTAACTAAAAGGCTTTCAGCCTCACTAGGTGGTCTTATTGGTCCTATTTCAAATCCTAAGTAGTCTTTCATATAAGTCTCCTAATCCAAATTAATCGACTTAAGCTCAACAGAATCAAAATTATTAGAGTATGCATGCACTGCTGGCGTTCCCCCCAAGTGCATAAGCAATACTTTACTATCCTTTTCAAATCTACCCTTTTCACTTAATGTCATTAATCCTTTTACGCTTCTTCCTTCATATACAGGGTCTATTACTATACCTTCTGTCCTTGAAAATTCAGCTATAACATCATATATATCTCGGCTAGGTTCCCCATAGTCATTTTCGCTTGAGGCAATTATCTCAATTTCTTCCAACTTAATTATATCATCATATCCTAGCATCTTAAGTGTGTTATTTGCCAGCTCACAAACTCTATGTTTTTTAATTTCAGTTTCCCCGTCATCTGCCACACCAATTACTTGAATACCTGAATTCAAAGCTTTAAAACCTGCCACCATACCAGCTTGAGTGCTGCTGCTACCAGTGCAATGGACAAGATAATCAAAGTTAATCCCCTTTTGTTCACACTGCTTAACTATTTCCGCTGCGCAAACCATATATCCTAAGCAGCCTAACTCATTTTCCGAGGCACCCCCAGTTATTAAGTACGGTTTTTGTCCTTTGCTTTCCAAATATTCTCCAAATTCTGCCAAAGGACCTTGGTCTTCAATGGGTCTTTCCTTATCATCAACGTATAAATCTGCTCCCATAATGCTGCTAAGAAGAATATTACCTACTTTCCTATAATTTGGTCCTGCATCTTTAGTCCATCCATAATGAAGCAGTGCACATTTTAAGCCGCTCTTTGCAGCAGCTGCTGCAGTTTGGCGTGTATGATTAGATTGAATCGCACCTATTGTAACCAATGTATCACAACCCTTATCTATTGCATCTCCCACAAGAAATTCCAATTTTCTAGTCTTATTTCCCCCACCAACAAGGCCTGTCAAATCATCTCTTTTAATCCAAATCTCTGGACCGTCTAACAATTTGCCAAAATTTTTTAGTTTATGTATTGGCGTAGGCAATTGGGCCAAATCAAATCTTGGATACCCATGCATAGTTAATATTTCATCCACTTTTTCTTCTTTGTTCATCTTTTCACCTATTAATCAATATAGTTTTGGCATGCATCAGCCTGAAAAAACTCAAGCTTTTACTTTATTTTTATTTTTTCTTTATTAAGTTCATTCATATATCCAGCAGTTATAATGCCTGAAGGTAAAGCAATTATAGCTATTCCAAATATAGCAGATACCATAGTCACTAGTCTTGCAATAGTAGAAGTAAGCTCAATATCACCTTCACCCATAGTAGTTATTGCAGCTACCGCCCAATATACTGCATCTAAAAAGTTATTAAATGCATCAGGTTCAACGTTAAACAGGATTATTGAAGACATAAGGACATATAGGAAAGCTAAACTAACCACAGCGATTAATGGACCCTTTTGTTTAACAAATACGTATTTAATCCTCTTTATGCTCTTGGAGTATCTAATTATTCTTAATGCTTTAAACGCCCTAAATAATCTTAAGACCTTAAACCCTCTTGATAGAAAAGATATTGATGGTAATATGGACAATAAATCTATAATTGCCATAGGGGTTAAAGGATAAAGTAAAAATGATTTGGTTTTAGACCTTTTTTTATTTTTTATATCTTCAGTCATCCATCTTATTATATAATCAATAATAAATACAGATACCGTTACCTTATCTAAGATTATAAGTGTATCATTTTGGGTTTTAAAAACCAACGGAACCAAACTTAAAATAATGCATGATATCATAAACAAATCATAAACACGACTTATCTTATCATTTTTGCTTCCTGGTTCAATTATTTCAACAATCCTTTTCCTCATAGTTAAACCTATTTTCTTGTTTGACCATTTCCAAATATTATATATTTAGTTGTTGTTAATTCCTTGAGCCCCATAGGCCCTCTAGCGTGAAGCTTTTGTGTGCTAATTCCTATTTCAGCACCAAATCCAAACTGGCTACCATCGGTAAATCTAGTTGATGCGTTCACATATACACATGCAGAATCTACTTCATCTAAAAACATTTGAGCATTAGTGTAGTTTTCAGTTATTATCGTTTCACTGTGACCAGTGGAATACTTTCTAATATGTTCGATTGCTTCATCAACACCGCTTACTACTCCACATGATATTATGTAATCTTCATATTCAGTGCCAAAGTCTTCTTCTGTTACGGGTACAACACCTTCTGCCTTTAGAAATTCACTATCACCTCTTACTTCAACTTCTTTTTCAATTAGAGCCTTAGTTATTCTAGGTATAAATACCTCCGCTATATTTTCATGTACAATTAAAGTTTCTAATGCGTTACATACTCCCGGCCTTTGAACCTTACCATTAATCACAATTTTTTCAGCCATGTCTAAATCAGCAGATTTATCAACAAAAACATGGCAATTACCTTCTCCCGTTCTGATAACTGGTACCGTGGTATTTTCAACTACCGAATTGATTAATTTCCCGCTTCCCCTAGGAATTAAAACGTCAATATATTTATTTAATCTCATCATTTCGTTGGCCGTTTTGTAAGAAGTATCTCTAATAAGCTGCACAAGATCCTCAGGTGCTCCGTTTAATTTTAGTGTTTTTCTAAATATATCCACTAGCAAGCCATTTGTTCTTAATGCATTGCTCCCTCCCTTTAGTATGGTCGCGCTGCCAGCTTTTAAGCATAAACCAAAAGCATCGGCTGTAACATTTGGTCTAGCTTCAAAGATTATCCCAATTACTCCCATTGGAACCCTTCTTTGACCAACTTTTAGGCCATTTGGAAGTGTATTCATCCTAACAATTTCACCCACTGGGTCAGGTAATGCGGCCACTTGCCTTAATCCATCAGCCATATCTTTTATTCTTTTTTCATTTAAAGTTAACCTATCAATAAAGGAGGTTTTGACTTCCTTTTCTATGGCCGATTTTACATCCTCTTCATTCACCTTTAATATTTCATCTGTATTTTCTAAAAGTTTATCTGCCAATAATATTAACAGTTTATCCTTTTCTTCAGTAGAGAATTTTGCTGACTTAACACTTGCTTCCTTTGCCAATCTACCTATTTCATTAATATTCATCCTTTTTCCCTCCTGGAAATAAAGTGCCAACATCCTTGCCTTCTAAAACATCATACAAAATTCTTGGGTCTTCACCATGGGCTATAACCATAGATGTTCCCAATTTCACACATATTTCAGCTGCTATAAGTTTAGAATGCATACCCCCTGTTGAGAATGCACTCCCCCTATCTCCTGCCATATCGTGAATCGATTGATCAACACTTTCTACAATCGAAATTCTCTTTGCATCATTATTTTTTCTTGGATTTTTATCATGAAGACCATCGATGTCTGTCAATATTACAAGTAAATCAGCATCTACTAAATTTGCAACAATTGCAGATAAATAGTCATTATCAGAAAATTCTATTTCATCAACGGTTATGGCATCATTATTATTAACTATTGGAACCATCCCAAGCTCTAATACAGTATTAAAGGTATTTTCCAAATTGCTTCTTCTATCTTTAGATTTAATATCTTCTCTAGTAAGAAGTATCTGAGCAACATTATGATGATACTCCCCAAAGAAATTTTTATATATCTGCATCATTGAAGCTTGGCCTGCAGAAGCTGCTGCCTGTTTAATCCTGATTTCTGTAGGTTTTTCATTAAAACCTAAGATTCCTGCTCCAACTCCAACAGCACCTGAACTAACTAATATTACATCAACCCCTCCATTGACAATATCAGCCAACACTCTTGCTAAATTTTCCATTCTTCTTATATTAATTTTTCCATTAGGATAAGTAACCATAGTGGTACCTATCTTAACTACAATTCTCTTACTATTTGTAAGCTCTTTACGATAATCCATATAACTGACTCCATATCCCCCAAACTATAACTTATATTAATTATACTCAAAAAACAAATTAATGTCTATGATTTATCCAATATACATAAAAGCGAGTCGACTATTCCACTCGCATCATATAACTATAAATATTTCATAAAGCCTATCATAAACACGGTTAGAAATCCCCCTATAAAAATTAGTATCATGGCAAGCAATATTCTAGAATATCCTTTAGGATCTATTTGACCTTTTTTATCCATATCCTTAATGATGGGATATAGCTTATAAAAAAAGGAGGATATTGATATCACCATGGCTCCGCAAGTAGCTATTTGCATCTCCACATTTCCCCATAATATTACCGAAATACCAAGAAATATAAAAATGAGTTTTGCCCCCGCAACCCAATATGCCATATAGTTTACAAAACTTTTCATTTCTTCATCTTCTTGAGCTTTATGCCAAGCATTAAATACTCCCAAAGCGTTTCCTTGTTTCATTCCTGGGGCTACATAAAGCATTAATACATTTAAAGTTTCAATTATAATAAATATTAATATCGCCCATTTTAATATGTTCATTTTATTCCCCTTTAGTCTTAATAAAATAATTATACCCCTTCAGCCACCAAACTAAAAGGGTATTTTTTATGCTTTTTTCACCACGCTTGATTTAAGATACATTACGCCGAATCCGTCTATTTTAGCTTCAATGTCATGGCCATTAACTGACTCATCCAATAACTTAATTTTCTTAACTTTAGTTCCTACTTTAATAGCACCCGAGGATCCCTTAACCTTCAAATCCTTTATTACTACCACAGAATCCCCATCATTTAAAATATTACCATTAAAATCCTTAATGGAATCATCAGCAGCAGTTTTAGGATTCCACTCATAGGAGCATTCTGGACATATAAGTATGCTACCATCCTCATAAGCATATTCGCAGCCACATTTAGGGCAATTAGGTAAATCCATTGATATTCCTCCTTTTCTTCTTAAGACAATTTATTTTATATGAAAAAGTCTAAAAACACAAGGTTTATATACCATTTTCTTTGAGTTCCCCACCGTGCTCTATGCTATTATAATTCTAATTTTGCTTGTTATGATTTCTCAACATTTCAATTTTCTTTATTTCTTTTTTCTTTGCTGTTACAAGTTACTTCCTTTGATAATTCCATGACAGAAAGCCAGGTATTTCCGATTATTTGCTTACTTTTCTTACAATTAAAATTTTTCGTAATGTTTTTTATCATAAATTATCAGTTCAATAATATCAAAATATTTTATATATTAACAGTGCTTGGGCCTTTTAAATAGCCCAAGCACATAAGCTCAATAATTATCAATTGTTTACCCAACACTTGACACAAAACCAATAAAATTTCCATAACTTTTCGGACAATTCTTAATATATTTCTAAGGTTGCATAGCACCAAAGAACACTAACCATGCAAGGGCAGTCTTCGCAACTAAGCTGAGAATTATGTATGCTCTCTCGCCATAGATATAATTTTTCCATTTGCCAACTTTCTTGTATTGAAGTATCATATTAATTGGGAACGTGTTAAATGCTATAAAGTAAGTAACAACTATGGCCCATACAAACCAAGGTACCATATCCAAATTATCATTACCTAGCATGTAAATTAAAATTACCACCCAAGGAGCAACTCCTGCAACGGATCCCCAAATAAATGGCCCCCAATTTACCTTTTCTTTAAGGGAATTAAGCTGTTCCATAACCAAGCCAAACATATTCATGGAAAAGTTTGCAGCAAATATGAGTATCAAAGATGCAATATCATATATGCCAAATAAAGTTGCTATAAGGATTATCATAACAGACGAACTTAATGCGTATTCAAACCATCTAAATCTATTTATTCCTTTTTCCAAATCCTGATTATATATACTATTTAGGCTATTAGGAAAGGATATTAAAGCATGTGCACATGCTGATAATAGTAAAAACCCTGCCACCAATATGCCAAACGGCAATTCAAATAATACTTTAGAAGCATTTTCCAAGCTTTGGGTTTCAACATTATATGTTAAATAGTATTGAGTAATATTTGGTGAAAACTCACCAATCTTTTGGATAACACTAGTTGCAAGAAATAACATAAGTATACCTTGAACCAAATGCAGTGATCCCATAACCATGTTAAATCTTCTCAATTTCCTAAAATCAATTTTTTCCATATTTCTACCTCCTACTAATTATTAAACCTATAATACCCAATATAATTATTATAAAACATTAACTAATATTGGAAGAATGATTGGCACAAAGAAAGTTAAAATAACTCCTGTTATTAATGCCACTAACCCAAGTTCAATACCGACAAATTTTGTAACAGGGACTAGCATGGTATCCATATTACCAGCTGCACCACCTGCAATTGGACTACCTTTACTTACCTTAATAAGTATAGGAAGTAATAAGACTGTAAAAAACTCTCTCATGACATTAACTATAAAACCATAGGTTCCAATTTCAATACCATAGACCTTTGTCATATATGCTCCAGTTATACTATAATAACTCATTCCACTAGCTGATATCATGGTAATCTTCAATGGTAAATCCAAAATTAAACCCGCTAACATCCCACCTGATATGCTCCCTAAAAATATGGCTACTGAAATAAATACAACTTTAAAACCTAATAGCTTAACATACCCAAACACCTTTTTGTTTGCCCCTAGACTGATACCAACTCCTGTATAAAGGACAACTAGCGATACTAATAATGTATAGTCTAATACATTTTGAAAATCCTTATTAAGTAATGTGACACCAACTACAACTCCAAATACTATGCTAGCAGGAATTATATATACAAGAGGAGATGTTTTTTCTTCCTCATCCTTATCTACATCTGCTTCCATGGATAAATCAATACTTTCGCTATTCAATTTATCCTTTATTTTTTCCAAGGGAAGTATTGTCTTTTCTAATATAAAAACAAGTATCACACTAACCCCTATGGCCAATATTGATATTACTATACAGTTAACTCCTATTAACCCTAGGTTATTCATAACATTATCATTAATTCCAATATTCATGCCTATAGTTAACATAAGGATTATTAACGCAATATTTATAACCATATCAACTATGGGAAGCGCTTTTTCCATTAGCTTAGTTAAACTAAATAAATATCCGGTCCCTAGACATATAAATGGCATCCACGTCATAACTTGCAAACCATATCATACCAAACTGCACCTCCATGGGTTGATTCCGATACACCTAGTAATTCATATCCAAATTTAGAATAATAATGTATCAAATGTTCTTTACATGTAAGGCATGATTTTTCCATTCCATTTTCCTTTAGCTTTGCTAATGAATATTTAATAAGTTCTCCTGTAATGCCTTGGCATTGAAAGTTTTCATCAGCCATAACGGAAACCACAGCCCCAATCTTACCAAAGGGTAATTTTTCCATGTCAAAGATATCATTATTAATAAGTTCTTGATTAGTGGGTATGGCACAAACAACGGAAACAATCTTATCATTTTTCTCTGCTACGAAAAAATAGTCCGGATAGTTTTTTTGCCTCCAAATGTATTTTTCTAAAGATGCAGCTTCCTCGGGAGGAAAAGCCACTTTTTCAATTTCATATACCCGATCCAACTCGTCTGCCTTTACTTTTCGCATTATTAAATCCATATTCTACCTCCTAGATAAGTATATACATATTTTACACTATACAAAAATAGGGACAATATAAATGTCCTTAAATGTTATTGTTTGTCTTTAAACGTAGGATTTCATCATAGTACGTTTTACTAACATAACAATCGCCTATGTCACATTCAAATTTAATTTTCCAAAGACGATTATCTATCTTTTCTAATTCTTTAATCTTCTTTGTATTAACAGCAAAACTTCTATGGCTTTTTCTAATATACCTGACATTGCATTTTTCTATGAAGTTACTAAGACCTAGCCTAGAACAAATATACTTATCACCCTTAATATGTATATATAAATATTTATCTTTTACTTCAACAAAATATATATCTTCCACCTTGATGATTTCATGACCTTGTATATGATTAATAAAAACAACCGGCGAGTATTCAAAATAAATTGTTTTATCTTGTAACTGTCTTAAAAAACCATGTAATTCATTTTGTTCCACTTTATTAGTGTTTAAACTCATAATATAGTTATTTGTATCTCGATGTGACAGCGAAACCAACCCTTTAAAATCATTATCCGTTAAAAATATGATCGGTACATTATTTAATCCCTCCATCATTCTAATATTTTGTGCATATTTAAAACCATCTTTTTTATTGTGTATAACGTCTAAAAAGATAACATCATAGTTATCTTTACCATCTTTAATAAGGTTAAGTGCCCATATATCAGATGAAACTTTAGTTATTTTAATAGAACCTTCAAAAGAATTCATAATACTAGAAGCAAGTGTACTTGCATTTATTCTACTAGCGTCTATTATTAATATGGATAGCACCATTCACCCCACTATTTGTTAAACTCAACCTCAGTATACCCAGTTTCCACTTTTCTTGAAAGTGCATAAAAAAAATCAGATAATCTATTTACATATTTTATAACATATGGATTAACAGGGGTCTCATCTTCTTGCCTTTCACTATCTAAAAGATCCGCTAAGTTAACTATACGTCTTTCAGCTTTTCTAGCAATGGTCCTAAGCACATGTAAATGGGCACTTTTTTCATTGTCTCCAGGAATTATAAATGTAAAGGTTTTTGGTAACTTTTCCAAGGATTTATCAATCGCTTCTTCTATTAAAGCAATATCCTCTTCCCCAACTCTGTCCTTCAGTTTATCACCATTGGAAGTTGCTAAATCAGCACCCACAGTAAATAATCTTTTTTGAATGTCAGTAAGAAAATTTGCATCATCATCTTCAAGATAACATTTAGTAAGCCCTATGTATGATATTAATTCATCCACTGCACCATAAGCTTCCACCCTAACAGAACCCTTTGAAACTCTTTTACCATCATAAAGGCCCGTACTACCTTTGTCTCCTGTTTTAGTATATACTTTCATATTTACCTCCTTTAATATAACGTATTTGGAATTATACACCTTTTTGAAGAATTTATCATCATATAAACACAGCTTTTTCTTCTAAATATTCTTCAAATCCTGTTTTTCCACCTTCTCTACCTATTCCCGATTCTTTATAGCCCCCAAATGACATAGAAGCATTTGCCTCTGCCCCGTTTATATGAACATTACCCGTGTCTAGTTGTAGGGCAACCTTTATGGCATCATTTCTATTACCATAAACAGCTCCATCTAACCCATATGGAGAATCGTTTGCTATATTTACCGCTTCATCAACTTCATCAAAGGAAATTATTGATAAAACCGGACCAAATATTTCTTCCCTTGCTATACTCATTTGGTTATTAACATCAGTGAACACTACGGTGGGTACATAATACCCTTTATCCAAGCTCAATTCTGCCTTATATAGAATCTTTGCACCTTCCTGGATACCAATATCAATATATTTATTTATTTTATCCATGGCAGCTTTACTTATCACTGGCCCTATATCCACTGATTTGTCCATAGGGTTTCCAATTCTTAATGTTTCAAGCTTATTAATCAATTTCTTTTCAACTTCTTCCTTAATATTATGAGCTACTAAAAGTCGAGTGTATGCACAGCAAGTTTGTCCGGTATTTACAAAAACAGAACCTATTAGCTCATCTATTGCTGTTTCCAAATCTGCATCTTCCAAAAGAATCATAGGTGATTTTCCACCCATTTCAAGAACAAGCTTCTTTGCATTGCTTAAAACAGCAATGCTTCCAATTTTCTTACCGACTTCAGTGGAACCTGTAAAGGATACTAACCCAATTCCACTATGGGAAGCAATATATTCCCCTATCTCCCCACCTACACCTGTTAGCATATTAAAAACACCCCTTGGAATTCCAACTTCATCAAATATTTCTGTCAGCTTAAGTGCCGTCAATGGAGCTGCTTTACTAGGCTTAACAATTACACAATTTCCAGAAACGACTGCGGGAAATGCCTTTAATGTGATTTGATCTAGGGGATAATTCCATGGAGTCATTAATGCAACCACTCCTACTGGTTCACGGACTAGCATTCCACCTTCCATTTTTTCTTTATATGAATAATTCCTTGCAAAATTAGCAAAACATCTAGCTTCATCAATTGAGGGTTCAACTTGGTAGCTTTGGCAATGTTTTACAGGCATCCCCAGTTCCAATGCAATTATTTTTGCCAATTCGTCTTTTTTCTCTTCCATTTTATCTGCCACACGCTCTAATAAAACAGAACGTTCCTCTTGGGTATAATTAGACCAAGATGAAAATGCTCTTTTTGCAGCAAGAACGGCAGCGTCCACGTCACTATTATCGGCCTTTGCAATTTCTCCAAGTGTCTCTTTATTTGCCGGATTTTCTAGTTTAAAATATTCTTTGGAATTCCCTTCTCTCCATTGGCCATCAATATACAATTTGTACCTATTCATTATCATATCTCCTATACTTTTTAAACCTTCGATACCATTGATTCAACAGTTTCTTTTAAACCATGCCTATTTAGACTATTAACCACTTCAAATAACTCACTTATCTTGGGTGGATTTTCTGAAGTATGTATATATATCATTATACCAAGCATTGCAGAAACTTGATACTCAATTAAAATATTTATTTTATTTTCATCCTTAACACCTAGATCCTCAAGCTTCTCTCTAATTTTGGGTTTTATCTTATTCTGAACTTTACTACGGAACCTAGGATCTCCGTTATCTCCAAGCAAAACAGAAAAATACCTTTTATTTCTTTCGAATTCCTCTGATAATGCCATTATGACGGATTCTACCTCTTTACCTTCCTTGGATTTTTTAAATGGCATTAAAGTTTTTTTAATTAAACTTTCCTCTAACTGCTCTAAAACATCATATACATCTTTAAAACACTCATAAAAAGTACTCCGGTTATATCCCGCTAATGTGGTTACATCTTTAACTGTAATCTTTGATACTTCTTTCTTCTCATAAAGCTGCCAAAAAGCCTCCTTCAAGTTTTTCTTAGTTCTTTTCTTTATATCACTTTCCATATATTCTTGTATGACGCATTTAACGTAAATACACCAATAATCTCCTTTCTTTTTACAACACATTGTAGGATTTGTAAAGGAGAAAATAAATGCTATTAGAATTAAAAAATGTTAAGAAAACATACAAGCTAGGGAAAGATAATAAATTCCAAGCTTTAAAAGGAATAGATGCAAATTTTGAATTAGGAGAATTTGTAGCTATAACGGGAGAATCTGGAAGCGCTAACTCCACTCTAATGAATCTATTAGGCGGACTTGATATGGATTATGATGAATCTATCAAGTATAACGGAGTAGATTTAAACAAGTTAAAAGAAAGTCAGATAGATAATTACAGAAAAGTAAGTGTAGGTTTTATCTTCCAATCTTTTAATTTAATATCCCACATGAACGTTATTAATAACGTGGCACTTGGCGCAACATTGCTTGGAATGAACAAGAAAGACAAGATTGCAAAGGCACAAGAATTGCTTGTTAAAGTCGGATTAAAAGATCATATATAAAAAGCCCAATCAGCTATCAGGTGGTCAAACGCAAAGATTAGCCATTGCAAGAGCTCTTATGAATGACACTGATATCATCTTAGCCGATGAGCCAACAGGCGCTCTTGATTCTGAGACTTCAGCTCAGATAATGGATTTAGTTAAAGAAATATCCAGTGAAAACAAGTTAGTTATAATCGTTACCCACTCAGATAAAGTGGCAGTTCACTGCGATAGAATAATTAACGTTTCAGATGGAGTAATAATCGAAGACATTAAGAATAACGATGCTAAAAAAGATGAAAGTATTAAAAAAGTAAAAGAAGAAAGCGGCGCTTTAAGTGTATTTTCATCCTTCGGTCTAGCACTTAGAAATATGAAAGAAAAGCTTGGACGTAATATATTAATTTCCATAGGTGTTTCCATAGGAATTGCAAGTATAATAATCATGTTATCACTTGGGAAGGAGTTGAAGACTATATGACAGGAACTGTGGAAGATCTAGTTAACCCAAGAGTAGTAGAAGTTAATAAAGTTGCTGAAGAAAGTGATGATACTGAACATAGTATGCATCCCGGATCTCAGCTATTAACTGCTGAAACAGCTCCTTTTGATGAAGATGAATTGGAAAGGCTGCTTAATATAGATGAGGTAAATGAAGTGGAAAAAGGTTATAGCAGCATAACTTTGCAAGGGAGCTATATCAATTACAATGGCGAAGATATTGATTTTAGAATTTTAAATACTACTTCATCAAACACAACAGAAAGAAATCTAGAAGTGGGGGAACTACCTAAAGATAATGAAATTTTAATAAATAGTAACCTTTATGACCAATTAGGTGAAGATGCTTTAGGTGAAACGGTTGCTTTAACTACACTTATTGATGATGAAGAAATAGTAAAAGAATTTTCCATAAGTGGAGTATATACTTCTACAGGGTTAGGTAATATGTCAGCTTTATATCTAACTTATGAGGAACTTACCGCATTTGCCGATGAAAATGATATCGAAATTGAGCCATCGGTAGTTTACTTAATATGCGAGGATAAAGATATGGCTAGTTATGTAAAAGACGAAATAATTGCTCTTGGTTATACTGGTTCTATGCAAGAAGCCATGTTATCATCAATGGTAGCTATGGTAGATGTAATTTCTTATCTATTATCAGGAGTAGCAAGTATTGCTCTACTTGTATCAGCTATAATGATACTAGTTGTAATGTATATAAGTGTTGTTGAAAGAACTACAGAGATAGGCCTTATGAAGGCACTTGGAGCTAGAAGAAAAGATATACGCAGAATATTTTCTTCAGAAGCATTTCTTATAGGGGTATTCAGTGGAATCTTAGGCGTAATATCATCAATGGTTATTGGAACTATTATAAATGCTTTAACTACTAATATGTTCTCCATAGCAGTAATTGGAACGGTTCCAACATATATGTTAGCTGGACTATTACTAATTATAGTTGTAAGTTTATTATCAGGATTATATCCTGCTATGAAAGCAGCTAAGCTAGACCCTGTAGTATCATTACGACACGAATAATTTATATGTTAAAACAGTCGTTTACCAGTTATTTTATTACTGTTTAGTTTGACTTATACATATCACTATGATAGTATAAATATACAAAAGGAGCCTTGTTTACTTACATCTTGAAAATGGCAAAATGAAACATGCCCCATCTATAAATTTCTGCAAAAGTTTTTCAGAAATAACATAAAATTATAGTTTCTCTTGCTAAATAACTACTTTTAAATTAAGGAGATGTATTATGAAAAAATTTGTAATATTATTTGCTACTTTTATTTTAATATTTGCACTAACCGCATGCAGTAGTGATGATGGGTCTAATGAATCGGATGATAGCAATGTAAATAACAGTTCCGAAATGGAGAGCGAAACCGAAGCTGAGGACTCGTCTTCAGAAGTTGGAGACGATAATTATGTACCTGAAATAGCGGTACCAGATGGTTTACCAGTCTATCCGGATGCTATTTTATACAACGATCTAATCTCTTACGGGGATAATAGCTGGCAATGGTTTTACGCTACAACCGGCAGTGGAAATGATATCGTTGAATTTTTTAGAACAGAATTTCAGAATTTAGGTTTTGCAATAGACGAAGAATACACGTTTGCACAACGTGAAGAGTTCTTTGCGACAACAGCAGATTCAGTGATTAGTGTCTATTGGTTGGATAGTGATAATTTAACAGATGATGTTAATGAAGATACACCAGAACGTCATTATGGGATTATAGTAGATCTTGATGGTTGGAATGACCGTTAGTTCTAGCAAAATTAATCATGCATTCGATTGTATTTTCTGTTGAATTGATTTTTTACTTTCTAGTATTTGCCACTACTGGTTAATTCTACTTTGGAAGAAATTCAAGGATTCAAATGTAGCGAAAGCTTAAGCAAAAAGGAATCCATTTTAAATTTGAATTGCAAAAAACTGATTAATATTAAAACCGGCATTTGAAGTAACCCCAAAATGTTGGACGCTTTGTTTAAGAGATTGTTAAGGACTGTATTCTGTATTGAACAGGACTCAGTCCTTTTAAATTATGCTTAATCCTACTATTATTGTAGTAATTAATATGGATCAATCCCCAATGTTTGAATAATCAAAATTAATCAATAATTTTTTCATAAAAACTCAATCCCTTTCTTTTCAATATTATATCATATTCAAGGAATTGAAGTATATATTCTATAATTTATAATATCAATTTGATTGATTTGCTTTTAAATCAATGGTAAAATTGTTCTATAATAATAAAAACATCTTTAGAATATTTTCTTACATATCAATGAAAGAAGGATTTATTTATGATAAAAAAAGACATTATTTGTGTGGGCGGCGGCATTTCAGGACTTACAGCAACATTAAGTTTAGCTGACTTAGGAAAAGACGTACTTCTCATCGAAAAGAACGAGAAATGCGGAGGTCTTATGAACACTTTTGAAAGAGATGATTTTAGATTTGAAGGTGGGGCAAGGGCTTTGGTAAATGCCGGGCTTGTGAAACCGTTAATAAAAAAATATGATTTAGATGTTGAAATCCTCGAAAATCCAATAACACTTGGAATTGAAGATAAACTTCTTAGAATAAATGGAGAAAAAAGTTTAGATGATTATTCTGATTTATTAAAAAACCTATATCCTGAAAGCATAGATGAAATTGATAATATTATCAAGTCTATAAATAGTGTAATCGAAGATATGAAGGTCTTGTATGGAGCAGATAACCCTTTGTTTACTAAAAAAAAGATTAATCCTTTAACCATCGTCCCCAAAATGGCATCGTGGATGTATAGACTTTTAAGAACTTTACATCGCATAAATAAAATGGATACCCCTTTTGAATATCACATGGATAATTTATCCAAAAATCAATCTTTAAAGGATATTATCGGACAACATTTTTTCAGAAATACTCCAGTATTTTTCGCATTAAGCTATTTCGCTTTATATAACGACTACATTTACCCTAGGGGTGGGGTTGGTACTTTTATTAATAAAATGGTTGAAGTCATTGAATCACGAGGCGGTATAATATCATATAATACCGAAATAAAAAGTATAGACCCTAAGAATAAAGTAATCGAAGATTTCAATGGGAAGAAATACACATATAACAAAATGATATGGGCAGGAGATTTAAAGACCCTTTATTCAATAACTAAAGAAGATGGAATGAATAAAAAAGAACTATTAACTTTTAACAATAAAAAGCAGGAAATCCTTTCTCACAAGGGAGCGGAATCTGTATTTACTGTTTTTGTTGCAGTTGATATGTCACCTGAGAACTTTAGCGATATGACCACTGGCCATTCTTTTTATACACCATATAAAAATGGCCTTGGAGAAATACATACTAAAGAACTTAAGGAAATTCTGAACAATTGGGATAATATAAATAAAGAAGACCTTTATGAATGGTTGAATAGGTTTTGTAAATATAACACCTTTGAAATATCAATACCCGTTCTTCGAGATGAAGATGCCGCCCCAAAGGGCAAAACTGGTATAATCATAAGCACATTATTTGATTATGAACTGACAAATCTTTTATATGAAAAGGGGTGGTACGAGGATTTCAAAAAGAGATTTGAAAAGGAAATAATCGATTTAATATCGTCCACTTTATATAAAGAAATAAGTGAAAATTTAATTTTCAGCTTTTCTGCAACGCCTTATTCAATTTACGATAGAGTAAGAAGCTCAGAAGGCTCCATAGTTGGATGGTCATTCGAAGATAAAATTCCAGTAATAACCAGTATGTTCAATATGAGCAGTTCAGTTAAAACAGCCCTTCCTGATGTTTATGCAGCAGGCAAATGGGTATATAGCCCTGCTGGTGGTCCTACGGCTATAATGACTGGAAAAATAGCCGCTAAACAGTGTAAGTAATGGTGACCTTTGGTCACCATTTAATTCTAATCTATATCCAATTCTGAAAATTCTTTTAACCATACATATTCTTTTTCGTTATCATCATGTAGTGGTTTCCATACTTGCGCAAAGAAAGGGTCAACTTTTGCTCTCTCATAGTAATTCCAACTTTCACGCTCACATACGGGACACCAATGCCCTCCCTCTAATACTAACCGTGGGCTTGCTTCGAATTCGTGTCCAAAGGCGCATTTAAATTTCAGCTTACTTATCCAATCGCCCTTCTTCATTGTGTCACTTAAACATTCACCGCCACGGAAATTGGCAGCACCTCTAACATCAGCGATATTTAACTCGCCTTCCGGTTTAATTTCATCATATCCATGATCTATGTGAACAACCTTATCCCAGTCGCTAAACCGTTTTAAATCATTTATTGATTCAGGAAGTTTCTCAAAGGCTTCTACGGACCCATAGTATGCTGCAATCTTTTCTTCCATGCAATTCTCTTCCCAATATATAGGCCCACGTTCCATACGGGCAAGTTTCTCCGCATGTTTCTTAATTGACCTGCCTATTATCTTTTGGCCTCCAGGGATTTTTGTAGTAAGCCTTATGAATCTCAATGAATCTCCCAATGATTTAGCAAACACCTCATCGTTATATTCTATGGTATCACCTCTAAACTCCAGATAGTAATTTAATTTATCAGAATCTAAATAGTATGTTCCATGAAAATTTCGTAGACATTGATATTTAGCAGGAAGCACAACTTGGGATAAATCATTTATCCCCATAACCTTATACATACTTTCCATCATCTCATAAGCAGGTGTCCTACATGATTCACCACCACCCACATTATATAAATGACCCCAAAAATCGTCTGAAAGTTCACAGTTCGCCACTTTTGCACATAGGTTTTTTAACATACGTGCAGAGTCTTTGTCTGAAACATACTCCAATACATTATCATAACAATTATGAAACTGTATTGGATCTTCAATTTCCATCATTTTATTTCCCAAAATACCTGTTTGCCTTAGACTCACCCAGTTTTTTATACCTGACTCAATTACTAATCTCTCTGCGGCAATTTTTGATACAGCATAATAATCATATACACTTGGTTTAATGGAATCTCCAATTCGTCCCCAATGAATTGGCGGCATCCTATCACCAGTTTCAGCGATTGTACCTATATTTACAAATTTAATATGTTCTTTTCTTCCTTGTTCTTCAATGGATTTAACTAAATTCTTAGCAGAACCATAGTTTATTTTCATTGCCATTTCAGGATCGTTATCTGCTGCAGGTGATACAAATGCAGCTACATGTAAAATAATATCTACTCCTTCTATACTTTTATATACATCATCATAGTTTGTTAAATCACCCCAATAAATTGTAAGGCCTTCTCTACCTTCGTATAGCCTAAATGTTTTTTTATTTTTATCAGATGGCCTAACTAATATCACTATATCCTGTATATTAGTATCTTTTAACAACTCATTTAATCCTGCAAACCCCATGGCACCTGAAGCACCTGTTAATAACACACGTTGTTTTTTCATGTTTTCCCCTTCAATATATAAATTTTCAAGGTTTTAAAATCATTCTGCTTTCATGCTTATAGCTTCTGCTTTGCCGTCAAGTATATCTATACATAGCTTAATTGAGTCACCAATGGCTACTTCTATATCATCTGGTTCTACTCCTAAAGGTTCGGCTCCTAATTTTTTATCGATATATGTCTTTGAGCACATTAATTTAGTAAATTTAACAGGGTGTAAACCACTTTCGTGGCCTTCAGCTTCTATGTTTTTCTTTGATTTCATTGCACCAAGTGCATAAATAAAATTTGGTATGGTAGTGATTTTTTTGTCTGGAGTTCCTATGTATTTGTGAATAATTCTAAGCATTTCTACCCAAGTCATATTATAATATCCTAAAGGGTAGCATTTACCTCCTTTGCTCCTTTCCAAAGCTCCTACTATGGCTTGACCCACTTGTTTAACAGTTACCATTGTCGTGCCTCCCTTGGGATACAATGTTGACTTTTCCATTGAACGAATTTGTTCTACTAAAAACGTCCACACAGGTTCTCTACCCTTTTGAGTACCAAAAACATATGGTATTTCTATTATTGCAACATCAAAATTATCATCTGCATAAGAAATACTCATTTCTTCTTGGTCAATTCTGCTGCGTATGTATGGGTGCCACTTTGTCAATTCATCCTTTGGATGTATTTTAGCAAAATGAGAAAAATATGATCCACATATTACTGCATGTTTCACTCCAACTTCTTTTGCAATTTTTAATAGCCTTTCCAAAGCAGTTATATTAAACTTTTTATATGTCTCATATATAGGCGGAGGGCCTGGTACTCTTTCGTCTATACCTGCTGCAAACACAAAACCTTCACAACCCTTAAAGCAATCTTTAATTTCTTCGTCTGACATCTCAATAAAATTACCAAGCTTAATATCCATTTCA
>DATFJV010000129.1:0-2016 GCA_035268985.1 Anaerovoracaceae bacterium | reverse complement strand
TCCGCGAGCAAAAAACAAGCTTGAACGAGTAACGTCTAAAAACTTATCCAGAAAAATATATTGGTCTTCTGATAAATTAGTATACTTACTTCCCATTGGGAAAGCATTGTTATTGCGACATATTATCTGATTCTTTAAAGGTACTTGAGATGCTAAATTAGGACTATGTGTCGTTAATAAAAGTTGAGTTTTCTCAAATGATAATAAACTCTTTATTACCTTTAGCTGTACCTGCGGATGTAAATGTGCTTCAATTTCTTCGACTAAACCTAATTTTAATCCACTCCAATCATTTTTGTTTAAGTGAATTAATTCAGATGCCATAAATAACCTATTTAACGATCCAAGTCCAGGGTTTTCAACATCAACCAATGATAATTCTAAACTCTCTAAAACCTTTTTCATTTGAGCAGATGCTGTTTTTAACGTTGATGTAGTTGAAGCTTCAAAAAATTGAGAAATCGTTCCATCTATACTGCTTTTCAACGCTTTCCCATTTTGATCTTCAATAAGTATCTCCCCATCTCTGTTTTTTCCATCAAAATATGCTTCAATTGTTTCATTAAATTCATTATATACTTTAAGGAGTAAATGACTTTCATGACTCTTAAAAGCTTCATGCTCACTAAATATCTGTGATAATCTTGAATTACGTTTTGGAATCAATTCTGACCGTGCATCTCTTAATGGTTTCAAATATGTAGATTTAAGATAATCTCTTGCCTCAGCAAGAACAACATGACCGACATCTTCACCAGCTCTAATATCTTTTGTCTTTATCTTATTGTCGGCTCTAGTAGCAGTAAATATCAACTTAAGCTTATGCTCAGGTTTACCATCAACAAATTTCGTAGTTAGATATTCTGTGAAGTGACTAGCTTCATTATCCGAAAATCCTGATAACAGTAACTCTATTCTTAATTCTTGTGACTCTTTGTAGAAATCATCTTCATCTAATCTTATCCAATCATTACTTGAGGTCTTTAACACCATTTTAATCGCATCAATTATAGCTGTTTTACCAGAATCATTTTCACCAATTAGTAAATTTAGACCTTCATGAAAATCAACATTTAAATCAGGCGAGTCATTATAAATATCACCATCACTTCCAAATTTCCTATAATTCCATAGCTTTAAATTAGCTAAGTACATGCAAACCTCCCTCCTACATAGAAACCCGCACTAAACATAGCACTCTTTTTTCAAGTTCATCCATGATTAGTCCGGGTTATATGCCCCAACTGATATCTTATGTTGTCAATTCATTCAAAATATCTTTTAATCGTATTAACTCTTCTTTACTCAAAGTAACACCTTTCCCCATCTTCTCATGCTCTGGCCCCCAATCTCTTAAGTCATACTTAGGTTCTCTACCATTCCATGAAACAAGATTTAATTCTTTTTTCCAACCCTTAGCGTTCTCAGAAAGCACACCAAGAGTTTCTATAATTTCATAATTAATATCTGCCATATACTACCTGCCTCCATAAATTATTCTTAAAAAGAGTCTTTCACTCCAAATTTTTTCTTAAAATCTTCATAACTATTTACCCAATCAAATTTTACTAGATCTGAAACTGCCTTAAAATGTAATTCACCGCACTTTATTTTATTGCGTTCTACATCTGTGAGATCTCTCTCTTGTTTGCCAGCTTTCGTTTCCACAATAAAATATATCCCTACAGTTCTAGTTTCCAATCCATCCTCTCGACACACTACCGCCCAGTCTGGGGAATAATGTCCGTATGGTGTATCAATGACAAATCCACCTTTTTTTAACTTAGTAAACATTATAATATTTTCATTGGACTCCAATTTCCCGGCAAAAGTTTTTTCGCCTTCACTATCCATCTTATAATATTCATTTATTGCTTTTTTTCGACTTGGATCTGCCTTAAATACTCGCCATTCATCTCGAAAATCTTCTTCGTTAATGATGTCTGTAGCAAATATCTGCCCTGCATCAAGTTCATAACCATCAATTACTTCATATGCTGTAATATTTGCTGCTTT
>DATFJV010000128.1:0-3915 GCA_035268985.1 Anaerovoracaceae bacterium | reverse complement strand
AGATGCTGGAGATGCTTTGCACGGTCAAACTATAGCAACTTTAGTTGAAGGTGAAAGTATAATAAAAATATTTAATGAAATAGGATACGATGCTATGACTGCTGGAAACCACGACTTTAACTACGGTAAAGAAAGATTATTAGAGTTAGCCCAAATGGCAGATTTTCCTATATTAGGAGCTAATGTTTATGATGAGAATTATGAAAACTTTTTGCCTGAATATGTAATAAAAGAAGTAGGTGGAGTTAAGGTAGGTATATTTGGTTTGGCAACATCAGAGACTAAATATAAATCTCATCCAAAGAATACAGAAGGATTAGAGTTTTTTGATTCTGTAATTATTGCAAAACTTATGGTAGAAAAATTACAAGACAAAGCAGATGTAATAGTTGCACTTTCTCATCTAGGAATGGATCCTAGTAGTACAGAAAGAAGCGATCTTGTAGCCGAGTATGTTGACGGTATTGACTTAATAGTAGATGGTCACAGTCACCATGCCTTAGAAGAAGGTATGATGGTTGGTAATACTATGATAGTTCAAGCAGGAGAATACGACAAGAATGTTGGACACGTAGATATATTGGTTAAGGACGGAAAAGTATCATCTATTACAGCAAAACTTATCAATAAGGAAGAAGGAGAAGCTTTAGAAGCTGACCCTGATGTAGTTGCAATAGTAGAAGAAATTAAAGAAGCTAATAATTTAATTACTGAAGAAGTAGTTGGTAATACAGAAATTAAATTAGAAGGAGCTAGAGAATTTGTTAGAACAGGAGAAACAAATCTAGGAAATTTAATTACTGATTCTATGCTAGATTTTACTGGAGCAGACGTAGTACTTACTAATGGTGGAGGAATAAGAGATTCAATACAAATTGGTGATATTACAGTAGGAGATGTAATTACTGTGCTACCATTTGGAAACTATGTAGTGACCATAGATGTTACTGGTGCTGAGCTAATGGAAGCTCTACAACATGGATACAGTGCTTATCCTGAAAGTCTAGGAGCTTTTCCACATATTTCTGGTATGAATGTAGTTTTGGATCCAAGTCAAGAAGCTGGAAGCAAAGTTGTAGAAGTAACAGTAGCTGGTGAAGAATTAGATATGGAAGCTATTTATTCATTAGCAACTAATGACTTTTTAGCAGCAGGTGGAGATGGATATGCAATGTTTGGAGATAATGAATTAAGTGCTCTTTATCCAGGACTAGATGAAATATTGATTGAATATATAAAAGAATACGGAACTGATGGTTCTCCTGTAGAAGGAAGAATCCAGACCGTTGATGAAGTTTCATATTTATATTTAAACACAGTAGCTTAATTACAAGCAGAATAGATGAGCTGTATTTACAGCCCATCTATTTTTTATTTTATGCTGCTTTTTCTTTGTATAGGGTTGATAAATTAGTAGCATTAATAGATTTAGTTATTAATTTGTATAAAAGAACTGTAATAGGTGTATTTATAACTGCAGTAGGAATCACTACAGTAGCTAAAAGAACATTGAAGCCTACAGGTAATCCTACTAAAGCTAAAGCAGTAAGTAGAAATACAGATCCACTAAAGACAGTCCCGATAAATCCTATTACAGCTAAAACAGGTATTTTGTAACTATTTTTCCCAAACATCTTTATTATTCCCAATATTAAAAAAGCAGTTAGTAATTTATCTACTAAGTTAGCCACTTGACCTCCTGGAAATGCAGTAGTCATAGCTGTAATGATTCCTGCCAGAAGTCCTGTGAGCATTGTATTTTTAACTGTTGGGTTTAGTAATATACATACAAATATTATTCCCAACATTATATCTGCCTTCATACTACCTATTCCTATAGGTATAAAATTCCTTAATATAAATCCTATTGCAAGAAGTAAAGCCGTCACTAAATTTTTTCTTAAATCCATATTCTTTTCCATTTTGAAACCTCCATTTTTTTTGTTTTAATTTTTTTATAAGATTTGTTTTATTATTAAACTTAAGCTTTAAATTTCATAACATTTCTACTCCTCCTTTCAAAAAATCAAAAAAGCTCCTCGTCCACAAAGGGACGAAAAGCTTAACTTTCCGCGGTGCCACCCAAATTAGGTATAAAAACCTCAGCTTCAGATACAGAAATTAATCGATATCATATTCCTTTAACGGGGAAAACCGGCATCAGATACTACTATTCTCCTTGCATCTCACAAGTCCATTCACTAAAAATATTATTATCGAATTCCCAGCAAGATCGATTCTCTAAGAATAATATTTACAAGCTACTTCTCTTGATCAAAGATTTTAAATTTTCTTAATACTATAACATAATAGCTTTTGTGTCAAGAAATATTTTTATTATTATAACCAGGTAAAATTCAAAACTATATAAATTATATAAATAGCTAATAGGAATATTCCTTCTTTTCGATCTATATCAGATCCTTTTTTAGAAAAGTATCTAAATGCAAAAAGAGCCACAAGCATTGTAGGAAATTGGAGCTTATAAAATACAGTAGGGACATTTAGGCCACCTGGTGTAGCAGCAGCAGCTCCGCCTACAACAAAAAGTACATTCAAAATGTCTGCACCTATTATATTGCCTATAGCAAGCTCTCCGTGTCCTTTTCTAACAGCAGTGATAGCGGTAATAAGCTCTGGTAAGCTTGTCCCAAAGGCTACCAAGGTTGCAGCTATTATACTTTCGGGTATTCCTAATCGAGTTGCTCCTATTTCTACGGTAGGAATCAAAACTTTAGAGGATATTATAACTAAGGCCATTCCTGAAACCATAAGAATAAATTTAATTAGAATAGGTCTATTATCAAGATTTTCAGAAACTTCTTTAATAGATATATTTTCCATAGATGTTTCTTTTGCTTTCTTTATAGAATAATAAATATAAGATGCTAGAAGAACTAAAAACATAATTCCTACAGCTTGAGATATGTTTCCTCCTAATCCTTCGGATAGAAAGGGCAAACTTACTAGTACTAACAAAACTCCTGTTAGATATTGAATTCTTCCTTGTTTATTTATTGTATTTTTATCTAAAGGTAGTTTTCCTATAAGAGAAGCTATACCAATAATAAGAGCTGTATTAGCAATTATAGAGCCTACTGAATTACCCAGAGCTAAATCAGGATTACCGTTTAAAGCAGCTAGAACTGAAACTGATGCTTCTGGAAGAGTAGTCCCTAGGGAAACAATGGTAGCACCTATAATAATTTTAGGTACACCCCACTTTATGGAAAGACCTACAGCTTGATTAACTAAAATATCTGCTCCCTTACTTAATGTAAACAATGAAAATGCACCAACTAAGAATAGTAGTATAATTGGTAAATTTATTAAAAAATCATATACTAATGCTTCCATAATGTAATCTCCTTTCAGTAAATAAAAAAACTCCACAACTTAGTCAATAATAATTTATTGATTAAGTTGCAGAGTCTCACTTAGCATTTAATGCCATCTAAACCGGGAAATGATTTCCGTAATGACGACTTAGATTCTTTGAAAGATAGTTACTCCCTCTTCACTGGAATTATATTCCTAAGACTATCATATGTCAAGAATAATTTCATATAGAAAGTTTGCAAAAAAATAATTATTAATAAAGTGTTAAAATATTATCTTGACTTAAATATCTAAATAACGTAATATATAGATATAACAATATAGAAAAGAGGATTATAATGGAAAAATTAAAATTCGAAGATTATTTTCTTGAAGATAGTGCTGAATTATTTAAGGTATTGGGTCATCCTTCTAGGTTGTGTATTTTGTATAATTTAATAGAACAAAAGGAAGGAACAGTTTCTCAAATGCAAAGTTGTTTAGATGAACCTCAATCTACAGTTTCTCAACACGTAGCTAAACTAAGGACTGTGGGAATAATAAGAGGAGAAAGAAATGGTACTGAAATTAATTATA
>DATFJV010000127.1:0-108922 GCA_035268985.1 Anaerovoracaceae bacterium | reverse complement strand
TTTCGAAACAACTGCCGCATCGGTAACAATATTTATAGGCGGCAAATCCATTAATATATAGTCATAATATCCCCTTAAATATTCTGTCAAATTTTTCATAGCATCAGAACCTAACATTTCACTGGGGTTTGGTGGTTTCGTGCCCGATGGCATTAAGTCTACGTTTTTATAATTTGTCATTTTAATCGTATCTGATAATTTGACTTTGTTTACTAGTAAATTGCTAAGCCCCTCCGAACCATCTATCTCTAGCACTTTTGCCTGTTTAGGGGCCCTTAAATCACCATCAACTATCAGTACATTTTCACCATTTTTGCCCAAAGATATACCTAGATTTGAACATGTTAATGATTTTCCTTCGTATTCATTAGCACTAACAAATCCTATAACTTTGCAACCCGAACCCATCGATGAAAACATGATGTTTGTTCTTAATGTATTGTATTCTTCTTTTATAAAAAAATCGGTACTATCGTTTAACAGTCTTCTCCTTTGGATTCTCAAAGATTGGTGTTCATTTTTTTTGCTTTTTTTTGACATGTCACTCCATCCTACTAAAAACTAGAAATAACCCCTATAATTGGCAAATCTGTCAATTTTTCTATATCTTCTTCTGTATTTATTTTTGTATCAAGTACATCTTTCACAATTATCGCAAAACAAACCACCATAAACCCTATTAATGTACCTATAACAGTGTTCAACATTACGTTAGGATAAACAGGTTTATTGTTGATTTTTGCCCTATCTAATATTTTAACAGAACTTCCTACTACTATTTCCTCGAGTTTTGTAGGTGCCATCCTGGCAATTTCATCAGCTATTTCAGCACTTTCTATAGGATTTTCTCCTTGAATCGAAACATAAAAAACCTCTGTGTTATTTACCGCCTTAGCAGTCATCATTTCTCTTATTTCTCCCGGCGTATAATCAATTCCCGTTTGTTCAATAACATCCTCTAACATGGAATCGGATTGTATTATCGCAACATATGTACTAACTAATTGCTGTGCTGCTGAAATATCATTTGTTGTTAATGATTCTGTGCTTTCCACTGTCCTATTATTTACATAAAGCTTTACTTCAGAAGAATATTCAGGCGTTATAAAAAAAGCAGTAATAAGAAAAGCAATGACACCAGACAATATGGTTACCATTACTATATATTTTATATTTGACACTAAAAGGTAAAACAATTGTCTCAAATCTATTTCTTCTTCACTATTATTAACCAAATCGCACCTCCAAATTATTACTAATTTATTATACATTATTTTAGACCTTTTATCAAGTATAACCGTTGGCAAATATACCGAAGTATAAATGTTAGCAAATATACCAAAACTAATAATAAAATTTTTTATTTTATCATAATTATTACACATAAATTTTATATAATAGAATTAAACTAAGTTCGGAGGTGATTTAATGGATAATATAAACCATGATGAATATTCAGAAATAAGTGAATCTTCACCATATGTAAGAAAAAAACATTTTATAATACTTTTAATACTTTTTCTATTTTTTGGAATGGGTTTAGGTTATTTAATTAGAGATTCTATAACGGATGGTAATAACAACCTAAACAGCATTAATAGCAGCAATTCATCTTTGAATGTTTCCACAGATAGCAACCTATCAATTCAACAAATAGTCGCAAAGAATGTGAATTCTGTTGTTGAAATAAAAACAGAAAAGGTAGCTACCGCTTCATGGTTAGGTTCATTTGTAACAGAAGGGGCGGGCAGCGGTGTAATTATCGCTGAAGACGGATATATAGCAACAAATAACCATGTAGTTGAAAAAAGCAGTAAAATAACTGTCACAACATATGATGGTAACCAATATACCGCAACCTTAGTTGGTGCAGATGAACAAAATGATTTGGCAGTTATAAAAATAAGTGCCTCTAGTTTAGATCCCGTAAACTATGGAGACAACAGCGTATCAGCTGTCGGCGATTTAGCGGTTGCCATAGGAAACCCCTTAGGTGAATTGGGCGGAACGGCCACAACGGGAATTATCAGTTCTTTGGACAGAGAAATTCAATTGGACAATCTCACTTTGAATCTATTACAAACTGATGCTGCAATAAACCCTGGAAATTCAGGTGGAGGTCTTTTTAATGGTAACGGTAACTTGATCGGGATTGTTGTTGCAAAAAGTGGAGGCGAAGATGTTGAAGGTCTTGCATTTGCAATTCCTGTAAATATCGCCAAACCTATTTTACAAGACATAATGGATAATGGAGTAATAGACAACAAACCCGTGGCTGGTATAACAATTGTTGATGTTGATGACAAAGATAAAAAAGGCGTATATATTTATGAAGTTACTGGTACAAATGCGATGGAAGCAGGACTTAAGTCTGGAGACAAAGTTTTAAGCTTAAATAACGTTAAAATAGTTTCTAGCAGCCAATTGGTAAATGAAATACAAAAAAACAGCATCGATGATACTGTTACTTTTATAATACTTAGAGATGATGAAGAATTAAATATTTCATTTAAGTTGCAAGCTTCATCAATGTATAGTTAAAGAGGTTTCATTTTTGTATAAACACCGTCAAGAAAAAAATCTCTTGAAATTCAGCTATAAATTGTGATTTGGATACAAAATAACCCCTCCTAAGTAGATTTAGAGTATTAACCGAAATCTACTTAGGAGGGGTTATATCATAAAAAAAACCTTTAAATTTGTTTTTTGACAGAAAGTTGACCATTCATGCTTAATAAGAAATCCTTTAATCTCTTAATGTGTGCATCCGCCTCTTCTCTTGCCTTGCCTTCTTGTCCATTAACTATAGCATCCATTATTACATAATGTTCTTCTTGCATTCCCTCGTATCTTGAAAAATCATCATAATACAAGTACCTAAACCTAAGAGCTAATTCTTGTACGTTTCCAACCATTTGTATCAATGTACGATTGCCACTACAAGAAACTACCAATTTATGGAACAATTCATCATATTTAACAATATCATCAGTATTGGCAGACCTTATGGCTTCTGCATATTTTTCTGTAATATTTACCAATTCTGCAGACTCTTTTTCATTAATTCTTCTTGCCGCCAATGACGCCGCTAATCCTTCTAAGTCTTCCCTTACTTCCATTATATCCACCATATCTTTAATAGATATGTCAGATACATAAGCCCCTCTTCTAGGTTCAATAGTCACAAGACTTTCTTTTTCAAGCTTTCTTATAGCTTCTCTTATTGGTGTTCTACTTACACCCATACTTTCCGCTAATTCAATTTCCATCAACCTTGTTCCTGGTATTACATTACCAATCAATATTTTGTGTTTCAACTCCTCATACACTAGCTCCCTAAGGGGTCTATGACTTTGCAACTCAAAATCAAGCATATAGCACCTCTTTTCTCACACATTCGACTCTTTTGTTCTTTGTATACATAACATTATATACTAATTAGGTCTTCTTAGCAACAATTATTTTTACCCTGTTTTTGTAATGTATTTTTGAACATCAATGTCGATTTTGCTAAAATCACCAAGGGCATCTTCATGGTTTATATAATATGCCACTATAGTTGGACCGCTACCACTCATAAGGATGTTTTGAGCTTTAAGGTTATTTTTAGCCCATACTTTAATTTTCTCCGCTTCTTTGTAATTAAGCAAAGTGTAATCTTCCATAGCGTTTGAAATATTCAATAATGCCTTCTCATAATTATTTCCTTCAATCTCTTGTAACAGCTTTTCACTATTTAATTTTCGTCTGTTTTCTGTTCGATCCAGTCCTTCATAAACCTCTTTTGTTGATACTAGAGTATTAGGATTAAGTATTATTACATATGCGGGTATACTTTTTATTTTTAAAAGTTTTTCGCCAGTTCCTTTTATGATTGCAGAAGACGTTGCATTTTTTAAACCCTTGATCCCTTTTAGTAAACATTTATTCATATAACAATTCATTGAAATGGAAAAAGGGAAATCCGAACCTATATTATTGCCCAATTCAATAAGTTCCTCTAAGCTATATTTATAACCAATTATTTTATTAATTCCCAACATAACCGTAGCCCCATCAGCAGTGCCCCCAGCAAGTCCCGCTGCAATAGGTAAGTTTTTCTTTATTGATATTTTAAAATAATTAAATTCACCTTTATAGCCCTTAAGCACCTCATTGGCACCTTTTATCGCAAAATTCATCGGACCCTTTGGCATTGCTTCGTTTGATGATTCTAAGATTATTTCCATCGAAGAATTATTTCGTTTTTCGGCTTTTATGGTAATTACATCGCAAATCTCAATGCCTTGCATTATACTTTCAATTTCATGATAACCATTTGGCAACTTTTCTTTAACATCTAAGAATAGATTTATTTTACCATAAGCATTTAATTTTATATTCATAATACTTCTCTCCATATACGAAAGGATGTCGTGAATCCGACATCCTTTAAAGTCAATTATTTGCGTTTCCCGCCTTTATTCTTCTTGTAATTCTTTGCTTTTTCCTTTGCTGCTTCTTTTCGAGCTTTTTCTTCTGCTCTAGCTTTCATTCCCGATTTGGTTTTACCACCTACTTTTTCGATGGGTTTAGGGCTCTTAACTCTATATGTGTTTAACGGAAGGTCATCATCATCATCTTCTTCTTCATCTTCTTGACCGTCTTTCTTTTTAGCCGCTTTTTTAGCCGCTTTTGCCTCAGCCTTTTCTTTCTTTTTCTTTTCTTGCTCTATAATTTCTTCAACTGATTTCCCCGTTCGTTTTGCTTCTTTATATGGATTTACTGTTTCAATTGTCACTTCTTTTTCTTTATTACTATCTTTTTTCATGGCTTTTTGAGAGAAGAAGAAAATAGCAACAAACATTACACCCATCATTCCCATGTTTATCATCATGTTTCTTGATTGGTTAAGAGTTATAAATGAAATAGTTTGGTCACTACCAAGTGCATTACCCTCATCATCAATAAAGTCCCCATTTATATTCAAGGTATACGTTGAGTTCTCCTCAACTTTCAAGCTCTCAGAGGTATTGTCAGCCAATACCATTACTATTCCATTTTCCTCTGGATTTGCCAAAACTTTAATTGGAATAGTCTTTCCTTTATCATCTACAATAGAAAAACAATCCTCGTTAGCTTCTATTGTATCTTCACTTGAAACACTATTATTAAAATATAGTTTTACGCCCAAGTTTTCTATCGACGTACTGTCTTGCCCATCAGCAGGATATGTGCTTTCTAATTCTAGCTCTCCAGCAAAAGCAAAAATACCTGACATCGCTACTATTAAAATAGTAAGACTAAATATTAGTCCTATTCTCTTCATTTGTTTTCCTCCGATAATTATTTATTTCTTAATCTTGTAAAAAAGTTTTTAAGCATGGACTGGCATTCATTTTTTAAAACACCTTTTTCTACATTAACTCTATGATTAAGTTTGCCATCAGAAACTATATCATATACTGATCCACAAGCGCCAGTTTTTTCATCCTCTGCTCCAATAAACAAATTGTTTATTCTAGCAAGAACTATTGCACCAGCACACATTGGACAAGGCTCCAAGGTAACAAACATAGAACACTCTTCCAATTTCCAAGATTTTTGCTTGAGATTATTTGAAGCATCTTTTATACATAACAACTCAGCATGAGCAGTAGGGTCTCTATGTGTTCTAGTTAAATTGTAACCTTTTCCAACAACTTTACCTTTTCTAACTATTATGGCCCCTACAGGAATTTCCCCCAAGTTCTCAGCTTCCCTAGCCAATTTAATAGCCTTTTTCATAAAGTGTTCTTTTTCACAATTATTAAATGTTTCCATACGTTTTGTAATTTTATCACAGTTATTGTAAAATTTCAACTAATTACTTAAGATTATAAAGCCTTGCAATAAAGATATTTATAGGTTAAAATTGCCTTGGAGGCAACATATGATAATAGATTTAATTATTCTAATAATAGTAGCACTTTCAGCATATATTGGCAAGAAAAAGGGTTTTGCAGCAACAGTTATTAATTTTATTAAATGGATTGCCATAATAATACTTGGCTTAATATTTACAAAACCAGTAAAAGAATACTTGCTAGGAAACACCAATATGGATGAATGGCTTACAGAAAAACTACAAGCTACAATAATGGAAACCACTGATTTTGATATTACGAAATCTTTGCCTGGTAATATTTCCGATATAAATGAACCTTTGGCTTCGTCAGTAGCCACGTCGGTAATTGAAGTTTTTATGACTTTAATATCATTTTTATTTGTATTAATATTTGTTGTAATAATTGCAGCCTTGTTGAGTGCAATTTTTTCAAAAAAACATAATAAAGATAATTTTATCGGCACAACAGATGGGTTTATAGGCTTGGCTTTTGGTTTATTAAGAGGCGCTGTAATAGTATGTATACTTTTGGCCATAATGGTACCCGTAACAAGTTTAATTGCACCCGAACAGCTTCCATTATTAAATAAAAGTTTAGATACTTCATATATTGCATTACTGATTTATGATAATAATCCGCTTTTACTATTTCTAAATAATGTTCTTTAGGGAGGGTACAACATGGATAGTTTAGGTAAAAATGTAACGGAAAGACTGATAATTAGACTTTCGGAATTTGAAGATTGTAAATACTTTTACGAATGGGAAACGAATGAGGAAGTTTCTAAGTATTTTAGTATTCCAGACAAACAAGACTATAACACTGTAGTAAAAAACTTCGTAATCGATAGCGAAAATAACGAAGTAGAACAGTACACTATACTAACAAATCATGATCATAAACCAATAGGTCGCATACAGTTGGGTAGTATTTCAAGAAAGCTTGACTCACTAGAAATATACCGCATATATATAGGAAATACTAGTTTAAGAAACATGGGTTATGGCAGAGAAGCTCTTCGTTGGTGTTTGGATCGAGCTTTTAAATATGATAATTTTCACAGAGTATATTTAGATTATTATACTGGAAACGAAAATGCAGCTCACCTATATGAAACCATGGGGTTTTACCACATTGGGTTAGCTAGAGGTGCATGTAAAAAGAACGGTAAATATTACGATGTTAATTTAATGGATATAATTAGGGATGATTATCTAAAATAACTTTACAAATAAGAAAATAATTTTTATTTAGTATTATTTTACCTTTTTAACTATACGAATAACACTATTTAGTATTAAGTTAATTTACAAACACTATTTATGGTAACTCAAGGCATTATTATAAAAAATAATGCCTTTTTAATTTTTATTGTAAATCAATTGTATAAATATAAATTTAATACCCTCAATCCCTTGAAGCACAAGGATTTAAGGATTAATTGCAAATAAGCTATATATTATTAAAACATCTTGTAAGCCTTGCGCCGCAAGACTTACAAAGCTACGCTTATGTGAATAATCCTTTATTCCATTGAATCCCTCTTTGCCTTATTGTATAATTATTTAGTGTCTAGGATAAGGAGTTTTATTATGCCATACTTATTGATAATACTAGCTTTTTCAATGTTTATCATCTATGATTACAATCAAATAATGAATAATTATAAATTTATACGTCCGTTTTTTTTAATAGGATTAACATTTGTAATTTGTGCTACCTTATTTGTCATGAAAGAATCTACCACAGACTTTTTTATAAATTTTTGGTTTTCAATAATTCTATATATTCTCAGTATTTTTGCAATGGTTCTATTGATTTACACATTATTCTTCGCAATACCTTTTGAAGAAGCATATGTTAAGGGCTCTAAACAACCTCTCTGTACAATAGGTATTTATTCATTATGTAGACATCCAGGGGTTCTATTCTTATCAAGTTTTTATATATTTATGAGCCTTGCAATGGGTAGCTACGATTTTATTTATCTAAGTATATTAATAATATCATGCAATTTAGTTTATGTAATAATTCAAGACAAATTTACATTCCCCAAATTGTTTGAGGATTATTCAAAATATAAAAAAAGCACTCCATTTATTTTACCAAATCTTAAGAAGCGTGAGGAAACACAGCAATGAAGTATGGCGAAAAACTAAAAAACCAAAAAGGTGATATATTATGGAATGAGTATTGTAGTTTTTTGGAACTTTCCATTGATGAATTCATGATTATTCAAGACCGTCTACTTCGTGAACAACTGCCTAAATGGCTAAACAGTAACCTCGGCAAATCTATAGCTGGAAATAGCAAACCGCAAACCTTAGAAGAATTTAGAAATCAAATTCCTTTGACTAGCTATGAGGATTATTCTGACTTTTTGTTAAATAAAAGGGAGGAAGATCTTCCGGAAAAACCGCTTCTATGGTTAGAAACAACTTGGGAGGGCGGAAAGAATCCCATTAAAACTGCACCTTACACACAAGGAATGATGGATGTTTTCCGTCATAATTTACTGTCTGTAACAACTCTCTCTTCTTCAAATATGTCGAGAAGAACTAATTTAAAAAATAATGATAATGTATTATTTGGTCTTGCACCACTTCCATATTTTACAGGTCTATATCCATTGGTATTTGAAGAAGAACTTGATTTAAACTTCTTACCACCTGTTTCAGATGCAAACAAAATTAGTTTCGGCGAAAGAAATAAACAAGGCTTTGCCATGGGGATAGAGCAAGGGATTGATGCTTTCTTTGGATTAAGTAGCGTAATAAACTATATGACTAAAGTTTTTGAAAACCCTAGCAAATCTAGTAATGGTTCTAAATACAAGATAACTCCTAAGATGTCCTTTAGATACTTAAATGCTAAGCTAAGATGTGAACGTGAGCAAAGAAACATGTTACCTAAAGATATCTTTAATTTGAAAGCCTTACTTTGCGCAGGCACAGATACTGCTTGCTACAAAAGCTACCTTGAAAAAGCTTGGGGAATAAAGCCACATGAGGTCTTCGCCGGTACAGAATTATCCATGGTTTCTACCGAAACTTTAACCCATGACGGTATGGTTATGTTTCCAGATGCTTGTCTTTATGAGTTTATACCTGAAGTTGAGTACGACAAAAACAGGCATAACCCAAATCATGTACCTAAAACTTGTTTATTAAACGAGATAGAAGATGGGCAAAATTACGAATTAGTAATTACGTCATTAAAAGGCGGGGTATTTGTAAGATATAGAATGGGTGATATTTTCCGTTGCCTACACAAAACTGGGGATGATTCCACAAATCTACCGTTACTTTGCTTTGTGGATAGAGCGCCCACTGTCATAGACATTGCTGGATTTACTAGAATTACGGAAACGTCCATATCAGATGTTATTAATCTTTCTCGATTACCAATAGAAAATTGGTTTGCTAAAAAAGAATACACACATTCAAAAAAACCGTATATGCATTTATATGTCGAGATTTCAGCTGATAGTTTAGATTCATCTGCTTTAAGTTGTCAACTACTTCAAGATCACTTAAAAGCATATTTTAAATTTTTCGATACTGATTATAACGATTTGGAAAAAATGTTAGGAATAAAACCTTTATTAATAACTACGATAAAAACCGGTTCTTTAGCTGAATATGAAAAAAGAACTGGAAACACTATGGTAAAAATGAACCCTACAACGCATGAAATAAACAATTTTTTTAAATGGATAAAATCCAACGAATCAGATGGGAGGATATATATATGATGCATAGTGTACCATATATACAAATACCTGCCATTGCAATGCTTTGCTACATTATATTAGCATTGGCAATGTTGTCATCCAAGAAAAGCAAAATAATAAATGCTTTTACTTTGTATTTGCTTGTATTCATGTTGTGGACAGGCGCTTCTGTATTAATGAGAATGCAGTTCTATCCTGGCTATGAATTTTGGTACCAAGTATCCATATTAAGTGTATTTTCTTTAGCTTTTTTCCTATATCATTTCTTGTATTGCTATTTAAAGTATAACAATCATATTATGCATAGAATTTGGGGAATTCTTACTGTAATACTTCTTGTGCTTACATATCTGGAAATCTTTTTACCTGTACCGTATTTGCAATATACGGAAAATGGAAGTGTAGTATTTCTTTATTCGGCAAGTTGGATGCTTATATTCCCTACGTTATTGACCCTATTAATTATAGTTAGCATTATTAAAATGGTTCTACATTCTTATAAAAAGGACGATGCAATCGTTCTATCGTTAAGACCTTTTTTAGTGGGCAGTATAATACTTGTAGTTGGAAACATAATTTCTGTTTTGCCTGGGAATATATTCCCTTGGGATACTTTGTCAGGAATTATCAATGCAATTTTGGCCTTTTATGTTTTAACAAGCAGAAGAATCTTTAAGTTGACATTACTTGTATCAAGGTCAGTTTTAATATTTATTAGCATATTAATTGCAACTTTAATTAACATTCCTATGATAGGTTTAATTAGTGATATTATTGATAACCGTTTCCCTTCTTTAGATGATAATAAAATAGTAGTACAATGCATAATCTTTTCGGTTTGCTTACTAATTATTTATAAGCTCATTGAAGTTGTAACTAACCTATTATTTATGAAAAAAGAACAGATTAATAATGATTCTTTGAAAACCTTTAGTTCGAAGATTGCTGATAGTTTAGATAGTCAAACGATTTTAGAATTGACCCAAGGTGTGTTACTAGAAGGCTTACCTGTGAAGAAAGTTCACTTTTTAACTTATGACAAGAAAACAGATAGTTACAATACTATACATTCTTCAAATCCTCTATCAAATAATTCTTTGTCTTTCAGGCCTGATGCACCTTTAGTTAAAAGTATTGAAAGCAAAAATTCATGTATCTTTATGATTGATATAAAGAAAACTGCACAATACAAGGCCATGTGGGAAGAAGAAAAAGAATTGCTTAGAAGATATAATATCTGCTCATTCTTGCCTTTAAATGATGATAACGATAACCTCTTTGGTTTCATCGCTTTAGGTGATTTAGAGCCAAGGGCAAACTTAGATTATAACGCAGTTAATTTTATGGAATCTGTAAGAGCGATCTCGGCGATAGGTCTAAGAAATGCCACAAAGTACGAAAAAGCTCAGCTAGAAGCAATAAGTGATCCTTTAACAGGATTGTTAAATCGTAGCCACTTCTTAGAAACCATGAACGATAAAATGAATTCCAATGATCTAGAATCATTGGCGTTGATATTAATAAACATTGATGATTTCAGGCTATATAATGAATTATACGGTTCCTCCGAAGGTGATGAGGCCTTAATCCGAATATCTTTGGCAATTAAAAACACTGTGGGAACTAAAGGTAGTGCAGCTAGATTTAGTGGTAAAGAGTTCGCAATTTGCTTACCCAATAAAACTCACTTGCAAGCGCTTAATATGGCAAAGAATTTGCAGGCTCAATTGTTGGAAATTAACAAAATTAATACTAATTTTGATTTAAAAGGTCTAACTTTTAGTGGTGGTATATGCGTTTACCCTCATAGCGCCATTACATTAAACGAACTAATTACAAACACTAATATGGCTGTTTACCAAGCTAAACATAGCGGTAAAAACAGGATCATCACCTATCAAAAAGAAAATACTATTAAAACCTATAAAGGCGCCTATGTAGATAAAAGTCTTAAAATGACAAAAGCATATGAAGAATATGCGTCAACTATTTATGCACTTACAGCAGCTATTGATGCTAAAGACAGTTATACATTTAACCATAGTCAAAACGTAGCAGCATACGCATCTGTTCTTGCTAAGCATGCAGGATTAAATGATGCCCATGCAGAATTAATATATGAAGCAGGTTTACTCCATGATATAGGTAAAATAGCTATACCTGAACACATTCTATCAAAACCAGGGGAATTAAATGACGATGAATATAAAATTATGCAATCTCATGTTAAAAATTCAATAGAAATAATTAGGCATTTACCCAACTTGGATTATTTGATACCTGCAGTTACAGGTCACCATGAAAGGTGGGATGGAAAAGGCTATCCTCGCGCCCTATCTGGAGATGAAATCCCTATTAGTGCTAGATGTTTGGCTTTAGCAGATTCCTTTGATGCTATGATATCAAAAAGGAGTTATAAGAATCCGTTTACCATTGATTTCGCTTGCGATGAAATAATTAAATCGGCGGGACTTCAGTTTGATCCTGAATTAGCCTTTTTATTCGTAGATTTAGTTAAAAAAAATATAATATATGTGGATATGGAAAAATAACCCAAAATTGGGTTATTTTTTTGCAAGCTCATATATTCCTTCACTGTATGTTGGATGAGGATGTATTGTTTCACTTAGGTCTTTTATTGTGGCACCCAATCTTATAGCTAGCGATATTTCCGATATCATCTCTGTGGCTTTACCACACATTATTTGTCCCCCTAAAACCTTACCATTTTCTCTGCTACTTAATATTTTAATAAACCCCCGATCCATACCTTCAAGTACACTTTTACCATTGGCAGACATTGGATATTTACTTATATTTACGTCAATACCTTTTTCTTTAGCATAAGCTTCACTGATTCCAACTGATGCTATTTCTGGATTAGTGTATACACAGCTTGGAATTACATTCATGTCTACTTTGCAAGTTTTGTTTAAAATATCCATAATTGCGTTTCTGCCTGTTGCTGAAGCTACATGAGCAAGTTTGATTTCGTTAGCAACGTCTCCTACTGCGTAAATATTACTAAAATTGGTTTCCTGTTTTTTATTTACTTTTATATGGCCATTTTCAACATTAACTTTTATTTCGCTTTTATTTAATAAATCCAAATTAGCTCTTCTTCCGACAGATATTAATATAGCTTCTGACTTAATTGCACTTGTTTTTTCTTTGATTGAAAAAGCACACTCAAGCTCATTGTCAAATCTACTTATTTCATTAACCGTTGAAGACGTATGGATATTTACCCCTCTTTTTTTCATTATCATTTTAATGTTTTGTCCTATTTCCTTATCGAAGTCAGGCAATAATTTGTTTTTTGCCTCGATAATATTCACCCTTATTCCCAAAAAGTTGTATATGGTAGCGAACTCCATACCAATAACGCCTCCTCCAATTATAGTTATGGATCTAACCTCTTTGTCAAAATTTTTTAATATTTCTTTGCTAGTAAATACCCCTATATTTTCTATACCTTTAATACTTGGAATTATAGGCTTTGAACCTGTTGCAATTATTAAATAATCAAAGGCTAACAACTCTTGATTTATCATCAATAAATTTTTTGAAATGATTTGGCATTCACCATGTATTAAATCAATTCCAGACTTGATTATTCTTGATTCAAGCCCTTCCCTCAATGAAGTAACCACCAATTCTTTTTCCTGGTTAATGCTATCAATTATATTTTTTCCGTTAAAAACATTACGCAAAATTGATTTAGTTGGAACGCAACCATAGTTCAAACAAGTGCCACCAATTTTATTCTTTTCTATTATGGCAACGCTTAAATTATTTTTAACAGCTTCAAAGGCTGCTTCATAACCAGCAGGACCCCCGCCAATTATAATCAAATCGTATTTTTTATTCATTTTACCACCTATAAATTATCAGCAACGTAGCCTATTACATCATTAACCATAGACTCGTTGGCAAAAGTATAATTCCCAATTATAGCTTTTCTTGTATATTTTTTGCCTTCAAGTTTCTCTTTAATCTTGTTTGATAACTCAAGATCTAAAGCATCAGAAAAAAATTGGCATTTATTTATGTGCCCATCTTTTATACTAAACCTCAAAAGAAATTCTCCCCATGTGAATTTAGCTACCAGTTCCTTATCAAAGGCTATATTTCTACCATAGTTCCAATCATATGCTTTGTATTTAGTTACTAAGGAATATATATTCTTTTCCTCTTTTTTGCTTAATAATATTTCCGTTGCTTTGAAACCGTATTTCTTCTCGAAGGATTTTATTAATGATGCTTTAAGCAATTCTATATTGACATCTTTGTTGGCTTCACTAATATTTATAACTCTTGACTTTACTGATTCTATGCTGTGTGATTTTAATTTATCATTGGAAACGTTCAAATACTTGCTTAGCAACGATTTGTCTACATTAACCATCAAGGTCCCATGATGATAACAAAAATCTTTAAAATAGAAATATGCATTGCCGGAAAACTTTTTATCATCGATTAATAAATCATTTCTTCCACTTTTTTTCGTTCCGATATCTAAAGTTTTTAATGCGTTAATAATTACTTCAGTCTGCAAATCTTTATCAAATATGTTCTTCTTGGCGCAAAATGTAAAATTTAGATTTCCCAAATCATGATAAACCGCTCCGCCACCTGACATTCTTCTAACAAGATTAACATCATCTTTCTCCATTGAGGTTATATTACATTCCTTCCAAGCATTTTGGTTCCTTCCTATTACTACAGTATTTTTATTTTGCCATAAATATAGTATCACTTCATCGCATTTTGAAGAAAATGTTAAATATTCTTCTGTTGCTAAGTTAAAATATGGATCATCTGTTTTGCTAATATAATATTTAAGCTTCAAATTCATGTCTAAGCACCGCTTTCCTAGCCGCATAAACTTCATCCAATCGACCAACAGGCGTGGATATAGGGCTATTTTTTATAGCATCGGAATCATCTAAAGCGGTATTATATATTTCTTTAATTATATCAATAGCTTCGTCTAATGTTTCTTTACTTTCGGTTTCAGTAGGTTCTATCATAAGTGCTTCATGAACTGTCATTGGGAAGTACATTGTAGGTGGATGTATATTATAATCTAAAAGTGCTTTAGAAAAATCTAAAGCTGTAACTCCAGTATTATTTTTAAGTTTTTCTAATGAAACTACAAACTCATGCATGCACATGCCTTTGTATGCCGTGGGCAATATGTTATCTAATTTAGCTTTCATATAATTGGCATTTAAAACCGCGTTTTCACTGGCGTTTTTAATACCTTCAGTTCCAATGGTTATAATATATGTAAGCGCCTTTACTATTACAAGAAAGTTTCCATAATATCCAATAACTCGACCTATGCTCTTTTCGTTAGAAGTATCCGGTAAATAATCTTTTAAAAAAGTTTTGCACCCACAAGGACCGCTGCCTGGTCCTCCTCCTCCATGGGGAGTTGAAAATGTCTTATGAAGATTCAAATGGGTAACATCAAAGCCCATATCCCCTGGTCTTGCCCTGCCCATTATAGCATTTAAATTTGCTCCGTCATAATAACATAGTCCCCCAGCTTCATGAACAAGGTTAGTTATTTCCAAAATATTTGTATCAAATATCCCAAGTGTATTCGGGTTTGTTAACATAAGGCCTGCCGTTTTTTCACCTATATTTTCTTTTAAATCATCGATATCTATCATACCATTCTCGTTTGACTTGATATTAATTATGTCAAAACCCGCCATCACAGCACTTGCAGGATTAGTTCCGTGGGCAGAATCAGGCACTATTATCTCTTTTCTATTATCATCCCCTCTATGCATATGATAAGCTTTAATTAAAAGCATCCCCGTCAATTCTCCATGAGCTCCTGCCGCTGGTTGTAAACTCATCTCATCCATTCCTGTTATTTTGCATAGATAGTTTTTTAATCTTTCAATAACTTCCTCGCATCCAATTGTCGTTTCTTTTGGTTGTAAAGGATGGATTTTAGTAAAGCCTTCCAATGAGGCAAGTTGTTCAGAAATTTTAGGATTATATTTCATAGTACAAGATCCTAGAGGATAGAATCCCGAATTAACACCATGGACACGTTTTGAAAGATATGTATAATGCCTTGATATGTCTATTTCTGATACCTCAGGAAGTTTTGCGGCTTTTACCCTTTTAGGTGAATCGGGAAGATTTATTTCCACATCACATTTGGGGAATATAATATTTTTTCTATTCTCAACACTTTTATCAAATATCAAGCTCATCATTTACCTCCTTTACTATATTAACAACTTTATCCATATCTTCTTTTTTAATCAATTCTGTAACACACCAAAGTATTTTATCATTATCCAATGGTAAGCCACCTAATATATTATTTTCTTCTAGCCTTTTCAGTATATCATCACGGTTTTTACATTTAACAACAAATTCATTAAAATAAGATTTTTTGTATACGAGATTTAACCCAATTTTTGATAACTCATTTTGCAAATATGCTGCCTTAGAAGCACATTGTATTGCTACTTCCTTAAACCCTTCTTTCCCTAAGGTTGACAAATATATGGCTATTTTTAAAGCACAATGCGCCTGATTCGAACATATATTGCTTCCTGCCTTTTCTCTTCTAATATGTTGTTCTCTAGCTTGCAAGGTTAAAACATATCCCTTATTATCATTACAATCTACGGTTTGTCCTACTATCCTACCCGGTAGTTTACGAAACATGCTTTTTTTAGTTGCCATAAAGCCAAGATATGGACCACCATATGCAACATCTAGCCCTAAAGGCTGCCCATCCCCAACTGCAATGTCCGCTCCATATTCACCCGGCGTTTTTAGCAAACCTAGTGAAGTGGGATAACAGCTCATTATTAGTTTCACTCCTGCATTATGAACTACGCTTTCTATGTTATCCACATCCTCTAATATTCCATAGTAATTGGGTTGTTGAATTAACAAACAAGCACTGTCGTCTCCTATCATATCTTTTAATGCGTTTTTATCCAATTCCCCATCTTTCATAGGAATAATATTAATATTTATATTCTTTCCTAAATTATATGTATAGATAGTGTCTATAATTCTCTTATCAACAGTTTCAGCTATTAAAACGTTGTCATGCTTTTTATCGACACACATATTAATAGCTTCTGCTGCTGCTGTAGCACCATCATAAACACTGGCATTTGAATATTGCATTCCAGTAATTTCGCAAATCATTGTTTGATATTCAAATATCGACTGCAAAATCCCTTGACTTATTTCTCCTTGATATGGTGTATATGCTGTTAAAAATTCCTCTTTTGATGCTATTGAAGGCACAGTGGTTGGAATATAGTGGTTATAAGAACCTGCTCCTCTTAATATTTTATCAAACACTTTATTTTTTTTAGATATCTTCGTAATACTTTCCACAACTTCGATTTCCGAAAGACCCTTTGGAATATCAAGCATATCATTATAAATACATCGACTAGGCAAATCTCTAAATAGATCATCCATTCCATTTAAACCAATGTCACCAAGCATCTCATCTCTCTGCTTATTTGTGTTAGGAATAAAAGTTCCCATAATCCCCTCCTACTGTTTCTTTAGAAATACTTCGTATTCCTCCGCGTTCATGAAATCTTCATGATCGATAACTTCCTTAGCCTTTATAAGCCATGCATCGTATGGATTTTCATTTATTTTTTCCGGGCTATCTAATAATTCTTCATTAACTTCACAAATAGTACCGGTAACTGGAGATATAACATCGGAAACAGCTTTAACAGATTCAACATCCGAAAAAGCTTCTCCTTTTTCAACTTCATCTCCATCCTCTGGCAAATTAATGAATACTATATCTCCCAAACTATCTTGGGCATAATCAGTTATTCCAATAATGACGATCTTATCTTCATACTTGATCCATTCATGAGATTTTGAATATAGTAAGTCCTTAGGATAATTCATTTTTACTTCCTCTCTTTTCTTTTATAAAACGGCAAATTAACAAATTGAGCATCCACTTTTTTCCCTCTTACTTTTACTTGCATGCTTTTATTTTCGACATCTAAATCCGCAGCTACCAGCGCCATTGCAAAAGCACCTTTCATATATGGAAGATACGTTCCTGATGTGGTTAAACCAACCTTGCAATCGTCTAGATAAACCTCGCAATTTTCACGAGCTATACCTCTCCCTACGATTCTAATACCAATTCTCTTTCCTTTCCAAAGAAGTTCATTCTCTAATGCTTTTTTACCTATAAAATCTTCTTTGTTCTTTTTTACCGCAAAGCCTAAACCTGCAGTGATTGGAGTGATTTCATCATTCATTTCATGACCGTACAAAGGCATTCCAGCTTCCAACCTAAGCGTATCCCTTGCACCTAATCCACAGGGGATCAATCCAACATTTTTGCCTATTTCAAGCAATTTATCCCAAATGTATGTGATGCATTCCTTTTTAGCATATATCTCATATCCATTTTCCCCCGTATACCCAGTTTTAGAAATAAGAACTTCTTTATTTTCTAAAAAAGAATAGTATTTTTCAGGGATATTTTCTTTTTTAGTGTAGTTACGCATAATATGTTCCGAGTTTGGACCTTGCAATGCTATTTGTCCGTAATAATCGGATAAGTCAATAACTTCAACTTCGCCACTTTTGTTATGATTTATCCAATTATACACCTTATCTTTGTTAGAGGCATTTGGTACCAAAAGGTATTTTTCTTCTTCTCTTTTATAAACAAGCAAATCATCAATTACTCCGCCTTTGACATTACACATCGGACTATATTTAACTTGTCCAATAATCATTTTAGAAAAATCATTTGTTAATATGTAATTTACAAAGGCCAAGGAATCTTTACCTCTGATTTCAATTTCTCCCATGTGGGAAACATCAAAAATGCCGCACTCATTCCTGACCGCCATATGTTCAGCAATTACTCCTTTTCTATACTGAACAGGAAGAATAAAGCCACCAAAGGAAACCATTTTACCTCCTAGTTCTACATGTCTATTATATAAGGGTGTTTTTGTATTCATTTTTACCTCCAAAAACTTTAAAAAGACACACCAACTAATGTTAGGTGTGTCTCTGTCCTTTGACCTGAAAGATTTACTTCTTCGGTGTTATATAACTCTCCAGAGTTTCGTCAAAACACGGTCCTTTTGCCTGAGAGTTTACTACTACTTCACCTTCGGCGTCCTTTTGGATCTCTCCCGTATTTATCTTCCGATGTATTTAATTGAATACAATCATTTTATCATGTTAAAGTGCTTGGGTCAATTATTAAAGTCTAATTTTTTTTATTTCCTCTTTTAGTCTTTCTATGTCTGTAAGCCAACTTTCAATATCGTCCTCATGCTCTAGTTCATCATTTAATATCTGTACAGCCATTTGATAAGTAGAATAATCTTTGCCTTCAGTAAATGCTGATATTTCTTGATACCTTTCTATAGCACATCTTTCTCCTTCTAAATTTTGCTCTAGAATTCTCTCAATATACGGGTCATTGGGCTCCTCATATTTACATCTTGCAATCTTTGGCCATTGTGTAGGGTTAAGTACCGGCGTTCCTCCCAATTGCATAATCCTGTTTACTACTAACAAAGCATGACCTAGTTCTTCATCTGCGTGTAGCAAAAGTTCTGGCTCTACTTCGCTTCTCATAGGTCCTTCCATAATTCTTGCACCAATCCAATACTGATAATACGCTAACCATTCTTCAGCTAAAGCTGAATTTAGCATTTCTAATAATTTTTCTACATCTAAATTAGCAATGTTTACTGATTTCTTACCCATAAATATACCTCACATTCTTCTTAAAACTCTTCTGATCTAACTTCAAAATAACTTTTAGAATAACTACAAACAGGACAAATACTAGGTGCTTTTTTATCAATAATTATATGCCCGCACACTCTACATTTCCACATAGTATGACTTTCGGTCTCCTTCTTTTTATGAGACTCTATTGTTTCCCATAATTTTCTAAATCTTTCCTCATGGGCTTTTTCAATTGCTGCTACTTCATTGAATATGCTTGCAATGTCTTCAAATCCCTCTTCTTTAGCTTCTTTTGCATATCTAGAATAGGTAACCATACTGCTAACTTTCTCATTTTCAGCTGCAGCTACTAAATTCTTTGATGTATTTCTAATATTGCCTAATTCTTTGAAGCCTATTCTAGCATGAGCTTGTTCGTTTCTAGCCGTTTCTAAAAAGATATCTGCTATATGGCTATATCCTTCACCCTCTGCTACTTGAGCATAAAATGTATATCTATTTCTAGCCCTTGATTTTCCCGTAAATAAATCCCATAAGTTTACTTCTGTTTTTGACCCAGCATATTTGCTTACATCAATTTTACCATCGGATATTTTTTCGAACATCACAGCCGGCTTTTTACAGACAGGACAAATATAATCTTCCTTTAATTCCCCCTCGTGTATATACCCGCAAACCGTACAAAACCATTTTTCCTGACTCATATTACTCCTTTCGTGGTTAAATGCTAAATAACCTACTAACATCCATAATTTTAATATTACCCCTATTAAGCTCAACCAAACCATCCTTTTGAAATTGCTTCAAAAGACGTGTAACAACTTCTCTTGCTGTTCCTAAATCTTTTGACAACGTTTCGTGAGTTATTTGAATATCATCTGATTCACCAAGGGCTCTATGTTCTAGCAAAGCAACAGCTAATCTATGCGCCATATTTGTAAATATGTATTGGTTTAAAACCCACATAACCGAAGAAAATTTATCAGATATTTCTTCAAGCAAATAATTTTTAACTACTATATTTCTATTACTAATCTCCAAAAATACCGCTTTAGGTACAATCAAAAATTCCGTATCTTCTTCTAGCTCCATACTTACATTAATATCTAACCCTTTCATCATACAAGCGGCACTAAGTATGCAAACATCACCTTCTAAAAGCCTATAAAGGGTTATTTCTCCACCATTACTACCATTTTCAGAATTAATAAAAATTCTTCCTCTGCCTTTTGCTATGATAAGAAGACCTTTACAATCTTTGCTTCCATGATTAATAATGCTCTTACTTTCATAATGAACCTTAAAAGTTTGACTAATTATTTGATTTCTTTCATATTCTGATAAATACTCCCAAAATTTTAAAGTGCTTTCTAAAAATTCTCTCATAGTGGCCTCCATCTATATTTTAATTCCATTATGCCTAATTGTAAAGGTATTAAGTAAATTATTTGTGATAAAGTCACTGAACAAAAACAAATTATTTGTTAATATTTTATCATAAGGTAAATTATAACTTTTTGGAGGTAAATATATGAAAAAATATGTAATTGTTGGGGGCGTAGCTGGAGGTGCTACGACTGCAACTAGATTAAGAAGGTTAGATGAGAATTGCGAGATTGTACTTTTCGAAAGAGGTGAGTATATTTCTTTTGCAAATTGTGGTTTGCCATATTATATAGGTGATGTAATTAAAGAAAGAAACCACCTATTAGTTCAAACCAAGGAAGCTATGCAAGATAAATTTAATATCAATGTGAAAATAAAAAGCGAAGTTACTAAAATTAACCCTGACTCTAAAACTGTAACCGTTAATGGTGACTATGAAGAAACTTATGATGAATTAATTATAGCCACAGGTTCTTCTCCGCTTAAACCTAATATACCAGGCATAGATTCTGATGGTATTTATACTTTATGGACTGTGCCCGATATGGATAAAATTAAAGATATAGTAGAAAAGGATAATATTAAAAATGCTACTGTTATAGGTGGAGGTTTTATTGGTCTAGAAACAGCAGAAAACCTAAACGAAAAAGGATTACAAGTGACTTTAGTAGAGGCCCAAAAGCAAGTTATGCCTCCCATTGATTTTGATATGGCAAATTTAGTTCACGAAAATATGGACATGAACTCTGTAAAATTAATATTAGAAGACGCTGTCAAAAGTTTTCAAAAGGATGGTGATAAAATAAGAATCTCTTTGAATAGCGGAAAATCATTAGAGACTGACATGGTTATACTGTCAATAGGCGTTAAGCCAAACAGTGAATTAGCAAAAGATGTTGGAATAGATTTAAACGAAAAAGGTGGAATTAAAGTAGATTCAAAAATGCATACATCAATTGAAAATATATGGGCTGTTGGAGATGTAATTGAAGTTAATAATCTAGTAACATCAAACCCTACTATGATACCTCTTGCAGGCCCTGCAAACAAGCAGGCCAGAGTCTTGGCTAACACTTTATGTGGAATAGAAGATAGTTATAAGGGAACCCTAGGAACTTCTGTTGCCAAAATTTTTGATTTAACTGTAGCTTCAGTTGGTTTAAATGAAAAATCATTATTTGCCGCTGGTAAGGTTAGGGGAAATGATTACGAAATAGCTTTAATCAATCAAAAGTCCCATGCAGGATATTACCCTGGATCCACACCACTAACTATGAAATTGCTTTTCTCCAAGGACGGAACTATCTTTGGCGCTCAGATTGTAGGGCAAGATGGTGTTGATAAAAGAATAGACACCATAGCATCAACAATGAGATTGGGCGGGAACATAAAAGACTTAACAAGATTAGAACTTGCTTATGCACCGCCATTTTCTTCTGCCAAAGATCCTGTAAATATGCTGGGGTTTGTAGCTGAGAACATAATAAACGGACTCGTTGATTTTGCTCAGTGGGATGAGCTTAACGATGATGACTATGTTTTGGATATATCAGAAAAAGAAGAACGAAATGTATGGGAATATCCAGGGTCTCACCATATCCCTTGGGGCGAATTAAGAGATAAATTAAATGATTTGCCTAAAGATAGAAGAATAATAATTTATTGTGCTGTTGGTGTTAGATCATATAACGTATATAGATATCTTGTTCAACATGGCTTCACTAATTCAAGTGTTTTAGCTGGTGGATCAACTTTCTATAAGTCAGTTACATTCAAGCCTAGTGAAAAAGTAATTCCTGCAGACAAAGTAATTTCAAGTGAGATCAAGGAGGATTTCGATATGCTAACACTAGATTGCAGCGGTCTTCAGTGCCCGGGACCGATTATGAAAATAAGTGAAACTTTAAAAGATATGAATGATGGTGACACAGTTAAAGTATCTGCCACTGATATGGGATTTGGTAGAGATGTAGAAAGTTGGTGTTCTAAGACGGGCAATACTTTTGTTTCAAAATCTAGAGAAGGAAATCAAAACATAGTATATATAAGGAAAGGTACAGACGCGCCTGTTGTTAAGGCAGAAAAGACTGCAGGAAATGGCAAAAGTCTAATCGTCTTCGATGGTGATTTGGATAAAGCAATAGCCGCCTTTATCATAGCTAATGGAGCAGCTTCCATGGGAAGACCTGTGACAATGTTCTTCACTTTCTGGGGCTTAAATGTCTTGAGAAAGACCGAAAAGCGTAAGGTAAAAAAATCATTTATAGAAAAAATGTTTGGTGCGATGATGCCAAGGGGAGTGGACAAATTAAAACTTTCCAACATGAACATGCTGGGCATGGGTTCTAAAATGATGAAAGGTATTATGAAGAGCAAAAACGTCAATTCACTGGAAGAACTTATGGACTCTGCTTTGAATAATGGTGTAAAAATCATTGCATGTACCATGTCTATGGATGTAATGGGAATAAAAGAAGATGAATTGATTGATGGCATTGAATATGCAGGAGTCGCATCCTACTTGGGTGCAGCTGAAGAATCAGATGTTAATCTATTTATATAAAAAAGAGCTTCGGCTCTTTTTTATTACTCCTATTAATATTGTAATTTTTTTGGTACAATATATAAATGGAGGTGAATCATGATATACGGATTTTTAGGAACAGGTAAGATGTCAAGTGCAATTATAACAGGAATGATCAAGGGAGGCTATAATCCAGAAAATATATTAGGTTATAATCGAAGCAACAATACAATTGATAACCTTTGCAATGAATATGGCATTATAAAATGTAAGAGTCAAAAAGAGTTAATTGATGGTTCTGACATCGTAATTTTAGGTGTCAAACCTAATGTTCTTGACAACATTAAAGAAAGTTTATCAAAAGATTTGAAAAGCAATAACCCATTGATAATATCTTTAGCCGTTGGCAAAACTATAGATTATCTTGAAAAATCCTTGGGAGAAAATAATAGAATAGTTCGACTAATGCCAAATATTAATAGTATAACTTTAGCTTCAACTACAGGATATTCTGCAAATAAAAATGTCAGTTCAGACGATATAAGCCTTATGGAAAAAGCATTTGGAACTATAGGAACTATTGAATCGATACCAGAAAAACAGTTTCATATCTTCTCTGCTATTGCAGGAAGCTCTCCGGCTTTTTCATACATGTACATAAACGCTCTAGCTACAGCTGCAGTAAAAGCAGGGATGCCTAAAGATAAGGCTTTAAAAATAGCAGCAAGTTCAGTATTGGGAAGTGCTAAAACAGTATTGGAAACAGGTGCCAACCCATATGAATTAATCGATTCTGTCTGCTCTCCAGGCGGAACAACAATTGAGGGTGTTGCCTCATTAAAGTCCTCATCATTGGAAAGCACAGTAATTAATGCTGTAGATAAAGTTTTAGAAAAAGATGCGTTTATTAGTAAAGGAGAAAAATAGTGGACTGTGTAAACAAGAAATAATTTCAAGATTAATCCTCTGTTACAAACCCTATATAAAAATCAGTTATTGGACTTAAAGTTAGCATGTCTCACAATAATATGTGATTGATGCTATCTTTAATTATGAGATATATTACAAAAGAAGCTTTTTTTATTTATAACAACCAGTAACCCGCGTTACATATATGTTTTTTTAAGATTCTCAATCATAATTTTCATTTTACTTACTGCAATCTCAGGACCTATTATTTTTATTCCATCTCCTATGGATGCAACCCAAGCTAGGAACTGATTGCTAAGTGTTACTTTTACTTGTGTTTCAAATTCGTTTTCATTTCTACTTAAAATTGGTATTTCTTTACCAAATCTATCAATTAAAACACCAACTAAGTCATTTCTACAAATAAGCCTTACTGAAACTTCCTCTGCCGAATACATATTAAAATTCATTTTAATATAATCTCCTATATTAAAGTTTTTAAACAAATCCATACCCTCTCTTTTAACTTCGGTTATTTTCAAGTTCAACATTTTATCAACTCTGAAATGTTTTATAATTTTTTCATTATCGTCATAGGCTATAAGGTAATAGTTTTCATGATCAAAGGTTAATGCCCAAGGGCTAACAGTATAATAGGCACCTTCCTTCTTTAATTCTTGTTTTTTATGAATGTTCCATTTGTAATAATGAAATTTGATTTTTCTATTCTCATTGATTGCTACATGTATCTCGTCAACACCTCTATAAATACTTTCATTCATTGACTTTACTCTTTCAGTTACATGTACTTGCCTTTGGAGTTCTTTTCTCTCATATGAGCTAGTTAAACTTTCAAGTTTCTTTATAAGCACCCTTGATTTTTTTTCTGTAATAAATTTCGATGATTGTACTGCATCAACTAAAAGCTTTAATTCAGCGACTTCAAATTTTCTATTTGTCCATCTATAATAAAAATTCTTGTTCTGTTTATATAATTCTATATTCATTCCATAATACCTTAATGTATCAAAATCCGAATATATTCCTTTTCTCGTAGTTTCAATATCATACATTCTAAGGTCCCCGATAATTTCATTTATAGTAACGCCATGATTTTTATCAGTTTTTTCAAGGAGAATTTTCATTAAATATATGAGCTTTAATTTTTGATTTTTACCTTTTGGCATTATTAATTATCCTTTCTGGCTTCCTCTTTGTGCAAATACATTCTTTCATCAGCCTTTTTTAAAACATCCATAACTCCATCGCTTAAATTATCTCTCTTTTTTCCTACTCCAATTGCTACAGCTATTTCGAAATCATACCCACTTTTTTCATTTAATTCTTCAATTTTTCTTTGAATTTCTTTTATATACATTTCGCTTTTATTAACCATTTCGTCTCTAAGTATTACTAAAAACTCATCGCCTCCAAGTCTTCCACAAAAGCATTTTTCAGGGAAAACGCTTTCTAGCACTTCGGTAAATCTTCTAATATATTCATCTCCTGATGCATGACCATAATTGTCATTTACATATTTTAAATTATTTAAATCCATATATATTAGGGCGTAATCTTTGGCAGACGAAATTTCTAGCCATGTTAATCTTTTATCACAAGCTGCCCTATTTGCAAGACTTGTCATTGGATCTTCATAAGCCATAGAAAGCAGTGTCCTACGTTCTATATCATATTCCAAATAATCAAAAAGAATCAAAAGAACAAATATTATAGTTGCTATGACAAAAATAATTACTCCAATAGATGTTAAAGTTATTATGCTAGATTCTTCAATAAATCCCCATTTTTCTAAATTGGTTTTAACTATATCTCCTAAGCTTGTTATAATCAATACCAAGAACCCAGAATTGAATATCTTTGTACGTAAATTAGTTGTTTTAATATTTTTAATCATTTGATAAAGAAAAGCGGCTGCCCCTATCAATATTAATATTTGCATGTACGGCAATAAGTAAACTAAATGTATTCTAGTATTAAAGTTTAAAATAGTGGCAACCGCTGCAAATATAGTGATGGTTGAAGTTATAACAGTTAATATTTTTCTTAATATTGTTTCATCCTGCTCTTTATATATTGCATAAATTCCTAAAGGTATGGCCGCATAATATACTGCCATATATTCTACTTGTGCAAACATCCAACTGTTTCCAAATACTATATTATAGTAACCAAAATAGGTTATTCCCCATAATGAAATAAGAAAACAAAATATAGAAATCCACATTACTTGCTTTATTATATTATTTCTTCTATAATTTATAAGCATAAGTATGGCAACAACAAAAGATATGAAGATTATAATAATGTAATGGTAAAAGCCTAAGAAAAAGTTGCTTTTAAAGTATTGCTTATTATCAGCCAATTTATATAACATTATATTCTTGTTAATATTTATTGGTATATTTTCATAAGAGGTCAATCTAATAATTATTGCACTTCCCCATGCATCATCCGGAATTTCAATGCATGGATAAATTGCACCAATCATCTTATCTTCCCTAGCATATTCTGAACCTTTACTATATATAAGTTTATCATTATAGTATGACTCCACTACGCAATGACGGGTACTCATCTCTAAACAATAGCATTCATCTCTTTTAGTTGAAGGTAATGTCACTTCTATGTGGGCTACTTCTCCTTTTTCAATTAACGTATCATCTTCCCTAACTATCCCTTTATTGTCTTTTATTGTGACAATCACATTTTCTTCTAAATTTATAGGTTTTTCATGGCTATTTTCGTATAAATAGCCTAATACCCAATCAGTTAATAGAAATGTTAAGATTATCAGCGCTATAATTGCAATTAACCTTTTATTTCCTATTCTTCTCAAGTAATCACCTTCTCCCTTTTTTTAATTATAGCACAATACTATTGATAATAAAACAGAGCATTACTGGTACAACCCCACTTAAATAGACGTCGGATAACCTCTGCTGAAGAATTAAATATTGGAAAGCAGCTTAAATTTTTAGAGAGGGTTACTAAAAAGGGTTTTAATATGCAAGGGCACTATTTAAGAAAAACTAGGAATTTACAAATTGATACAATCTATGTCAGAAATATCTTGCTACTTGATTATAACTCATATGCTTATTAAGCACCAAGTAGACAGCTTCTAATTTTTGCTTGTCAGAGTATTTTCTTTTCCTAAACGTAAAACTGCACCTCCAAATGTTTTTCTCCAACATTTGGGGTGCAGTTCATTTATTGTGCTAGTTAAAATCTAAACTTTAATTTAATTATTTGCCGTGCCTACTTGACAAGGTATGCATCTTTCATCAGTCTATTTCTATTATATAAAATTTCTTTTTACCTTTTTGAATAAGTAATTTATTTTCTTCAAATAAATCTATTTTTACTTTAAGATGTGTATCACTGACCTTTTCACCGTTAAGCTTTAATCCTCCTTGTTCGATAGTTCTAAAACCGTCACCGTTACTATTTACCAAGCCTAATTCTTTAATAAGCTTTACGAGGCCTTCACCTTCTCCTTCAAATCTGGATTTATCCATTTTGGCCTTAGGAATGCTTTCCATATTTTGACCACTTCCAAAGGCTGCTCTCGCTCCTTCTAAAGCTTTTTGAGCTTCCACATCTCCATGAACCAATTTAGTTACTTCATAAGCTAAAATTTCTTTGGCTTCATTTATTTTTTCATCCTTTAGCGAAGATAATCTTTCTACCTCTTGCATAGGTAAAAATGTTAACATTCTTAAGCATTTATTCACATCTGCATCAGCAACATTTCTCCAATATTGGAAGAACTCAAAAGGTGTTGTTTTATCTGGGTTAAGCCATAAAGCACCTTTTTGGGTTTTGCCCATTTTATTACCCTCGCTAGTAGTTAATAGTGAGAATGTCATCCCATGAACTTCTTTTCCAATCATTTTTCTTGTAAGATCAACTCCCCCAAGTATATTTGACCATTGATCATTACCACCGAATTGCATTTTTACATCCATTCCTTTAGCCATAACCATAAAGTCATATGATTGCATAAGCATGTAATTGAACTCTAAGAAGGATAGTCCTTTTTCAAGTCTTTGTTTAAAGCATTCTGCTCTAAGCATATTATTTACACTAAAATATTTGCCTACATCCCTAATAAAATCAACATATTTAGGTTCTAATAGCCATGATGCATTATTTACCGCCACCGCTTTACCTGGTTCGGCTTCTTTGTTCTGTTGTTTCCCGTCAAAAACATAATTATTATCAAAATCGATAAATTTGTCGAAAAGCAATTTAAAATTATCGCAGTTACTTTGAATCGTTTCAGAAGTCATCATTTGTCTCATGTCACTTCTCCCTGAAGGATCTCCTACCATGGATGTTCCCCCACCAATTAAAACAACTGGTGTATGTCCATATTTTTGCATGTACATCATTATTATAACTTGCATAAAATGTCCTACATGGAGACAATCAGCTGTAGGGTCAAAACCTATATAAAATTTAATCTTCTCTTTATCTAATAATTTTCTAACACTTTCTTCGTTTGTGGTTTGCTCAATAAAGCCTCTTTCTTTAAGAACATCAAAAACATTATCATGTTCACTAACATTATCTGGAATCAATTTCATATCCCTAATCTCCTTGCTTTTATTTTGTACCGTATAGCCTATCTCCTGCATCCCCTAATCCAGGTAATATATATGCGTTTTCGTTAAGCTTCTCATCCTTTGCAGCAACAAATATATCCACATCGGGGTGAGCTTTTTGAAGAGCCTCTATTCCTTCTGGTGCTGCGATAAAGCACATAAATGTAATATTTTTTCCGCCTCTTTGCTTTATAAATTCAATTGCAGCAACTGCGCTACCCCCAGTGGCAAGCATTGGGTCAACAACTAATATTTGTCTTTTTTCTATATCGATTGGCAATTTGCAATAATATTCAACTGGCGTATGTGTTTCTGGATCCCTATACAATCCGATATGTCCAACTTTAGCATTAGGTACTAAAGCTAACATTCCATCCACAAACCCAAGACCCGCTCTAAGAATTGGAATAATAGCTATATCTTCTCCTTTAAGCATTTTCATATTTGTTTTACACATAGGAGTTTCGATTTCAACCGTTTCTAATGGTAAGTTCCTAGTTGCTTCAAAGCCCATTAGCATTGCTACTTCCTTTGCAAGCTCTCTAAAATCTTTAACACTAGTGTCCTTTTGCCTCATAAGTGCTGTTTTGTGCTGAATTAGCGGATGATCAAATACATATACCTTCCCCATTTTTGCCTCCATTCAATTTACATATTGTTTAACAGATTTACTCTTCTCTCATGCCTTCCACCTTCAAAATCGGTGTTAAGCCATTTGTTAACTATTTTAAAAGCTAGGTCTTTTTCAGTAAGTCTTCCGCCTAAAGCCAATAGATTTGCTTTATTATGCTTAGCTGCTAATTCTGCCATTATTTCAGATGTACATAATGCACACCTTATTCCTTTTACCTTGTTAGCCGCTATGGATACACCTATTCCTGAACCGCATATTACTATCCCTCTTTCTGCTTTTCCATTTGCCACTTCTTCGCCACAAATCTTGCCGTAGTTCGGATAATCTACAGATTCTTCAGAATATGTACCCATATCATTAATTTCATATCCTGCTGCTTTTAATTTTTTTATAACCTCTTCTTTTAACTCAAAACCACCGTGGTCGCTAGCTATCGCAATCATTTAATACCTCCTCAGCATCTATAACTTCATATCCTGCAGACTTTAGCATTCTATTCATAACAGAAAACCCTAATCCTTTAGGTTTTAATGCAGATGTAATTATTATATCCATGTTCTCTCTGTCTAATTTTCTTAAATCAGAAAAGAAATTCCTTGCAGCTTTTTCATTATCATCCCCATAATATATGATTCCTACACTTTTGCCCTGATTCGAATATTTTTCTTTGAGAATTTCTATAGTCTTATCCAAATTCTCATCTTGGCCTCTTACTATTTTAAGATCTGCTTTAGGAGAATAATGTTTATACTTCATTCCTGGGGACTTGGGTTTAAACCCTGGTTCTTTAGGATTTTGGAAAACAGATTCATCAAATACCGCTTTAATATTTACTACTTTATCAATATCTTCCTTCGTTATATAACCCGGCCTAAGTATAACCGGAACCTCTTTTGTGACATCAACCACAGTTGACTCAATCCCCACAGGACAAGTTCCACCCATTAATACAGCATCTATTCTCCCCATCATATCCTCTAACACATCTTCTGCTTTAGTTGGACTAGGAGAGCCAGATAAATTTGCACTTGGAGCCGCTATCGGCAGCCCTGCTGAATTAATTAGCTTTACGGCTATTTCATCTGATGGCATTCTAACTGCAACTGTATCTAGTAAACCCGTTGTTATATCAGGAACGCTACTTTTCTTTTTTAAAACAAATGTAATGGGTCCAGGCCAAAATATGTCCATAAGAATTTTGGCTGTTTCAGAAAAAGATTCACATAGTAATTGTAACTGTTCCATCTTAGCAATGTGGATAATCATTGGGTTGTCAGAAGGTCTTCCTTTAGCTTTATAAATTTTACCCACCGCTACTTCATCCATTGCATTTGCGCCTAAGCCATAAACCGTTTCAGTGGGAAAGGCTACTAAGCCACCTGTTTTAACTATATTACCAGCTAATTCTATATTCTTTTTTGTTATATCAAGTTTCAATGTTTTCATTTTAAAAGTTTTTCATCTTTTCTGTTTGATCGTGAGTAATGAGAGCATCTACAACTTCATCTATTTCACCATCTAAAAAATTTTCTAACTTGTATATTGTAAGCCCTATTCTATGGTCGGAAACTCTGCCTTGAGGATAATTATATGTTCTGATTCTTTCTGACCTATCCCCGCTTCCAACCTGACTTTTTCTTTGTTCTGATATTTCTTCATTTTGCTTACTCATCATTAGATCATAAAGTCTTGCCTTAAGCACCTTAAATGCCTTTTCTTTGTTTTTTATTTGTGATTTTTCATCTTGACAAGTAACTACTAGTCCTGTAGGAACATGAGTAAGTCTAACAGCGGAATCTGTTGTATTTACACATTGGCCTCCGTTGCCTGAAGCTCTGTATACATCGACACGCACCTCATTTGGATCAACATTAATTTCCACATCATCAACTTCTGGCAATACCGCAATTGTAGCAGCTGAAGTATGAACTCTTCCACTGGACTCAGTTTCAGGGACTCGCTGAACTCTATGAGTGCCGCTTTCATATTTAAGTCTAGAATATGCACCTTTACCTTTAATCATGATTACCGCTTCTTTGACTCCCCCAATTTCGGTATCATTCATGTCAATTATTTCGGCCTTCCATCTATTTCTTTCAGCATATCTTAAATACATTCTCAAAAGATTTTGGCCAAATAAGGCAGCTTCATCTCCACCTGTTCCTGCTCTGACCTCCAATATAACGTTTTTATCATCATTAGGGTCTTTTGGTAAAAGTAAATACTTTAAACGACTTTCGTATTTTTCTAGCTCTACGTCCAAGCGAGATATTTCTTCTTTTGCAAACTCTCTCATTTCTGCATCGTTTTCAACATCAAGAATATCTTTGGCTTCAGCATAATCAGCTTTTGCCAACTTATATCCTTTATATTCGTTTACTATAGGTTCCATTTCACCCATTTCTTTTATATATTTTTGCCATACTGGTTGATTTCCAATAATGTCGGGATCTGAAACCTTAACGGATAGTTCTTCATATTTATTCAGAATAAATTCTAATTTGTCAAACATAACTATTCCCCTTCATTTTTCTAACTAATTATTATATCATAAAACAACTTAAAATTGCGTTAAACTCGTAAAAAAACCGGAATAAAATTCCGGTTTATCTCTGCTGATTATTAATCGATGTTGTACTTGTTTTTGAATTTATCAACACGTCCACCACGGTTAATAAATTTCTGCTGTCCGGTAAAGAATGGGTGACATTCTGAACAAACATCAACTCTCATTTCTTCCTTTGTAGACTTCGTCATAAAAGTATTACCGCATGCGCAAGTTACTTTACATTCCTTATAATCAGGATGGATTCCTTCCTTCATGCTTCACCTCTTCCTGTGTATCGTCACAATAATATTTGCTATACCACCGTACAGCTTAACTATATTATCACACAAAGCCTTATAAATCAAGGGGGATTAAGAGTTTTTTATACAAATTATAATCATAATTATTTAAAATAACAAAATCTAATAAATTTAATTGTAATTATTCACAAAAAGCCTTGACATATTGTATTTACTCTTGTACAATATGTATAGAATTTAATACAAGAGGCATTTGCCCTTGCCTATGCAAGCAATTTGGGTTACACGTGGCATAGGAAATTCGCATGTTTAGTAAATTGAGTCCTTCAATTTACATTGAGCTTTCATCTCAAATGACGAAAGCTTTTTTGGTACAACTAAGGTTATTATTAAAAGGAGAGAGATATGGAGAAAAAAAATAATGTAACCGAAATAAGATGGCACGGAAGAGGCGGGCAAGGCGCAAAAACGGCTTGTTTGTTATTGGCAGATGCTGCATTCAGCGCTGGCAAACACGTACAAGGTTTTCCCGAGTACGGTCCTGAAAGAATGGGCGCACCTATAACTGCCTATAACAGGATATCTGAGAATCAGTGTCATGTTCATTCGAATATCTATAACCCCCATTATGTTGTGGTTGTGGATGAAACTCTTTTAAACTCCGTAGATGTAACAAGCGGATTAAACAAAAACGGAGCATTAATAGTTAATACTACAAAATCACCAGAGGAAATAAGAAAAAGTACAAAAGGGTTTGAAGGTAAGATTTGCGTTTTAGATGCTAATAATATTTCCATGCAAACACTAGGTAAAAGTTTTCCCAATACCCCAATGTTGGCGGCGGCTGTTAAAATCACGAATCTAATTGATAATCATCAATTTATAAAAGATATGGAAGAATCATTGAAGAAAAAATTTCAAAAAAAACCCCATCTAATCGAGGGGAACATAGCCGCTTTGAAAATGTCCATGGAGGAGGTTATGGTAGGATGAAAATGAGTATAAATACCAAAACTCCCTGGCAAGATATTACTATAGGTGGCGAAATATACGAACCTGCTAATTCTAAGAATTTTTCTACGGGGGAATGGAGAAGATTAAAGCCAATTATTGATTGGGACAAATGTACTCAATGCTTATTATGCGCTCCCTATTGTCCAGATTCAAGCATTCCAATCAAAGATAAGAAAAGACTTGAGTTTGATTATGATCACTGTAAGGGCTGTGGTATATGTGAAAACGTTTGTCCTGTTAATGCTATAAAAATGGTAAAGGAGGGCTAGTTATGAGCATAAAAGAAAGAATGTCAGGAAACGAAGCAGTTGCTTATGCTATGAAGCAAGTTGAGCCAGATGTTATGGCCGCTTTCCCAATTACCCCTTCCACTGAAATACCCCAGTATTTTTCTAAGTATTTGGCAGATGGGCAAGTGGATACTGAATTTATAGCAGTGGAATCAGAACATAGCGCAATGTCTGCCTGTATGGGAGCAGCAGCATCTGGAGCTAGAGCTACAACGGCCACTTCATCTGCAGGACTCGCTTATATGTGGGAAATCCTATACGTAGTTTCTGCATCAAGATTACCTGTTGTAATGGCTGTTGTAAATAGAGCTTTATCTGGCCCCATCAATATAAATAATGACCATTCAGATACCATGGGTGCTAGAGATTCAGGGTGGATACAGCTTTATTCGGAATCTAACCAAGAGGCTTATGATAATTATATACAGGCATATTCAATAGCTGAGGCTACTAGACTTCCCGTCATGGTTTGTCAAGATGGTTTCATCACAAGTCATGGAGTATCTAATATTGAATTGCTAGAAGACGAAGTAGTAAAATCTTTTGTTGGTACTTATGAACCTGACAATTATATGTTAAAAGAAAACAGTCCAATGATGGCGGGACCTTTTGCAACTATCCCATATTATATGGAAATAAAGCGAGCACAGGCGGAAGCTATGAATACTTCATATAATTCTATAGAAAACATCGCAAAAGAATTTGCTAAAATATCTGGTAGAGGTTGTAGTTTTTTTGAAGAATTTATGATGGAAGATGCGGATTGTGCAATCGTTATCCTAAGCTCTAGCGCTGGAACCGCAAAGGAAGCAGTAAAATCACTTAGACAAGAAGGTAAAAGAGTAGGGTTAATTAAATTAAGAGTTTTCAGACCATTCCCAGGCAAAATTATTGCCGATACCTTGAAAAATATAAAAACCATTTCCGTTATGGATAAAGCAGAAAGCTTTTCTGGAATGGGCGGACCTTTATATAGTGATATAAAAAATGCTCTATATGAAACTGACGAAAAACCTAGCATAATAAATTATATATACGGTTTAGGTGGTCGTGATATTAAAGTTGAAGATTTTATAAGTATATTCAATGATATGTTAAATGGTACCGATACTAAAGATACTTATAGATATATCGGAGTTAGAGATAAGAGGGATGAATAATGATATATAAATTTAAAGATGAATTGGAGAAAAAGGAGAGATTTGTCGGTGGTCATAGATTGTGTGCCGGTTGCGGTGCAGGAATTGCAGTTAGAGGGGTCCTTAGAGCCTTAGATGAAGGTGATAAGGCAGTAATATCTAATGCTACTAGTTGTTTAGAAGTTTCTTCTTTTATGTATCCATATACTTCATATGAAGATAGCTATATACATAGTGCGTTTGCAAATGCAGCCGCTACTTGTTCTGGTTCTGTAGCAGCATATGAATCCATGAAGAAAAAGGGTAAAATTAGCGGAAATTTCAAATTTATTACAATCGGAGGAGATGGCGGTACTTATGATATAGGTTTTCAAGCACTTTCTGGCGCAATGGAAAGAAACACGGATATGGTTTATGTGTGTTATGACAACGAAGCCTATATGAACACGGGAATACAACGTTCATCTTCAACGCCTAGGTTTGCTGATGCTACAACTAGTCCAACAGGATCCCAATCCTATGGGAAAGTTCAAAATAAAAAAGATTTAACAGAAATAATTGCTTCTCACAATGTTCCCTATGTTGCACAGACCACTTTCATGGGAAATTTTAAAGATTTACACAATAAAGCTCATAAAGCTCATTACACTGATGGAGCATGCTTTTTAAACATATTGTCTCCATGTCCAAGAGGCTGGGGATATGAAGCAAGTAAGCTTCCAGAATTATGCAAAAAAGCTGTGGATACCTGTGTATGGCCCCTTTATGAAATTGAAAATGGCGTATGGAAAATAAACTATATTCCAAAAGAGAAATTACCTGTTGAAGAATTTCTGTCAATGCAGAGCAGATTCTCTCATATGTTTAAAGCAGGTAATGAGTGGATGATAGAAGATGCACAAGCATACGTAGATATGAAATGGGATAAATTGCTAAAAAAAGCAAATATTAATTAATTATCAAATATTTAGCACGTGAAGAGAAGGCGGATATTATTAGCCTTCTCTTTTTTTTAGTATATTTAATTTTTCTATTGCTCTTTTTATCAATATTTTTTTGTCATTTATTATGTCTTCATTCATCACTTCTATTAATAAATCATTAAGTGCTTTTCCTACAAATGGTCCTCTCGTATATCCCAACTCTATTAAATCGTTGCCATCTATGTTAAGGTCTTTTACGGAAAAACAATGCTTTTCCTCAATAACTGTATCTACACAGCTTTCAAACTTTTTAATGTTATCCAGTCTTTCCATTATAATTTGCGGGTTTTGAGCTTTTACATCTGCTTTTTCTAAAGCCATTAGCATTCTAAGTCTTTTTTCTCCCATTTGATTTAATTTATGCCTTGCGTATTTAATATCAGGATTGAAAACCGTTCCATGCGTTTTTATAACAAACGCTATATCATCTATCGTTTTATTGTCATACCTTAATCTGTTTAGAATAATTTTAGCAAGTTCTGCCCCTTTGCTTTCATGATGATAAAAATGGCCCCATCCATCTTTTATTATAAAGCATCTAGGTTTTGCTATATCATGTAAAAAAGCCATTAACCTATTATTATCGCAATTTTCTATTTCTTCAACGGCTTTTAATGTGTGTTCATAAACGTCATATATATGATATGGGTTGCATTGTTCAAAATCAAAAAGCTCTTTTATTTCTGGTATAAATACAGCAATCACATCTCTATATTCCCTTAGTATATTTGTTGCATATTCACCATGCAAAATTTTATCAAATTCATCGTTTATTCTCTCCAAGGAAATTTTTAGCAATAAGTTCTTTTCAGAATTTATTGCATCACTTGTATTTTGTTCTATTTGAAACCCCATGCGAGCAGCAAACCTCAAAGCCCTCAATATTCTAAGAGCATCTTCTCCAATTCTTTCTTTTGGATTTCCCACACATCTAATAAATTTACTGTTTAAATCTTTTTCACCATTATATAAATCTACCACATCTCCTTTAGAATTCATGGCCATGGCATTTATTGTAAAATCACGTCTTTTTAAGTCTTGGGATAGCGATTTGGTAAAATTTATAGTTTCGGGTCTTCTAGAATCTAGATATTCCCCATCTTCTCTATATGTTGTCACTTCATACGAGTTTCCTTCTATTATTATACTAATGGTCCCGTGCTTAATACCAAACTCAAATAGTTTGTATTCTGAAAACAATTCTTTTACTTCTTTGGGAGATGCAGATGTGGTTATATCCCAGTCTTTAGGAATTTCCCCCATTAAAAAATCTCTAACGCAACCACCTACTAGATATGCCTCATGATTATAACTATTCAACTTTTCTAAAATAATCTTTGCCCCTTTAGGCATTTTATCTTTCATTATCCACAGCTAATTTAATTAGCTCCTCCACCAATTCTTCGCCAGTAAGACCCTCTTCGTTCCATAGTTTAGGATACATGCTAATATTTGTAAAACCAGGTATAGTATTGATTTCATTGAAAATTATATCATTTTCTTTATTTAAGAAAAAATCGACTCGTGCCATTCCTTTACAATTTAGTGCCTCATATAGTTTTATTGCAGATTCTCTGAAATCGGTTATTTTATCTTCTGTAAGATTAATGGCTAATTCCGCCACTGAGTTAGGGTTATTATATTTAGAATCGTAATCGTAAAACTCTCCTGCTGAAATTATCTCTCCAGGCAAAGTAGCTTTAGGATTATTGTTTCCTAAAACAGCTACTTCAATTTCTCTTCCGACTACCATTTCTTCAACGAAAGACTTGCTATCGTATTTAAACGATTCTACTAAAGCATGCTTCAAGTCCTTTGTTTCCTGAACCTTAGAGACTCCTACAGATGAACCTGTGGAACAAGGTTTTACAAACAATGGGAATTTTCCGTTATGGAAACTTTCAATTTCAGTCAAGGTTTTTCCCTTGTCTTTTTCGAAATCAAATTTATTAATCACTATATGTTTAGCCATCTTAATTCCTGTAGATGATGCTATCTGCTTAGTAAATGATTTATCCATACAGCAGGCCGATGACTTCACCTTTGGCCCTACATAAGGGATTTCCATCAGTTCCAATAATCCTTGAATATCTCCATCTTCTCCGTGTTCTCCATGTAGCACAGGAAATACACAGTCAATTAAATATTTATTACCATCATTTGTAATAAATTCTTTGTCCTTAGGACTTGGATTTATGAATATTTTCTTATTTGATGATACATTTTCCCACTTACAATTTTTTATATCTTCCAAAGGAGCCTCTGTTAATAACCAATCGCCCTCTTTTGTTATTCCAATTTTTAATACTTCATATTTACTTTTATCTAGCCATCCCAAAATAGTTACTGCTGATTTACATGAAATTTCATGCTCTGGAGACTTCCCTCCAAATATTATAGCTAATTTCATTCTTCTGCCTCCTTTTTTTGAGCCATCAATATTCTATCTTTACCTGAAAGATCTTTTAAGATGATAATATCTTTATAGTATCCACTATTTTCAAATATGTGCTTTATTTCTTCCCCTTGATCAAACCCTATTTCCAATGCTAACAAACCTTCTCTTTTAAGATGTTTAAAAGCTTCATTTACAATAAGCCCATAATATTTTAATCCATCCATTCCACCATCTAATGCTATTAAAGGTTCATGTGCCTTAACTTCTTTTTCTAAATTATTTATGTCATGGGTTTTTATATAGGGCGGGTTTGATACTATAATATCAAATTCTTCATTAATATTTTCGAACATATCACTTTGAAGCAATCTAACTTTTTCTGAAACACCGTTAATTATTGTATTTTCTTCTGCTACCAATAGGGCTTCTTTGCTAATATCAACGCATATTACACTTGCATTGGAAAGTCTTGCAATCGCTATTCCTATGGCACCGCTACCTGCACATAAATCAAGTACTTTGAAATTATTTTTAATTCTCTTTAGGACCTGCTCTACTAGCTCTTCAGTTTCTCTTCTAGGAATAAGAACTTTACTATTCACTTTCAATTTTAGTCCCATAAATTCTTGTATTTTTGTTATTTGCTGTAATGGTACACCTTCACATCTTTTGCTTATTAAGCTCAAATAGTTTTTAATATAATCTTCATCAATATTATTTTCCATTTTCAAAAATAGGTCGCTGTATGTAAATTTTAAAATATGGCACATTAGTAATCTTGCCTCATTTTTAGAATTTTTAATATTACAGCTGTTCAACTTTAAAACACCTAAGTTAATCAGTTCTCTTATCGTCATCTGACTTTCCCTCGTCTTGTATAATATTGGCATTTAAATCCACTATTCCTTCTACACATGGATAGCTTTCATCGACAAGTACGGCTTTTACAGATACAATAGCCACTTCTAACTGATTTTTTTCAGGCTCTTTTGTGGTTAATTTTTGCAAATAAAGACCAGGCATACTAAGTATTCTGACTAGGACATTATCGCTTCTTCCTGCCCACTTTAAAAGCTCATAGCTTAATCCTGCAACTATAGGAATTAACACTATTCTTGATAGTATTCTAAGTAACAAATCAGGCCATCCCAATAGTGAAAATATAATAAGGCTAATAACCATTACAAACATTAAAAAACTGGTCCCACATCTTGGGTGTAATGTGTAAAATTGTTTTGCATTTTCTGGCGTCAATTCTAGTTCATTTTCAAGACAATGAATAGTTTTATGCTCTGCCCCATGGTATTGGAAAACCCTTTTTATATCCTCCATTTTTGATATGAGAAGTATATACACTACAAATAGCACAATTCTAAATATTCCTTCTATCAAATTTAATAGCGTGGAAGAATCTGTAAATATTCCAACCCAATTTACAGCTGCCGTGGGAAATAAAATGAAGACTCCTATCGTAAATAGAAGAGAAATTATAACAGTTATTGTTATTAATATATTCCAAGAGTGTTCTTTACCAAAACTCTTCTCAAGCCATCTTTCAAATGCTGTATTTTCTTCAACCTCTTCGGTATAATTTTCCAGGATTTCTGCTGATTTCATTAAAGTCTTTGTTCCTGTAACTAAAGAATTAATAAATACAACTACTCCTCTCAAAATTGGCACCTTTGAAAGTTTCCCTAGTTTTTTGTTTTTCTCAGTTTTTAAATATATTCTATTATCAGGAAGTCTGATTGCTATGGCAGTTCTATCTGAACTTTTCATCATAACACCTTCCATAATTGCTTGCCCCCCTATTTTACTTGGACAGGAGTCTTTTAAAAAAACTTTTTTTAAATCCATTAATCACCTCTTTATTCCCCAAGTTTTGTCTTTTGAATAATCTTGACAAAATCCTTATTATTTTTTGTATGAGAAATATTATCAATTATTGTTTCTGTAATTTCTTGTACGCTACCGTTGGACAACGCTCTTCTTATTTTCCACATTGCTGAAAATTCATCTTTACTTAAAAGCAAATCTTCTCTCCTTGTGCCCGATTTGTTCAATTCAATGGCCGGGAAGATTCTTCTTTCACTAAGTTTTCTATCCAAATGAAGTTCCATATTTCCAGTGCCTTTAAACTCTTCGTAAATTACATCATCCATTTTGCTGCCTGTATCAACTAATGCCGTGGCTAGTATTGTAATACTTCCACCTTCCTCGATATTTCTTGCAGCACCAAAGAATTTTTTAGGCGGATGCAAAGCTCCAGGATCAAGCCCACCTGAAAGTGTTCTCCCAGACGACGGTACTACCATGTTATATGCTCTAGCTAACCTGGTAATACTATCTAACAAGATGACTACGTCTGAACCATGCTCAGCCAATCTTTTTGCCCTATTTAACACCATTTCAGCGACTTTAACGTGGTGTGCTGGTACTTCGTCAAAAGTCGAGTAAATTACTTCACCTCTTTCCAATGACCTTTTCATATCAGTAACTTCTTCTGGTCTTTCATCTACCAAAAGTACTATTATTTCAATCTCTGGATACTGTCTTTCCATGCTATGTGCAATTTTTTTAAGCAAAACTGTCTTACCCGCTTTTGGAGGCGCCACAATTAAGCCTCTTTGCCCTTTGCCTATTGGCGCAACTAAATCGATTATTCTTGTTGAAAGTTCTATGCTTGATTCTTCCAAAGACAATTTTTCCTTTGGGAATATTGGGGTTAAATCATCGAAGTTTGCCCTTTTTTTGGAAACTTCTGGATCTTCCCCGTTAACCGAAAGTACATACAAAAGGGCTCCAAATCTCTCCGACTCTTTGGGAAGCCTGGATACGCCTTTTACTTTGTCTCCTGTTTTTAGCCTAAACCTTCTTATCTGAGCAGGGGATACATAAACATCTTTTTGAGATGTTAGGTAATTATTAAATCTCAAAAACCCGAACCCTCCATCTGCTATATCCAATATACCTTCTACTTCCGGTCTCTCTTCTTGATTTTGAGTTTTTTCCTTTATTATTTCTTCTGTCATAATTATTCAGGCAAAGCCTCTCCTTTCTGTTTAACTCTATTATTTACCCATTCCCTAAACAGTTGATAAAACACTGATGTTATAGGTATAAACAATATCATTCCAGCCACACCAAACAAACTACCTCCCACCGTAACGGCAACTAGCACCCAAACAGAGGGTAATCCCAATCTATTGCCAACAATATGAGGATAAATAACATTCCCTTCTATCTGCTGTAATATTATTGAAATTATTAAATATGATATTACTCTTATAGGTTCTACTGTAAGAACAAATATTGCTCCTATTATCGTTCCTATAATAGCTCCAAATATCGGAATTAATGTTGAAACTCCAACGACTACTGCGATCACTTCGGCATATGGATAATTGAAAATTGTAAGCACTATGAAAAACATAGCCCCTGTGATTAAGCCTTCAATACATTGACCACTTAAGAAGTTATAAAAAGAATCATAAATCATCTTAAAGATTTTTAACGATATGCCATTTACTTTTTCATTAAATATGGCTTTCGTAACTTTTTTGAATTGCCTGTTTAAATTTTCCTTTTGTGCTAGTATATAGCAGGCAAAAACGATTCCAATAATAGTGCTAAAAATTGCTCCTGCAATTGTTGAGACTATAGTTACTCCTGAAGACAAAAGTTCCACAGCACCTTCTTGTAAAAATGTAATTATATTATCTGATATTTCATCAAAATTAGAAGTTACATTACTAATGAAATCATTAATATTTTCATTTCCCGCTGAAATATTATTAAGCCAATCCGTGAAATCTGGTACAACATATTGTAAAGAAACTGCAAAATTGTACAATGAAACACCAAGTTCAGGTACCACCCATAATATAACTAAAATTATAAAAGCAAATATTATCAACGTTGATATAACTAGGCTGATAATTCTTGCCCTTGATTTCTTTTTTTGGGTAGTTAATTTTTCATCGGGGAAAAGCTTTCTCTCTATTGCTGTCATGGGGACATTGATTACAAATGCTATGGATCCACCTAGTATAAATGGACTAAAAATACTTATAATACCCCCTAAGGCAGAGAAAATCGTATCTAACTTAAACGCCACCAATACAAGGATTGCTGCAAATGTTATTAAAAATAAAATCTTTTTCATGTTTTCTTTTGTTAAATTCATATATCACCCTAGACTATTATATCACTAACGTCTAATTCTTCTTCCCTAACAATTTTATATTCTTCTCCATGTAATAAATCATATATACACGGTACTATGTATAGTGTCATTAGCGTAGCATAAATAAGTCCACCTATGCAAACGATGGCCAAAGGCTGCATCATTTCTGTTCCCATTTCTCTCCCTAACGCCATTACTATAAGTCCACAGACAGTTGTCAAGCTTGTCATAAGTATAGGTCTCATTCTTGTAATTCCTGCTTCTGTTAAAGCATCTTTCTTCTTTCTACCTCTAGCTCTTAACTGATTGGTATAATCCACAAGTACAATTCCATTATTAACTATTATTCCTACAAGCATTACCATTCCTATCATAGCAACCACACTAAGATAACTATTAGTAACAAGCAAAGCTAGAAAACCTCCTGTCATTGCTAATGGTATGGTAAACATTATAATAAAAGGAGACTTTAAGGATTGGAATTGTGCAACCATAATCAAATATATAAAGACAACTCCAAGTAAAAGCATTATAGTTAATTTATTCATTCCGTCCATAACGGTTTCATTTTCTCCATGAAATTCAACAGTTATACCTTCCGGTAATTCTAGTTCCCCGATGGCTTTTTCTGCATTTGACGTTGTTAACGTTATATTGTAACCTTCTTCTAAGGTTCCACCAACCGTTATAATTCTATTTTGATTCTTTCTATTAATCTCACTTAAAGTATTTCTTTCTATAGTTTCTGTTATATCTGCTAGATTAACGCTTATGTCTTCACCTGTCATACTTGTATCGTTGATTGTCAAGTTTTCCAATTCTTCCCTCGTAATATTTTTGTTTTCCTTAGCAGATACAACTACTTCATAGTTCTTATCATCTATATAAATATCTGTTGCTGATTTTTCGTTGTTTAATTTCTCACTAATCGCTCCATATATTGATGCTATCATTAAGTTATCTTTCATAGCTTCATTCTTATTAACAACAAAATGTAGCTCTGGTTCAGAATCATCTAAACCGTTATTTACAGTTTCTATTCCTTCTACAGTTTCAAGTTTTTCACTAATACTTAACGCAGCCTCTTGTAATTCATACAAATCTGTTCCCTTTACGTCAATTGAAACTCCCTCTCCTCCCATTGCAGCTGTAAAATCAGATGCATCTGATCCTTCAGCACTTATTGAGGTTCCTTTGGGAACTTTTATTTCGCCAATTGCTTTTTCAACATCATTGCTTTTTACATTACTGTCAATATCAAGTAATACATACATGGTTATATTAGTATAGTCAGTAGCGTCCATTTCCATACCACTCATGTTGTTTCCCATCATTGTTCCAACGTCACTTACGCCTTCTATTTGAGATATTTCACCAACTATTTCATCTGCATTTTTGCTCATGACTTCATATGTTATATCCTCTGCAAAGTCCACTTCCACATTTACCTGTGGTGAATTCATTTCAGGCATAAAGATAAAACCTTTTGAAATCAATGTCGATCCAGTTATAACAAGTAACAATATTACTCCTGTTAACACCGATACTTTATGATGAAGAGCCCAACTTAGAGTCTCCTTGTATTTAGTTGCAAGCTTGTTTATTTTGGGTTCCTTAGGTATAGTATTAACTAGCAATTTTGATGACATAGCAGGCACTAAGGTTAATCCAACAATCAAGCTGGCAATCAACGATACTGCTACCGTTATAGCCATATCTGAAAACAGTTGCTTTGTTAATCCTTGAATGAAGATAATCGGTATAAAAACTGAAACAGTTGTCAATGTAGATGCAGTTATAGCTCCTGCAACTTGCTTTGCACCTGCATAACATGCCTTTATTACAGAGAAACCATCCATTCTCAGTCTATAAATATTCTCAATAACAACAACCGAGTTATCAACAATCATACCAACGGCTACCGCTAAACCTGATATAGATATCAAGTTTATACTTACCCCAAACATATACATTAAAAATATGGCAAAGAGTAAGGATATCGGTATACTAGCTATGGTAATAATAGTAGGTTTAAAATCTTTTAAAAATATAAACAGTATTATTATTGCAAACAAAGCCCCAAAAATTAAACTCTTTAAGATTGATGCTATCATTACATTTATGTACTCACCTTGATCCATTAATGGGACTAGATTTAAGCCCTCATAACGATTTTCAAGCTCGTTAATTTTGTTATTTATGTTTCCAGAAACCAAAGCAGTTGCGTAATTAGACTGCTTTGACAGCATTAGCATAACACTAGAGTTTCCATTTAAATTAGCATATATTGAATTGGAGTTGTCTTCAAAAGATACATCTGCCACATCTTTTAATCTAATATCCTCAATATCTCCTAACTCCACATTCATTAACAGAAGATTGTTAAGTGCATCAAGAGAGGTTACTTTATCACCTACGCTAATTAATAATCTATCATCAGTTTCTCCTACATAACCAGCTGGCATGTCAAAATTTTGTGCTTTCAATAGATTCACTACCGTATCTATGGTTATCTTGTCCGATATGTCCGCTTGATTTCTAGCTTCTTTAGCTTGTTCATCAATTGAAATTAAAGCTTCGCTTAGTTGTCCTTGTGCTTCAATCATGGTATCTTGTGTGGATAATAGCTCTGATTTTGAATTTTCAAGAGTTTCCTTTGTTTCAAGCAATTCTTTTTCTTGGCTGTCTAAATTTTCTTTAAATGTAGTATATTGAGTTAAAGTATTCTCGTCTATTGGAAGTTCAACTTCATTTTCTTCAATAAAATCATCTAATTCATCACTATCTTCTACATTTTCCAATCCATCAATAAGACTTTTGCTAACTTGTATACCTATCAATCCTTGATTAACTTGATCAAGGCCACTATCGATTTCTTCCAAACCATCTTTGGTTTTTACTAATCCTTCATTTAATGCATTCTTTTGGCTTATGAGCTCATTTTTTGAATTTGCTAAAGTTGTATCTAGTTCGTCAAGTATCTTATTATTTAGATTATCAATTTTCGCTTGATTAATTGATACCATTATTCTTTCTTTCAATATTCCGTTTGCATCAACTGAAGCCACTCCAGTGACACCTTCCAGTTCATCTAAAAGTTCTTCTTCAAGAAAATTCGATAGTTCACTTATCTCGTAGCCCTCATATTCAACGGCCATAACGCTGACCGGAATCATGCTAGGATTTAACTTCATTATAGTAGAAGTACCAATCATTTCGTCCCAAGATCCTTCGTGCATATTAATATCTTGGAGTATATCTACAACCACATCATTTATATCAGCTTCTTCATTAAATTCAAGAGTAACTACTGAATAGCTCGAATTTGCTGTGGATTGCACATTTTCTATATTTTCCAGCATCATAAAAGATCGTTCCAAAGGTTTATTAATTTCACTTTCTACTTTTTCCGGTGTAGAACCTGGATATGGTGTTAAAACCACAACATATGGCAAATCCATTTCAGGAAATAAATCCGGAACCATTCTTATATATGACACTAGTCCTAGTATAATTATTACTGCCATTGCTACAAATATGGTAAATGGCTTTTTAACACTTTGTTTTATCATTTAACGCCTCTTCATTGTTATTTTAAGTTATTTATGTTAATATTTATTAGTTAGGAGATTTAAAGATGACTAAAATATCTATAAATACAAATCCATCTTACGATGTAATTATTGAAGAAAATTTACTTAATTCATTGGGCAAATACTTATTGGAGTATTTAAAACCCTGTAAGCTTTGTATTATCACTGATAGTACAGTAAATTCCCTTTATGCGAGTAAGGTAAAATCTAGTCTGGAAAACGCCGGTTATATAACTTCTAAGGTAGTATTTCCTCCTGGAGAACACTCAAAAAGCCTAGCTAATTACGCTAATATAATTGAAGCCATTGGAGATGAAGGTCTCACAAAATTTGACTGTATAATCGCTCTAGGGGGTGGTGTTGTCGGTGATTTAGCAGGTTTTGTTGCTTCCTCTTATATGAGAGGAATCAAATATGTGCAAATTCCAACTTCTTACCTTGCCTCTTTAGATTCTTCCGTAGGCGGAAAAACCGGCATTAACTTACTAAGGGGTAAAAATCTTGTTGGTAGCTTTTGGAATCCTTTAATAGTATTATGCGACCCTATGGTATTTAATACTTTACCAACCGTTAAACGAATGGATGGAATTGCAGAAGCTGTTAAAAACGCTGTGGTAACTGATAAAAATTTGTTATCTCCAATTAAAAGTAATTCCTATAATTATGTTATTGAACGTTGCGTTTCAATTAAAAAGTCCATTGTAGAAGCAGACCAGTACGAAGAAAGTTTAAGGCAACTTCTAAGCTTTGGTCATCTTATAGGTCATGCAATTGAAAAGCTTAGCGGCTATAGTATTTCTCATGGACATGCAATAGCAGCAGGCATGGTTTTCGAAGCAAAAGCAGCCTATAACATGAATTTGACTGATAACGATATCTCTGAAGAATTAAATTTGCTACTAAATGACTTAGGATTTAATACTGAGATCAATTACTCAGTTGAGGATCTATATAATTACGCAATAATGTCGAAACGTATAAACAGAGATAAGATTAACATCATAGTACCTACAGAAATTGGAAAATGCAAACTGGTTAAACTAGATTTGAACCTATTGCGAGATTATTTAAATTCTGGCAAAGATTAAATTATTCTTTGCTATTTATTTTTATCCATTCTTCTTTTGTAATGGAATAAACATAGGAATTTCTTAATTCTCCCTTATGTGTTCTTGTAGCACATCTAATTAAACCTTCATAATTGAAACCACATTTTTCTATAACCCTTTGAGATCTTTTGTTCACTTCCGAAGTATGTATAGCAATAATCTCTAAGTTCAAATCTTCAAATCCGAACCTTATAACTTCTTTTGATGCCTCTGTAATAATACCTTTACCCCACCATTCATGCTTTAAACCATATCCAAGTTCTTTACTAAGTACCCCTGGTCTTATCCTATCAGTTTCTAAAGCGATATTACCAATTATTTCATCAGTTTCTTTATATATTACAGCCCATGCTTCCGCAGGTAGTAATATCTCTTTTAATATTTTAGAAGACTCTTCTACACTTTCATGGGGTTTCCATCCCGCATGTGGGCCAACATCTGGATGCTTTGCATACTCGTATAAAGCTTTTGCATCATCTATATTCCAAGCTCTCAATATTAATCTTTTTGTTTCTAAAGTTTCCATGGCAAATCCTTAATCTTCACAAGTAGCTAATATTTCTTTACTTTTGGTATCTATCTGACTTACTCTCATGTTTTTTATGTCTTTTGGGTCCACGTTTTCATTTAGGCCTATTAGTGTTGGACTCAAGTATATTGTTTTTAAAACGTGCCCATTCAAAGTTATTCTACTGTGTTCTGTGAAATTTTCACCCATAATATAGTATTTACTACCAATTTTGTTAACTTCGTTAATTTTAATTTCTTTAGTTCCTAAACTTATATCTGCTGCCTCGTAAACTTTTTCGTCCAAGCAGTAATTCTTTCCGTATAACATATCATATCCCAATGCTTTTAAGCCAGTAAGAAATTCGATCGAATCATTGGGTACTGCTTTTTGATAATTAAAAACGGTTCCTTTATCTAATTTAATTGATTTCAAGAGTTTTGCTCCTACTTCATACGCATATATATCTTCGTCATTTTCTGCTAGATTCATATTGTCCCAAATAACATACTGGGTCTTGTATAAATCTCCATCACCGTATTGATCTTCTAGTATGTCCAAAGCAGGAATGTGGTCACCATATATAAGTAGTACTGTATCTTCACCATTATTTTCAAGTTCCTCAACCAGTTCTTTAATGAATTTATCCATTTCATGCATTTCATTTACATAATACTCATATCGCCATTTAGTATAGTCATCGTCCGCAGTAACTGTAGTATATGGTTTTTCAAAAACTTGTTCACTTGGATAACTACCATGTCCTTCAACTGATACAGTGAAGATGAAATCTTTTTCTTGTGACATAGTGATAACATCCATAATTTCACCAGTTAAAACTTCATCCTTTGCCCAGTTATTCGGGGTTTTTGTTATTCCATTCATATATTCCACTGGCGTGAACGTATCAAACCCTAGATTACCGTATACTTCGTTTCTGTTATAGAAAACTGCTCTGTGATTATGTAAAGCATGTGTGCCATAACCGCAATTCTTAAATACATATGCTAAACTTTCCAAAGTTTTATTCCTAAGTTCTCCCTTGTATGGATATTCTCCAGGACCAAAGAATTTTGCACTTAATCCCGTAAGTACTTCAAATTCTGTATTTGCTGTGCCTGCACCGCAAGCTGGAACCGTGAAGGATCCTGATGTATAATTTTCTGATAATTCTGTAAATGTAGGAATAGGGTCATTGGAAAGCTCAATATGATTGTACCACGACGGATCAACAAATGATTCCAATTGAACAATTACAACATTTGGCATATCAACATCTATGTCTTCGGGGGTTAATATTTCATTTTTTTTATTTTCATCGCCATTGGTTATGATTCCATCTATCATTTCATTTGAGTAACCTAAGGGTTTTGATATTCCTTTATTTAAAGAAGTGTTGATGAAGCAATAGGGAACGCCATAATCATTATACGCATAATTTAAATTACCAAAGAATGTGCTTAATAGGCCAACTTTGATTAACGCAAACGTTGTTCCCAAAGTTATTAAAATTATAAGGAGTATTGCTCCTATCGCATGCTTATAGTTTATATTAACCCACATGCTTCCTTTTATAAACAAAACTATTGTTAGTAAAAGTAATATCACTGCAGCTACTATTAATAATATTATTTGATTATGGGACATGTAACTTTCTAATATTGAAAATCCATCTTTTGCATTTTGCATATCATATAATGTAAAAGGGGTCATTCTTTTTGCTAAAATTACTCCGTTAACAATACCTAGGGCTACCCAAAGGGTACTAAGTAAAATTAGGAGGAAATTCCTTTTATGTACCAATATCGATATTGAAAGCACCGAAATAATAATTAAGGTATTGCAAATGAATACCAAAGGATTTGTAACCATATACATAAGACCTTGAGTCATTCCCCTAGACTGTCTTGCAAATGTCTCTATAAATAAATTTAAAAGTATTGCAATTATTACTAGTTTACCTAAATATTTAATATAATTTTCGCTAGCTTCAAATTTTTTAATTTCTTTTTTAAAAATATTAATCTTTCTTAACCAATTCAACTCAGTTTTCCTTTCATTCCTAAAACATTAGATATTTTGCTAAACTCTTCTATGCTTAAGGTTTCTGCTCTTCTATTAAAGTCTACATCCGTTTCTTCTAACGCTTTTTTTATATCATCCTTACTGAATTCTCTTAAGCTACTAAGAGAATTTAAAAGTGTTTTTCTTCTTTGTCCAAAACCTGCTTTAATACATTTAAAAAACATTTCTTCATATTTTACGTTATATGTCTTTTCTTTGTGGATATCCATTCTGAGAACCGTAGAATCAACATTGGGCATGGGATAAAAAACGTTTTTAGATACATTACATATTTTAGAAACCGAACTGTAATAATTAACTGCATAAGTTATAGCGCCACAATCCTTATCACCTGGATTTGCAGCTATTCTAGAGGCAACTTCTTTTTGCATCATGACTGTTATACTATCTGCTCCCACTTTGTCCTCTAAAAGTTTCATTATAATAGGGGTCGTAATGTAGTATGGTAAATTACCAATTATTCTTACGTTGGTAATTCCTTCTTGCTTATTTATAATGTCATTTATATTTGTTTTTAATATATCATCATTAATAACTTCAACGTTATCTAAATCTTCAAAAATGTCATTAAGTATAGGAATCAATTTTTTGTCTATTTCTATAGCTATTACTTTCTTGGCTATTTTTGATACTTCATTTGTTAAAACACCTATGCCCGGACCAATTTCCACCACTAAGCTATTATCAGTTATTAAGCTACCTTTAATGATCTCGTCAATAACGTTAATGTCAGTTAAAAAGTTCTGCCCTAAATTCTTTTTTATGCTAAAACCATAATCTTTTTTAATCGTATTTATAGTTTTAGGTGAATAAAGCTTTTCATATATTTTCATTCTTTATTTTCCTTAATGCTTCTTCTACTTCATTTTTGCTAATGTTAAAAGCTTTAAGCCTCTTCAAAAAAGTTTTGCCATTACAGTATCCAATGCCTAATATGTCACATACTTTTTCTCTGAGTTCAGAAGAATTCTCCTTACTTATTAGCCCTTTGGAATATATATAGCTCATATCAATATCTGTTTCGCTATTTTTTACAGCATAGTGAACCTTTTCTATTGCTTTTATTATAGCTTCAGGTTTAGCATTTTCTATGCCTATGTCACCATTTTTAATACTTTCTTTTAAAGGTAAATATGCTTGTTTTGCTTTGGGAAACGCCTTTGTAATTCTTTTCCTTATTTCCCTGCCTGAAAAATCTGGGTCTGTGAACACTATTATACCTTTTTCTTTATATGCTCTATCTATGAGCTTCCAAGTATTTTTTGTAATACCAAATCCATGGGTCTCGATAGTCATACAATCTAAAGCATTATTAATGGCTTGGGTATCATCTCTTCCTTCAACTATAATCGCTTCTTCAACTTTAATTTTCTTCATCTACTTCCTCAGGCAACACAAACAGAATTTCATCTGGTTTAATAAGCTTTAATTGAAGCCTAGCTTGCTCTTCTATAAATTCTGCAGTGTTTACATTTTCTAGTTCCAACTTAAGTTTATCTCTTTCGTCAATTAGTTCTTGTTTTTCTTCTTTTAATTCTTCGTTTTCTATATGCAATGAAACAATGGTCTTTATAGAATACCCTATGGTTATACAAAGAATTACAGCAATTACCGTTATGATTGTTTTAAACCAATTATTTTTTGCTTTTTTCTTATTCATATATTTCCTTTATGAATTAATACTATGAGCCGAAATTTTATATTCGGCTCATTATTTTATAAGTATAATTGTGGATTAACTGTCGATCCGTTAATATGTACTTCGAAGTGACAATGAGGACCTGTGCTTCTTCCTGAATTACCTACTGTGCCTATTACTTGATCCTTAAATACCTTATCACCAACTGATACTGCCAAGGAATTACAATGTCCATAAAGCGTTTCATTATTAGCACCATGGTCAATTATAATACAATAACCATAAGCTCCTTTATATCCTGCAAATGTTACAGTTCCTCCATCCGCAGCATGTAGCGGTGTTCCTACAGGTGCTGCTAAATCGATTCCATAATGCATTCTTCCCCATCTCATTCCATATCCCGATGTGAGTATTCCACTCTTAACGGGAGAGGTATATTCACCTGTCCCTTGCTTAGGGGGAACTGGTTTCGTACCGATAAGGATGATTTCAGTTGTAGGTTCTTCAAGAACTTCTTGCCTTATTATCTCTTGTTCCGTTTCTTTTCCGTTTTCTCTCGTTATTCTCGCTTCTGTAATAGCTTTTCCTTTAGATCCTCTTACACTTACAATCTCTTCACCTTCATAATAGTAACCTGACTCTTTTTCTTTTGTTTCATATCCTATTTCTTCGGCAGAAACTCTTTCCTCTACAGTTACTAATGTTAATACCGGAGCTACAGAAACAACAAATAAGGTTTCTCCTTCAGTTGCCGTGTCTTGATTTACCCCTGAATTTTGAGCCAGTAATTCATTCACACTTATCCCGTATATTGATGCTATTTCTTCATAAGTTTCTGAAGGCTTTACAACATGATTTATAACTGTTTGTTCTCCATTCACTAACTTTTCTGCAGCTACTGAGGGAGTGTTTACATTAACAAGTGTGGTATCTATTTCTTTAAACTCAATCTCTTCCTTAAATTCGGCACTCAAATATTCAACGTTATCATCTTTAGGCATATAGTATTCTTTAACCTTTGATAGCGTCGTAAGGCCTTTATCTTGACTTTCTACTATTACCAACAACTCTTCGCCAGAATATATACCATATGCTTTAACCTCTAAGTCTGTCATGTATGTTAATCTTTTTAAAACCGTATCTATATCATCTACATCTTTATTTGCTGCGGAAACAGTTTTGAATGTTACATTTTCATATGGAACAATTTCAACATTAGAACTTGTCTGTTCTGATAGTGATTCCCCCGCTAATTCAAGTATTTTAAGTACGTCATCTTCTCTTTCCACATAACCTAATGATCTTCCGTTATACGAATAACTATAAATCATATTATTATTGAATACTGAAAACATAACAAATAACACTACAGCAAGACCAATACTAGTTGATATAAGCTCTTTTCTATGCACAGTTAAATTTTTAACATTTCTATGGTGCTGACTTACGATAGCTACCGCAATTTTTCTTATCAATATAAGGCAAAAATCTTGTGCTTTATCATGCAAAGAAATCATGTTTGCAGCTGAAGTAAGGATTTTATTCACTAATTTTTTATTTTTGCTTTTACGTTTAGCTTTTCTTTGTTTTTTTAGCTCTAACCGTTCTTCTTTGCTCTTAAATAACTTTTTTTTCTTTTTCTCTTTGCTTTTCCTAAACCCTAAATTGATACCTTTTTTTTCTTTAGCTGGTTTCTCTTTAGCTTCTTTTGTTTTCTTTTTCTTTTTTACAGCGGAATTTTGTTCTTCTGTATCCACATCTTTGCCTCTTCTCTTCTTGATCCAATACAACTGCATTTACCTCCATTTTCGAGATATCCTTTGTCTTTACATTTACTGCACAAATATTTAATATCTGTATAATCTGCAGGATATCCCTTATTTTCTAGAATTTCCGCTCTTTCAAAATTTAATTCAACTATTTCGCTTTTTAGTTTTTCTCTTTTTTCTTTTCCTTTAACCCCCATTAAAACTGTTTTAGGGAATTCATTTTCTATAATATCTATGGCTTTGTCTATTTCCAGAACTTCAGGAAGTTTACCATAAATTTCGTTTAATTTCTCTCTGCTTTCTTCTTCTTCTTTGTATCTAAGTTCTTTTAAGTACTTTTCCAAGTCTTCATCACTAATTAACTCGGATAAATTACTATTTATATCTACACCCTTTTGCTTGGACTCTTCTCTCCAATTCATAAGAATTTTGTTTACATAGTTCAAATTGGGATTTCTGATTCCACCTGTTTTATCGCATGCATCTAGCACTTTATCCAAGGTATAGCCCAATTCATCAAACCATTTTTTCATTATAGCAACATCTGCAGGGCCCGGCGTTCTGTTGAAACCAAGTCTTTTGAATATCTTATTATATCTGAAATTTTCTTTACTTTCAGTGTTTAGCAACTTCTTAACTTGCAAAACATCTACGCAGTCTTTTTCTGCCCAACTTTTAGCCACGGTAATTATATAATTTATATTAAGTTTATCCTTTTCTGAACAATATTTGAAACTATATGAAAGTACATCTGGATTTATTCCATAAACCTTTATAGCATCTTTAATACTTTCCATTTCTCTAGGGCTAATTGTTCTTCCTACTGTTTCCTCTGCCAATGAATAAATTTCACTTATTTCTTTATTTTCTAAACTTACCAGGTCATCATCTACTTCTTCTTTTTCATTAAATGATTCTTTCATACCATATAATTTATTTTTTTGGCTGATAAACGTTACCACAATATTTTCTTTTTCGTCAGCTTTGTTTCTTTTTATTATATCTTCTGCTTCCCAATAGGCTAAAGCATCATCAACATCTTTTTCATTTATTTTTAATTCTCTTGAAATCATTCCTATGTTTATAGGTATTTGATGTTCTGCATACATAAGAATGTATAAGCATACCTTAACATAATCCCCTGGTGCAACAGGAAGATATTCATTGATAAATATATTTTCTACTCTAGTATCTAAAAGATATAGATCTTTTATTCTTTCTTTTTGAAATTTCATATTTTACCTAAAACACATTTCTTTCTTTATCACCAAATCTAGTATATTTGTCTAACCATGTCAATTCCACAGTATCTGTTGGTCCGTTTCTATGCTTAGCAATTATTACATCGCATATGCCTTTTTTCATTGTATCTGTTTCCGCTTCCGCAAGTTTATTATAGTAGTCTTCTCTGTATAGGAACATAACTATATCTGCGTCTTGCTCTATTGACCCAGACTCTCTTAAATCAGATAATAGAGGTCTATGGTCTGTACGTTGCTCTGGCGCTCTTGATAATTGAGACAATAACATAACAGCGCAATTCATTTCTTTAGCCAAAAGTTTTATACTTCTAGATAAAGAACTTATCTCTTGTTGCCTGTTTTCTACTCTACCTTTTAAGCTCATTAATTGTAAGTAATCAATTATTACTAAATCCAAACCTTTTTCAGCTTTAAGTCTTCTACATTTGTTTTTAATTTCTAATATACTGACTCCGGGAGAATCGTCAATAGAAACCTTCATTTTTGCAAAACTATCATTGGTTTCTGCTATTTTATCCCAATCGTTTTCTTCAATTTGACCTTTTTTGATTTTTTCCATGTCTACTCTTGAATGCATAGCTAACATTCTTTGCCCAAGCTGTTCATTTGACATTTCCAAACTAAATATTAATACTGATTTGCCTCTTTCTGCAGTTTGTTCTGCAATATTTAATGCAAATGCTGTTTTACCCATTCCTGGCCTTGCTGCCACTATAATCAAGTCCGAAGGATGAAATCCTGAAAGTAATTTATCTAATTCTCTGAATCCAGTAGGTATTCCCGTTACATCTCCGTCCATTTTTTGAGCTTCTTCAATCTTGGAAATGTTTCTTACAACAACGTCACTGATATTTTCATAATTTTTAACTTGACTATCCTGAGCAATCGAAAAAACGCTATTTTCAGCAAAGTCAAGAATTTCTTCAGTTTTTTCTTGTCCTTCATAAGATTTTTCTTCTATATCGTTTGCAGCTTTAATCAATTTTCTGAGCCCTGCTTTTTCTGAGATTATTTTTGCATAATCTTTAGCATTTGAAACAACAGGAACACCTTCTGTCAGCATGGCAATATATGCTCTTCCACCAACTATTTCTAATGCTTTCCTTTGCTTAAGTTCATCACAAACGGTAAGCATATCAACGTTAGAACTTTTATAAAAAAGGGATGTTACAGCGGAGAATATTTCTTGATGTTCTTTTTTATAGAAATGTTCAGGCTTTAAAGCATCAATAACTTCACTTAACGCATCGCTGCTTAAAAGCAACGCTCCTATTACTGACTTTTCTGCTTCTATATCATGTGGAGGTACCTTCTCTACCATAACCGACTCCTTGATTATTTTGCATTAACAATAACTATTAACTTTGCAACAACTTCTGGATATATTTTTACTTCTACTTCAAATTCCCCAATTTGTTTGATTGGATTTTTTAGTAGTATCTTTTTCTTGTCTATTTCAATGCCTTCGCTTTCTTTTATTGCATTGGATATATCCTTATTTGTAATTGAACCAAATAGCTTTCCATTTTCGCCAGTCTTTGTATTTAGTACAATCTTTTTTCCTTCTAATTCTTCAGCTTTTTCTTCAGCTTTTTCTTTCTCTTGTTTCTTTTTTTCTTCTAAAACAGCTTTTTGTTTTTCTATGGTTCTAATGTTTTTATCCGTAGCTAAAACAGCCATTCCTTTTGGTATTAGCATATTTCGAGCGTACCCATCACTTACTTTTACAACATCTCCTGCTATGCCTGTTCCTTTAACGTCCTTTTTTAATATTACTAACATTTTATTAATTCTCCTTAATTCGTTGCTGCACTAAATACTTTGGCAATATTTCTTTTAACTTACTATAGAACTCTTCTGGTGTCATTTCTACTTGAGCACCTGCTGCTGTAAGATGACCTCCTCCATTGAATTCCTCCATTATTATTTGTACGTTTATATCACCCAGTGACCTAGCGCTTACAACAGTGACATTTCTATCGTTTTTTCCCATAGCAAATGAAGCTTTTATTCCTTTTACCGTAAGCAATTGCTCTGCTACTTGCGAATTGATTATTTGTGCTTCGGTTGAATATCCTTTTGATAAAGCTACAGCAATTCCGTGATCTAAATATTCAGCATTTGCTATTGCTTCTGCCCTCGCTTGAAAAGAAGTTGCCTCTATTTGAAAGAACCTTTTGACTTCTGCTGTATCTGCGCCTGCTCTACGTAGCCATGCTGCCGCTTCAAAGGTTCTAACTCCTGTTTTGGTAGCAAAACTGTTAGTGTCTACAGTTATTCCTGCCAAGAGAGCTTCTGCTTCAAACTTATCGATGTCCTTTTTGGTTAAGGAATACTGGATAATTTCCGTAATTAACTCACTTGCTGATGACGCGTAAGACTCAATATATGATAGTGTCGTGTCTTCTATCGCATCTTCTGCTTTTCTGTGGTGATCAATAATTGCCACTCTATTAGTACAATTTAACAATTCTTCACATTCTAACAGACCTGGTCTATGAGTATCCACTATAATTAATAAAGCATCTTCATTACATAATTCAATTGCCTTTTCGTTGCTTATTACTTTATACTTGCCTGTTTCCTTCGCATGATTGTATATAAGTTGCAAAGCTTCATTATATTCTTCAATAACTATATAGGTTTCCTTGTTACAGGATTCACATATTCTATAAGCTCCTATTGAAGCGCCAAAACAATCCATGTCTGGCCATTTATGTCCCATTATTATTACCTTAGATGATTCCAATATTAGTTGTTTTAATGCGTGACCTATTATTCTAGATTTTCCTTTGTTACTTTTTTCTACGGTTTGAAGCTTTCCTCCATAGTAATGCATTCTATTTCCATTTTTAACTACAGCCTGATCTCCTCCTCTACCCATAGCCAAATCTATGGCTGCTTGAGCGTATTCCTCTGTTTCTGATGGAGAATCGCCAGAAAGACCCATACCAATACTTAAACTTACTGGAAAATCAATCATAGATTCAATCTTTCTTACTCCGTCAAGTATTTCAAATTTACTTTCAATAATGTCTTCTGCATTTTCTCTATAAACAAACATTATGTACTCATCTTCACCAACTCGGTTAATTGAAGCATCATATTTAGATGCCCACTTTCTAATTAATTTATCAACTTCTATTGGTACTAGCATTTTATTATCAGAACTAGCACTGGCTATAAGTTCATCATAATTATCTATACCTATAATTAAAATTGCGGGTTTTTTGTTTTTATATCTGGATTTATATTCTTCTCTTTTTGTTATGTCCATAAAATATACATAAAGGTTTCCTTTTTCATCCATTTCGGAAATTAAATTGAACATTTTATTATTTCGCTCTATATTTGTTTCTCTTTTTCCTTGTATACTCTCAACCAGCTCTGCACGCTTAACTCCTGTTAACGCAAATATTTTTGCACCGTCCAAATCGTCATATGCAAAAACTTCTGCAATTTTTTCATTGGCTTCTATTATGATTCCGTTTTCATCAACTACAAAACAAGGCAAAGGTATATTTTTTATCATGCTAGTAACTTCACAATTATTTTCCATACTATCCTCTTCTATCTTCTTTTACTTTTCTTAAAGCATCAATTAATCTGTTTAATTCTTCTATGCTGTAATAATGCAGTTCAATTTTGCCCTTGTTGCTTTTATCATTAATATACACTTTTGTGCCAAATAAAGTTTTTAATTCGTCTTCAACAGATAAAATCTCTGAACTTTTTTCTTCGGCTTTATTTTTCTTTTTAGGTTTCTTTTCTGATAAAAACTTTTCTGTTGCTCTAACAGATAAGCCCTCGTCAATAACTTTATTACATAAAGCAATTTGCTTTTTTTCATCTGTTAAACCTGCTATTGTTCTCCCATGGGCAGCAGATAAATTATTCATAGCTATATTATCTTGAATTTCTTTAGGCAATCTTAAAAGTCTTAGAGAGTTAGCTATGTATGGTCTACTTTTACCAACGCTTATTGATATTTCTTCTTGCGTTAGTCCGTGCATATCAAGCATTTGTTTAAGACCTAATGCTTCTTCGATGGGATTTAAATCCTCCCTTTGCATGTTTTCTATTATTGCAACTAGCATATTTTGCTTATCATCAAAATCTCTAATTATACAAGGGATTTTTTCTATACCCGCTTTTCTTGAAGCTCTCCAACGTCTTTCCCCTGCTACTATTTCATAACCATTTATTGTATGTCTAATTACTAACGGCTGAATAACCCCATTTTCTTTTATGGATAAAGCTAACTCTTTTAATTTATCTTCATCAAAATATTTTCTTGGTTGGGAAGCATTTGCCCTTATTTCATTAATATCTATATAGCAAATTCGATCTGAATCATTTTCCATATCTATATTTTTATGTGTCTCCGTTTCCTCTTCTATTGGTGCTGAATCTGCAAATAGGGCATCTAGTCCCCTTCCTAAACCACTCTTTTTAGTTGTCATTATATGCCTCCGCTTCTAAAAATTCGTCTGCAAATTCCATATAGGCTTTTGCACCTGAAGATTTCGGATCATAATCAGTTATTGCCATTCCATAGCTTGGAGCTTCTGCTAGCCTTACATTCCGAGGAATCACATTGGTATAAACTTTGTTTCCAAAATATTTCTTGACTTCTTGTACTACTTGCATAGAAAGATTTGTTCTTCCATCAAACATGCTCAGTATAACTCCTTCGATTTCAAGGTCTCTGTTCATCTTCTTTTTTACTAAGTCAATTGTGCTTAACAATTGGCTTACCCCTTCCAACGCGTAAAACTCACATTGTATAGGAATCAAAACGCTATCTACTGCTGATAATGAATTTATTGTTAATAGTCCCAAAGAAGGAGGGCAATCGATGAATATATAGTCATATTTATCCCGAACTTTATCTAGAGCTTTTTTTAAACGTCTTTCTCTACCTTCGATATTCACTAGCTCAATTTCTGCTCCAGCCAAATCCACGCTCGCAGGAATAATATCAAGGCCTTTTATTTTGGTTTTCATTATTGTTTTTGTCGTATCAAAATCATTTTGGATAACAATTTCGTAAGTAGTATTTTGAAGTTCTTTTTTTATTATACCTAGACCGCTTGTAGTGTTACCCTGAGGATCTATATCTACTACTAATATTTTCTTCCCCTTCAATGCTAAACATGCACTTAGGTTTATATTGGTGGTGGTTTTCCCTACGCCACCTTTTTGGTTGAATATAGCAATTATTTTTCCCATTTCTTATGTTAGCCTCCCCAGTTTAATAACTATCATTATATACTATTGTACAATATTATTCCATCCATTTTTTGTGTTTCACGTGAAACATAATGTAAAATCAATTGAAGATGTTTCACGTGAAACATCTATAAAGGTTCTTTGGCCGGAACCCCTTCTTTTCTAGGATAAATCAATGGCGTTTTCTTTATTTTTTTTATCTTTAGAATGTTATGGTTTTCAAGTCCACTTATACCACCATATTTAGAATTTATTATAAAAGGTTTGCTTCCTCCAAGCTTTTTAACTGCTGTTGGTGAGTTTTTTAATTCATCCGCTACATTTCCTCCCTTGTATGCGTACAGCGAGCCGCCTAATTTTACAAAGGGAATGCAATATTCAACAAGTACATTTAACGGAGCAACAGCCTTTGAAACACACAAATCATACTGTTCTCTATGCTCTACAGTTTTTCCCAGCATTTCTGCCCTTGCATGAACTATCTTAACATTACTAATATCAAATTTTTCACACAACTCTTCGATTATTATCAATCTTTTTTTTAAAGAATCAATAAGCAAAAATTCCGTGTTGGGCATGGCAATTGCTAAAGGAATTCCTGGAAATCCTGCACCGGTACCCACATCTATTATGCTTTTTGCTTGCTTAACATCCTTTTGCGTTAAAAGCATTAGCGAATCAATTATCTGCTTTTTCAAAAATTCATCCTCATTTTTGATTGCCGTCAGATTCACGTTTCTATTTTTCTCTAAGATTGCCATCATATACTCTATAATTTTTTTTGCATCTTTTTCTTCTATCTCTAATTCAATGGATTTTGCTAATTCAATTAGTTGATTACTTTTTTCCATTTCTTTTTTCCTTCTCTAAATACACCATTAGAACACCTACGTCCGCAGGTGATACTCCAGATATTCTAGAAGCTTGCCCCAATGTCACAGGTTTTACCTTTTCAAGTTTCTGGGCTGCCTCTATTCTCAAGCCTTTGATTCCAAGATATTTAATGCTTGTATTTAACTTCTTGTTTTCCATCTTCCTTTGCTTTTCCACCTGCAGCAGTTGTTTTTGTATATATCCCTCATATTTGATTTGTACTTTTAATTGAGTTATCTCATGATAAGCAAGTTCCGGTCGTTCTCCAAAATCTATTTTTTCCAATTCCTCATATGTTACCTCAGGTCTTTTTAATAATTCGGTTAAAGATATCCTATTCTTTATAGGCGAACTTCCAATTTTTTTAAGAAATTCATTTGCTTCTTCTGGTTTAATATACGTATTATCAAGTCTGTTTCTTTCTTTATCTATCCTATCCTTTTTTTTAAGATACTTTTTATATCTTTCTTCAGAAACACTTCCATATTTATAACCTATTTCTGTTAGTCTAGTATCAGCATTATCTTGTCTTAAAAGTAATCGATATTCTGCCCTAGACGTCATTATTCTATATGGCTCATTGGTTCCTTTCGTCACAAGATCATCGATTAATACCCCTATATATGCTTCACTTCTGCCCAAAACCAAAGGTTCTTCATTTTTTAGTTTTCTTACAGCATTAATTCCAGCTATTAGCCCTTGTGCTGCCGCTTCCTCGTACCCAGAACTACCATTAAATTGACCTGCACAATACAGATTATCTATTCTTTTATTTTCTAAACTAACCTTTAAATCTAATGGATCAATGCAATCATATTCAATGGCGTATGCCGGTCTTACGATTTCAATATTTTCTAACCCTGGGATAGTTTTATAAAAACTTTCTTGCACATCTTCCGGTAAACTCGAAGACATACCCTGAATATACATTTCATCAGTATCAAGACCTTCGGGTTCCACAAACAATTGATGTCTTTCTTTATCCCTAAATCTATTAACTTTATCTTCTATTGATGGACAATACCTAGGACCGACACCTTCTATATTACCAGTGAAAAGCGCCGATTTAGTAATATTTTTCATTATTACCTCATGGGTATCATCATTTGTATAAGATAACCAACAAGGAACTTGTTGCTTATGGAGCTTCTCATTCATAAATGAAAATGGAATTATTTCATCGTCTCCGTCTTGTCTTTTCATTTTATCATAATTTAATGACTTTGAAAGAGCTCTACAAGGAGTACCCGTTTTAAACCTTCTTAATCCAATTCCTTCTTCTCGTAAGTTCTTAGCAAGTACCATGCTTGGCGTTAAGCCATTAGGTCCCCCTTCATAGAAACTATTGCCTATAAATATCTTTCCTCCTAGAAATGTTCCCGTAGATATTATAACAGACTTCGATGTAAAATATGTTTCGGTTCTTGTAATAACACCTTTAACCCTATTTTCATCTATAATTAAATCTACTATTTCCGCTTGTTTAAGTTCAATATTCTCTTGTTCTTCAATTACCTTTTTCATCTCCAAATGATATTGATTCTTATCTGCCTGAGCTCTTAAAGAATGCACCGCAGGACCTTTAGATACATTTAACATCTTACTTTGAATAAAGGTCTTATCAATATTTTTACCCATTTCTCCGCCTAATGCATCAATTTCTCTAACCAAATGGCCTTTGCCCGTACCTCCAATTGAAGGATTACAAGGCATCATAGCAACTGCTTCTAAATTAATTGAAAACAAAAGGGTTTTCATTCCCATTCTTCCTGCTATTAAACCTGCTTCACAACCCGCATGTCCCGCACCGACAACGATGATATCATAATCGCCCATGAATATTTTATTTTCTTTACATTTTTTTAATTCCATATTATTTACCTAAACAGAATTTTGAAAAAACCCTGTCGATGATTTCATCATCCACTGTTTCTCCAATTATCTCTCCCAACTCCCTATAACTATTATTTATATCTATCTCCACGATTTCTAATGGCACAAAATTTTCTATCTGTTCTATTCCATCGCTTATAGACGATGCGGCTTTGTTTAGAAGGTCTTTATGCCTTATATTATTTACAGTATAGCTGCTATTTTGTTTAATATTTCCTTTTATAAACAACTTTTCAATTGCAATTTCAATATTTCTAATTCCTTCATTATTTTTTATCGAAGTGTTTATTAAGGTTGCATTTGGTATTAATTCTTGTATCTTTTCCTTATTTATCTTGTTTTTTAAATCTGTTTTATTTATAATTACTAATACCTTTTTATCCTTAATATGTTTTAATATAACTAAATCTTCTTCTTCTATGTCTTTACTATTATCTAGTACCAGTATTACTAAATCAGCTTGGTTAAATTTGTCTTTAGATCTCATTATTCCATGCTTCTCTATTTCATTGTCCGATTCTCTAATTCCAGCAGTGTCTGTTAGTATAATAGGTATCCCTGATATACTAACCTTTTCCTCTATAGTATCTCTTGTTGTTCCAGGTATATCTGTTACTATAACTCTATTTTCTCCTATTATCGAATTCATAAGGGAAGATTTACCAACATTTGGTTTTCCTACTATAGCCACATTAATTCCCTCTGTGATTATTCTTCCAGTTTCCGCCGTATTGATTAATTCATCTATTTTTGTTTTTATTAACTTAAGATTACTTTCTAAAGTCTTATATAAAACATCTTCAATGTCTTCATCTGGATAATCAATATTAACAGTAATTTGAGCAAGCACATCTAATAAATCATTTCTTATATCCGCTATTACTCCACTGAAACCTCCTTCTAAATGGTTTACAGCCACATCAAAACCAACTTCAGTCTTTGCTTTAATTAAATCTATTACCGCTTCTGCTTGAGATAAATCCAACCTACCATTTATAAACGCTCTTTTAGTAAACTCTCCGGGTTCTGCTAGTCTTGCACCTTTTTCCAACACTAACGCCAAAATCTTTTTCTGAGAAATCATACTCCCATGACAGTTTATTTCAACTACATCTTCACACGTATATGTGTTAGGTGCTTTCATATATACTATCAAAACTTCATCAATAGTCTCTTTTCCTTTTACAATTTTACCATAATTAAAATATCTATTTTTAATTTTTTTATTTTTCGCACCATCAAATATTTCAATTAAAATATCCAATGCTCTATTTCCACTTATTCTAATTATGCCAATTCCACCTTCTCCCATGGCAGTGGATATTGCAGCAATTGTGTCTTCCATATTAATCTCCTAAATTTAAAAGACCCTTATAGGGTCTTTTTTTTTATTTTAATTCAATTACTACTCTTCTATAAGGATCTTGACCTTCACTCCTTGTTATTACTCTTCCGTTTCTCTGTAATGTGGAATGAATAATTTTTCTTTCATAAGGATTCATAGGTTCAAGTTTTACGCTTCTACGAGTTCTAATAACTTTATCAGCTAATCTATTTGATAAATTTATTAAAGTTTTCTCTCTTTTTTCCCTATAGTTTTCTGCATCTATTATTACTCTTTTATATTCTTCGCAATCTTTATTTATTGCTAAACTTGTTAAATATTGAATAGAATCAAGAGTTTGTCCTCTTTTTCCTATCAACGTTCCAGTTTCTTCACCTTTTATATCTATATGGACTAACTCTTCGTTGACCCTAACAACGAATTGAAACTCAAGTCCCATTTTTTCTGTGATATCTTTTAAAAAGTCTTTTGCTGGATGTTCATCTACTAATTCTAGTTCACCGTAATCTATCGTTATCTCTTTAAACTCTTCTTTTTTAATGTTTTTTACTGTTTGTTTTTCTTCTTCTTTTTCATTTAAGACTTTTTCAACTTCCGCATCTTTTTTGAATTCTGTTTGTTTTTCTTCATTTTTCTTTTTTACTCTTACTTTAGCTAATTTAGATCCTAAGCCAAAAAAACCTTTACTTGGTTCTTCTAAAACTATAACGTCTACTTCATCAATGGTTAATCTTAAATCTTTCAAAGCTAATTCTGTCGCAGCTTCTACACTATTTCCCCATTTTTCGGAATATTCCATACTTCTTTTCCTCCATTATTTTGAAAAAGAAATTATCTTTTACTCTTTTTCTTAATCGCATTATCTTGCTCTTCCTTAGCCCTTGCTCTTAATTTATTCATTCTAATATTAATAAATATTTGAGCAAACTGACTACCAAACCAATAAATTGCTAAACCCGCAGGATATGATCTTGCTAACCATAATATAGATAATGGGAAGAAATATTTCATTACTGCCTGCATCATTTGACCTTGATTAGCCCCACCACCTGTGTTTAACGTTTGCATCATTGAAAAAGAAACAAATGTTGCAATACCTGCCAAGATTGGTAATATCCATAAATCTGGCTGGCTTAGATCCCTAATCCATAAAAACGATTCATGGATAGCGAACAACATATTTTCATCTTCAATATAATTCATTGGATTTCTTAGTAAAGTAAATAGACTTATTATTATTGGCATCTGAATCACCATTGGAAGACATCCTCCTGCTGGATTAAAACCTTCCTCTTTATAGAGCTCAGACATCTTCTCATTCATCGTCTTTTTATCGTCTGCATACTTTTTCTGTATTTCTTTCATTTTTGGTTGTATGCTTGACATGGCAGCTGTAGATTTTATCTGCCTTGCATATAGTGGGTACAATAAACCCTTTACCAAAAAAGTGAGAATAAGTAAAGCAACGCCATAACTGCCGACAAAACCATATATTAATGTCAATAACCATCCCATTGGTTTTGCTATTATTCCAAATATACTCATTAATTCCTCCGTTATTTCAATGGATCATATCCTCCTGGATTGCCAGGATGACATTTAAGTATTCTTCTGATCCCTAAGTAACTACCCTTGATAAATCCATATTTTTCCAACGCTTGAATAAAATATGTACTGCACGTAGGGTAAAAACGACACGTAGGTGGAAACAAAGGTGAAATCACATACTGATATATTTTAATTATTATTATCAGTATTGTTTTTAAAATTTTACCTATAAATTTCATTTTCTCAACTCTTTCGTTCTAGAAATAGCATTTTTTATTGATTTTTCTACTTCATAGCACTTTGTATCGTTAATAGTATTTCGAGCTATAAATATTATGTCATAACCTTCTTTTAACTCTATTTCTAAGTTTTTAAAAGCTTGCTTCATTAATCTTTTAGCTCTATTTCTTTTTACACTGTTTCCTACTTTTTTGCTAGCTAAAAAAGCAATTCTACTATACGAAAAATTGTTTTTTACATATAGTACAACTATTAATCTATCACTTTTAGACTTTCCCTTTTTGTATACTTTTTTGAAGTCTTTTTGATTTCTTAATATCTGCTCATTTAACATGTTATTAAGCAGATAAACTTTTTCTTCCTCTAGCTCTTCTTCTTTTTAGAACATTTTTTCCGTTTTTAGAACTCATTCTTTTTCTGAATCCATGTTCTTTCATTCTTTGTCTTTTCTTTGGTTGGTAAGTTTGTTTCATTCTTTTATCCTCCTTATAAATTGTTGCAGTCTAAATTCCAATCTGCACATATGCCATAATATTATACTAACTTGAACTATTATTGTCAACTATGCTATTATATATATTCGCATTTAATTAAATATAAATAAATAATTAGAAATATTTTAAGTAATAATACTACATTTAGTTATAAATAAACTGTTTATGCACAAAGTTTTCCATAACTTGTGGATAACTTTTTAAAGGTGCAATTTCCTCCATTTATTTATTCCTTGTAAATGTGGATATCTTTATGTAAAATAGATATATAAAATTATTAGGAGAATACTGTGAACAATAATAAAGTTTGGAACGAAGTTTTAACAATAATAGAAAATAACACGACTGAAATTAGTTTTAATACATGGATAAAACCTCTTTTTGTGTATAAAATTGACAATGATTTAAAAATCGCTTACCTTTCCACAAGCGAAGATTACGTTATTAAAATTTTAAAAAACAGGTATATACATTTATTAGAACAAAGCTTCAAAGATGTTTTACAAGAGGATTTTAGGGTCGTAATTAAACTTACAGAAGAATATAAGAAGAATGACCCTGAAGAAAAGAAAAAAATAATAAAAAAAAATAAATCTTCTTTTGATAAAGATAAAATTTTTAATCCCAGGCTTAATTTTGATAATTTTGTAGTTGGAAATAGTAATAAATATGCCCATGCTGCATCTTTAGCTGTATCTGAATCTCCTTCCGAAACATATAATCCTTTATTTATTTATGGTGGTTCCGGTTTAGGTAAAACTCATCTAATGCACGCAATAGGTACTTTTTTAATAGAAAATAATGCAGATATAAATGTTCTATATGTTTCTTCAGAAATGTTTACAAACGAATTTATAAAAGCTTTAACAGATAATAAAACTAGAGAATTTAAGAATAAATATAGAAAAGTAGATGTTTTACTCATAGATGATATACAATTTTTAGAAGGAAAAAGTAGAATGCAAGAAGAATTTTTTTATACTTTTAATTCCCTTTATGAAGCAAATAAACAGATAGTAATAACAAGTGATAGATCTCCTAATAATCTTGTTAATCTTGAAGAAAGATTGAGATCTAGATTCTCATGGAATTTAATAGCTGATTTACAGCCAGCAGATTATGAAACCAGAGTTGCTATTTTAAGAAAAAAGGCTGAAACAAACGGAATAGAAATAACAGATGACCTTTATGATGTATGTTGTTTAATAGCGGAAAACATCAATAATAATATAAGGGAATTAGAAGGAGCTTTTACCAGAGTTATTAGTTTTTCAACACTTTTAGATGAAAAAATTAATGTTCCCTTTGCAAAGGGATTGTTAAAAGATATATTTAATAATCCTGATCTAACAATTAGACCAGAAAAAATAAAAAAAGAAGTAGCAAAATATTATAAACTTAAAATACCTGAATTGGATTCTAAAAAAAGATCTAATAATATTGCTTATCCTAGACAAGTTGCTATGTATTTATGCAGAAATATGACAGATTTATCTCTTCCAAACATAGGAAAGCTATTTGGTGGAAAACATTATTCAACAGTTATTCATTCTTGTGATAAAATACAGAAAGAAATTTCTACCAATCCAGAATTAAAAAATAATATAGATAAACTAAAAAAAATTATTAACGAGAATTAACATTTTATAAAAAACAATTAACATACTTTTACTTGTTTTTTAATTTACAACTTTCTCTTTTGTTTAAGGTGTTTTAAAAGTTTTCCACAGTTTCAACACCCCCTACTACTATTACTACTATAATTAATATATATATAAAGGAGTTTTAATATGAAATTTAATTGTAATCAATCAATACTTTCTAAAACATTAAATATTGTTTCTAAAGCTGTTCCAACAAGAACTACTTCTAAAATTATGGAAGGAATATTAATAGTAGCAAAAGATAATAAATTAATTTTATCTGCAACAGATACTAATATTTTAATAGAAGAAACAATATATACTGAAGTAATTGAAGAAGGAGAGGTTGTTATTCCATCAAAACTATTTACAAATATTATTAGAATGTTACCAAATGAAAATGTTTTGATACATTTCAATGAAGTAACAAAAGAAGTAAATGTAGATTGTAAAAATTCAACTTCAAAAATAGTAGGATTTTCTTCCGATGAATATCCTAAAATAAAAACAGAGGATATTAATAATGAAATAAAAATAGAAAAAGAATTATTTAAAAACATGGTTCAAAAAACTGCTTTTTCTGCCAGTGTTGAAGAATCTAAAGGTGTTCTTACAGGAATATTAATAGAAATAAATGAAAATGAAATAAAAATGGTTGCAATAGATGGTTTTAGAATGGCTATAAATAAAAGTAATATTGAGGGGAAAAATATTACTCAAGTAATTGTTCCTGCAAAATTATTATTAGATGTTAGTAAAATAATAAATACTGAAAATGATAACAAGTTTATTGAAGTTAAATCAAATGATAATAAAATAATTATTATTTTTGATAACACTAAAGTTATAATAAATTTATTAAATGGAGAATTTATAAAATACAATAATATTATTCCTAAAAATAGTGATATAAGTATAAGAGTAATAAAAAATGATTTATCAGAAAGTATAGAAAGAGCTGCTATATTAACAAATGAACAAAATCATAATCTTATAAAATTTAAAATAGAAGATAAAGAGATGGAACTAACTTCTTTGTCTGAAATAGGAAAAATTAACGAAAAAGTAGAAATAATAAAAGATGGTCCAGATATAGAAATAGGTTTTAATTCCAGATATCTAATAGATCTTTTAAAAGTAATAGAAGATGAAGAAATTATGATACACATGACAAATAGTGTTAGTCCATGCTTGATAAAACCATTAACCGGTGAAAAATACGTATATCTAATACTTCCTGTAAGAATAAATTAAAATGATTATTAAAAGTATAAAATTAGATAAATATAGAAATTATCTTAGTTTAGATCTTGAATTTAATAATAAAATAAATATATTTTTAGGAAACAATGCTCAAGGAAAAACTAATTTATTAGAAGCAATATATTTATGTTCAATGGCAAAATCATTTAGAACTAATAATTCAGGAGAATTGGTTAATTTTAATAGTGATAGCGCAAAAGTAGTGTTAAACGCCAAAGAAGAAGATATAAATAAAAAAATAGAAATATTAATAAATAAAAATTCTAAAAAGAATATAAAAAAAGATGGAAAAACAATTAATAAAACATCTGAGCTATTAGATAATGTAAGAGTAGTTATATTTTCGCCTGATGATTTAAATATAGTTAAAAGTGATCCTTCCAAAAGAAGAGATTTTATAAACAGAGAATTATGCCAAATAAAACCTAAATATTACGATGCTCTTATTAGTTATAATAAGATATTAAAACAAAAAAACTATTTGTTAAAGAATACTAATAAAGATGAAAATGTTTTAGATATACTAGATATTCAAATGGCTAATTACGGATATATTATAAGTAAATATAGAAAAGCTTTTTGCAACGAACTGGATTACATTAGCAAAAATTTACAATTAGAATTAACCAATAAAAAAGAAGAATTAAAAATAGAATATAAAAGTAATATAGATAATTTAAATAAAGAAGAAATATATATAAAAATTGTAAGTAATAGGGAAAAAGAATTGGAAAAGAGATATTCTATTATAGGGCCACATAGAGACGATTTTGACATATTTATAAATAATATAAATGTTAAAAAGTTTGGATCTCAAGGACAGCAAAGAACATGTGCATTAACAATTAAACTTTCAGAAATAGAAATTATAAAAAAAGAAGCAGGAACAGCTCCTATATTATTATTGGACGATGTTTTATCAGAACTTGATAATGAAAGACAAAATCTTTTGGTTGAAAAAATAAAAGATATTCAATTATTTATAACAACAACAGAAATTCCAAAACAGTATAAAGATAAAAAGGATATAAAAATAGTTAATATAAAAAATGGTAAAATAAAAGACCTAGAATAGTTAATTCCAGGTCTGTTATTTATTTAAAAAAATTATTTGCAACTTCTGCAGTCTCCCTTGCGTCTTTACAATAAAAATCTGCATTTATTGTTTCTGCATATTCAGGTGTTAAAACAGCTCCTCCTACAAGAATTTTACAATCTAGCTTTTCTTCCTTTATTTTACAAATAGTTTCTTGCATATTAACAACAGTTGTTGTCATTAACGCACTTAAACCTACAAGTTTAATATCATATTTCTTTATATTATCAATAATAACATCAATAGGAACATCTTTTCCTAAATCAATGACATCATATCCATAATTTTCAAGAATAACTTTAACTATATTTTTTCCTATATCATGAATATCTCCCTTTACTGTAGCAATTATTATTTTGTTGCTTTTAAGATTAGATAATCCTGATTCGTTAATTTTAATTTTTATTAAATCAAAGGATTTTTTAACCGTTTCAGCAGACCTTATAAGTTGGGGTAAATAAATTTTACCATCATTATATAAGTTACCAACTTCATCTAAAGAAGGAATGATATAATTATCAACTAAAAAAAGTGGTTCTTCTTTTTCTAATAAATTTATAGTAACTTCTTCAATTTCATCTTTTAATCCGTTTACAATAATGTTTTTAATATCCTTGCTTTTAGTAAATAGTTTGTTATTTGAATAATTATCAATTTGCCTAGAATCCATATATGCTATATATTCAGTAGATTCAACATCTAAATAATTTAAAACTTCAAAAGATTTTATATGATCCACTATATCCAAAGCAGTAGGATCTGTTATAGGTGCATCCAGTCCATAGGTTAAAGCCATTACTAAAAATGTTTTGTTAAGCATATGTCTATTTGGTAAACCAAAAGAAACATTACTAGCACCTAAAGTTGTTCTAATATTATATTTATTCTTAATTTTTCCAATACTCTTTAATGTTTCTATAACTCCTTCTTGTTGAGCAGAAGCAGTTAAAACAAGATTATCTATTAACAATCTTTCCTCAGCAATTCCATGCTTTTTTGCTTCTTTTATTATTTTTTCTGCAATTTCTACTCTTTTTTCACAAGTTGTTGGAATACCTTCCTCATCTAGGGTTAATGCTACTAAAGAAGCACCATATTTTTTAGCAATTGGAAAAACAAGATCCATAATTTCCTTTTTTCCGTTAACAGAATTGATTATGGTTTTTCCATTATAACTTCTGCAAGCTGCTTCCAAAACTTCGATATTTGAGCTGTCTATTTGAAGTGGAGCATTTATAACTCCATCTAATTCTTTTAAAACATTTAACATCACTGTTTTTTCATCAATACTTGGCAAACCAACATTTACATCTAAAATATCAGCTCCAGAATTAATCTGATCTATAGCTTCATTAATTATGTAATCAAATTTATTTTCGATTAAAGCTTGTTTTATTTTTTTCTTTCCTGTTGGATTAATTCTTTCCCCTATAATTTTAATTCTTTTATCCATAAAAACAGATTCAGTTGAAGAACAAGCAACAGTTCTTCTTTTTACATTTCGTTGTTTAACAATTTGACGGCCAAAAGTTTTTTTAATTAATTTAGTAAAACTAGGGTCTGATCCGCAGCAACTACCCACAACAGCAATTCCCTTTTCCATTAAAGGCTTTAACTGGTCAACATATTCTTCCTTTGTCAATTTAAAAACAGTTTCATTATTTTCCAAAACAGGCAATCCAGCATTTGGTTGAACCATAACAGGCAATAATGAATATTCCAGTATTTCTTCAACTATTGGTGCTATTTCCTTAGGGCCTAAAGAACAATTTACTCCAAGTACATCTATTCCTAAATCTTGGACAACGTTTACAAAGGTTTTTGGGTCTGTGCCAGTTAGAGTTCTTCCGTTATCTTGAAATGTCATTGTACAAAAAACAGGAACAGATGAATTTTCCTTACAAGCTAAGATAGCTGCTCGGGTTTCTTGTAAATCAGAAAAGGTTTCTAGTAAGATTATATCAGCACCAGCATTTACTCCTGCAATAACTTGTTCTTTAAAAGTATTATAAGCATCTTCAAAAGTTAAAGAGCCAATAGGTTCTAAAAGTTTACCTGTGGAACTTAATCCTAAAGCAATTAACTGGTCTTTTCTAATTTCTTTTATAATATTTACAGCTGCAGAAATAACAGTGTCTACGGAATAAGGGGTTTCATTAAGCTTGAAAGAATTAGAACCAAAAGTATTAGTAGTAATAATATCTGCTCCAGCATCCACATACTCCTTTTGAATTTTTTTAACTATTTCAGGGTTTTCAACGTTATACAAATCTGGAATTTCCCCTCCAACAAGGCCTTCTCTTTGGATCATAGTTCCCATTGCACCATCAAAAACTATAACCTTTTTATTTAATATTTTTTCTAGCTCCACAAAATTTTCCTTCCTTTCTTAATTCACATACATCTTTCAGTTTACAAGTATCACAGAGTATTTTAGCATCAACCCAAGGGGTATTTTGTATACCAATAAAAGCCGTTATTGATTTTCTAGGTATTAACAAATATTCTTCTGTTGCAGTTAATCCTATACGCTTTTGAGCATGTAACAAATTTAATAAAATAGGTTGAACTTCTAATTTTAAATCACCATATCCAGGACTATAACGCATGGTTAAATGTTCATAGTCCTTTTCTAATTCATTGTTTAAATCATTTAAAAATTCTTCAATATATGCAGCGGCTAAAGCATCATAAATCAAACCATCAGAAACGCTATATTTTGAAAAATGCCTCAATTTATTTTCAACATAGTTTCCCAAGGTACAAGCAATTATTATGCATTTTGGCGAAGATTTTAATAAATCACTCAAATCCTTGCTTTTAATTTTTAACACAGTATCTTTAAAAGATATTACATCACTGTTAATTGAAATATCATAAATATTATAAACATAACGTGGAATTACTGTCGACTTAATATCATTTAGAAGTACATTTATTTTTTTTTCTGTTACCTCATCCATAATACTATTGGAACCAAGGTAACTTCTTGCAATTTCAAGAATCCTTATATCTTCCATTTAAATTAACCCTCAGCCAATGCTTTTCTTATTTTGCTTGTATTGCTGATAATTTCTCTTGCAACTTCAGGTTTGTTCATAGTATAAATATGTACACCATCTATTCCCCAAGATAATAAATCTATTATTTGTTCTGTGGCATAGGCCGTTCCCGCTTCTTTCAAAGCTTCAGGGTTGTGCTCATATTTATCAAGCATCCTTTTCAATTTAGGAGGAACTGAGCATCCTGACAATTGAACAATTTTGTTCATTTGATTTACATTTAAAACAGGTAAAATACCAGCAGATACTGGTGTTTTAATTCCCATTAGATACAATTTTTCCATAAACTGATAAAAAAGATCATTGTCAAAAAACAATTGAGTTATTAAAAAATCCACAGAATTATCAACTTTATCTTTTAAATATTTTAAATCCTCAGATTTACTAGAGGCTTCCACATGTCCTTCTGGATAACATGCCGCACCAATGGAAAAGCAATTAGTATCGGAAATTCTACAAATTAAATCCTTTGCATATTGGAATTGTAAGGGATTGGGAAAATCAAAATCAGGGTCCGAAGGCATATCACCTCTCATGGCAAGAATATTTTCGATGTTTTTTTCCTTTAAATCTTTTAAAACTTCATCAATTTCATTTTTGGTACTAGAAACACATGTTAAATGGGCAAGAGACTCTATTCCATATTTATTTTTTATTGTAGAAGCGATTTCTACAGTACGGTCCTTGGAACTTCCACCTGCGCCATAAGTTACACTTATAAAGTCTGGATTTAAATCACTTAGTGATTTTATAGTATTATATATTGATTCCACAGGATAATCTTTCTTTGGAGGAAAGATTTCAAAGGAAACAACAGGTTTCTTGCTTTTATATATATCTTTTATTAACATCAACACAATCCTTTCTTATGTCTTACTACTCAGCTTTAAAAAGTTCTATTTGACCCCATATACCAAGTTTGTCTTCTAAAATTACTAAGATACCTAATATACCGTCGATATTTTTACCAAATTCTAAAGCTTTATTTATATCATCTGCCTCTTTTACCAAATTACCAATGGCAGTTGCCGTAGCATCAGCCAAAGAAGTGTTTTTAGAGATAACTAAGGCGGCGTCAGATTGTCCAAAACTCAAGGAATGGCCTACTTTTCCCGCAGAAGTGCATACACCGATAGGCATTAAATCTTTATCTATTTTTAATCCTATCTTATTTGAAAAGGGCGAATCTCCTGCATAAATTAGAATTTTTCTAGCGACATTCGAATTTATATATATATCCCCCCCATTTTCCACAATAATTTGTGAGCAATTAGAGTTGTTTAAAACGTTTTTAACAACATATTCAGAAACTGTGCCTGCTACCGCCGCCATAGGTCCAACATTAGCCTTTTCGCTTGCTTTGATCATTTGGTTAATCATAGGGTCATTGGAAGTATGATTTATAGGAATAAGGGATGTCTTAAAACCTTCGATTTCAGAGCATGCTTTTTTAATACGATTTCTGATATCAAATAAAGCTTCCTCTGCTTGTGTTTTTACATCAATATCAGAAGAAATCATTAAATCCGATTCTTCAATTAAAAGTTGATAATTAATCAAATCATTACTTTTATGTTTTTCTCTATAAAATCGCTCTTCATACATAATTATACACCAATTAAACGCTTATTGCTCTAGTTGGGCACACATTTATACAAAGATTACAACCAACACATTTATCTTTATCAAAATTAAGAGAATCATCAACACTTGAAAGTGTTAAAGCATTAGAAGCACAAACAGATGTACATAAACCACAGTCTACGCATTTATCTTCATCAACTTTTATTATAGGATTAATGAAGTCTGCATCTATCCCCTCTTCTTTTAAATAACCTTTTGCTTTTTCGATATTTTCTGGCATCCCTTCCAAATCAAGCAACAAAGAACCTTTCATATTGTATTCTATGGAAGCCCTTAAAATATTAATTTTCAAATCATATTTTTTTACCAAATCATAGGCTATCGGGGTATTTGTGATTTCTCCCGGAAATCTTAGTAATACTTTACTTTTCATCTTTATTTGCCTCCCTAATTTCTAAACCTGTAATAGAATCATCCATGGAGAACCTTTTAATAGGTTCTTGTAATGTAAAGTTTCCTGATTCTATCCATTTTTTTAATTCATCTGCAATTTTCCTTGATTTTTTCATACTAGTAGTAGGTGCGGTCTTAATTTTTTTTCCTTCAAGACTAACGGAACCGCTTTTTAAATCCTTATAAGAAACGAGTCCAAAGGAAGGTTTGTCACTATTTGGTACGCTATAATCAATTATGTTTGTATAGATGTCTTTATTTTCAATGGAAACTGCTTTCATCATATTTTCATCTAGAATTGGAATTGGAATTCCCACACCTATAAAAATAGATACGCCATAACCATCAAACACAGCAGGAGAAATATAATCAGATTTCATTTCTTTTAAATCTCCAATTAATGCCAAAGTTCCAGTATTAGAATAAGGTATACCATTCTCATCCCTCTTGTTTGAAGAATTAAACTGAGTTCCTTTCCACGCAACATATCCTTCTGCTCCGCAAAGGAAAATTTTAGTTCCCATTCCAATTGTCCTATAAGTGGGATCATTTAATAATGGGCTTAATTCACCGGACGTACTGTATGTAATATTTCCCTTATTAGCGAGCAAGGTTCCCATGTAGGTTTTAATAGTTCTATCAGAACTATTAATTGCAGCTGCATAATTCTGATAAGCATTGCGAGGGTTGAAAAGATAAACCTCATTTAAATCATTTTTTGTAATATAAGTCTTGACCTCTTTTCTTGGATAACAGTCAGTGCCTTTGGAATATGCCTTGAGCTCTATTTCTTTACCTGAAATCAAATCACAAATTACATGAGCTCCTCCATATGAATAACCTTGGCTTTCAGATTCTGCTGATGCACCTATATATGTATCAACAGCGGCTAATCCTCCATAGGCTTCAACATCATTCAAGTAAATTTTAGACATTCTAATAGGGGGATTGGTGTGACCAAAGTTCATCACAGCTCCAGATGAACACATAGGTCCAAATGTTGCTGTTGTTACTACATCAATTTCCTTTGTGGCCTCTTCAATTCCCTTTTCTTTAACAACATCAATTACTTCTTCTGCCGTAACAATTACAGCATTTCCGTCTTTGATTTTTTTGTTAATTTCTTCATACGTTTTCTCAAATCCCATATATTCCTCCCTTTATTAAACAGAAACCGCTTATCTTAGAATAAGCGGTTAGTATATATATACAGTCTGCTCATCTTTAAGCTATTGCTACTGGATTTGGCACCTTGATATAAACAGGTTGCTGGACGTCGTAGGGCCAGTCCCTCGGTCACTCTAGATAAGCTATTAAATTAGAAATATTCTACAGCTAAATCCCCATATTGTCAACTGTTTTTATGTTAATTTCACAAATTTTATGCAATAATTTGAACATATACACAAAAATACGAAGGATAACCTAAAAGTAAAACAAAAAGACGCGCAGCAAAAACGGGCACACATATACTAAGAATTAATATGAGGCTATTTGCTGCATAAAAGGCCCTAATTTAAACTTTTTTAACACTTTAATAGAAAATATCATTTTTGCGATACTTATTGCTATTGTGTGTTTTTTTTGATATAATAAATTGGTTATTGAAAAAGAATTTTTAGTATATCAATCATTTTTTAAAGGTGGGTTTAATGAGTAAAGAAAAGACAAAAAATAGCAACTATAATGCCTCACAGATTCAAGTATTAGAAGGATTAGAACCAGTAAGAATAAGACCGGGTATGTACATTGGAAGTACTGGTCCTAAAGGTTTACATCACCTGGTATATGAAATAGTAGACAACAGCATTGATGAAGCATTAGCAGGATATTGTAAAAATATAGAAGTTACAATTGAAAAGGACAATTCAATAAAGGTAATAGATGATGGTAGAGGGATGCCCGTGGATAATCATCCAAAATTAAAAAAACCGGCTGTTGAAGTAATACATACAGTATTACATGCAGGCGGTAAATTTGGTGGTGGAGGTTATAAAGTTTCAGGTGGTTTGCATGGTGTAGGAGCCTCTGTTGTTAATGCACTTTCAACACATATGGAAGTGGAAATTAAAAGAAACGGTAATATATATAAACAAGAATATGAAAAGGGAAAAACAGTTACAAAACTTGACATAATAGGAAAGTCAGATAAAACAGGTTCGATGACTAAATTTTGGCCAGATCCTGAAATATTCGATGAAATTGTATTTGAATATGAGACTTTGGAGCATAGACTTAGAGAAATGGCTTTCTTAAACAAGGGAGTTAGAGTTGTTTTAAGAGATGAAAGAGAAGAAGTAGAAAAAACTGAAGAATTTCATTACGAAGGAGGAATAAAAGAGTTTGTAAATCATCTTAACAAAAATAAAGATGAAATACATAAGGATGTAATATATTTTGAATATGAACATGATGGTAAAGAAGTAGAAGTTGCTATACAATACACGGATAGGTATAGTGAACTTGTTCTTGCATACGCAAATAATATTAACACAATAGAAGGTGGTACACATCTAATTGGTTTTAAATCAGCATTGACAAGGGTTTTTAATGATTATGGAAGAAAGAATAAATATTTAAAAGATAATGATCAAGCATTAAGTGGTGAAGATGTTAGAGAAGGTATTACAGGTATTGTAAGTGTCAAACTTACTGACCCACAATTTGAAGGTCAGACCAAAGCGAAACTAGGAAATAGTGAAATAAGAGGTTTTGTTGAAACGACAACAAACGAAAATTTAAATGCATTTTTAGAAGAAAATCCTAAGCAAGCAAAAGCTATAATGGAAAAATGTGTAAGAGCGGCTAAAGCTAGAGATGCGGCAAGAAAAGCTAGAGAGATGACTAGAAAAAACAGTGCTTTGGATAAGACATCTTTACCGGGCAAATTGGCAGATTGTGCTGAAAAGGATCCGACTTTATCTGAAATTTTCCTAGTAGAGGGAGATTCTGCGGGAGGTAGTGCAAAATCAGGACGTGATAGGAACAGACAAGCAGTATTACCTTTAAGAGGAAAAATCCTTAATGTAGAAAAGGCAACATTAAGTAGAGCTTTAGGCTCAGAAGAAATAAAAAACATGATTACAGCATTTGGATGTGGAATCGGCGATGACTTTGATGTTGAAAAACTTAGATATCATAAAATAGTAATTATGACAGATGCAGATGTCGATGGTGCCCATATAAGAACACTTTTATTAACATTTTTTTATAGGTATATGACCCCATTAATCGAAGGTGGATATGTTTATGCGGCTCAACCTCCCCTTTTCCAGGTTAAAAAACAGAAAAAGGTATATTATACTTTCTCTGAAAAAGAGCAAGATAAATTGCTTGAAAGCCTTAAAGATGAGCCGGGAAAAGTAGACATTCAAAGGTATAAAGGTCTTGGTGAAATGGACTATAATCAGCTTTGGGAAACAACAATGGATTTTGAAAGCAGGACGCTTATACAAATTCAATCAGAAGATGCTTTAGCAGCAGATGAAATTTTCACTACTTTGATGGGGGATAAAGTTCCGCCAAGGAAGAAATTCATCGAAGACAATGCTAGATATGTAAAAAATTTAGATATTTAATTGGGAGGAAATATGCCAACATTAACAGAAGATACAAAACTAATTCAGCATGAGATTCATGATGAAATGAAAAATTCATATATAGATTATGCAATGAGTGTAATCGTAGGTAGAGCTCTTCCCGATGTTAGGGATGGGTTAAAGCCAGTACACAGGAGAATCCTTTATGGAATGAACTCATTGGGGGTTTCTCCAGACAAGCCACATAAAAAATCTGCGCGTATAGTTGGAGAAGTAATGGGTAAATTCCACCCCCATGGAGATTCATCAATTTATGATTCCATGGTTAGAATGGCACAAGATTTTTCCACTAGGTATTTACTAGTGGATGGCCACGGTAACTTCGGCTCGGTGGATGGTGATGGCGCAGCTGCCATGCGTTATACCGAAGCAAGAATGACTCAATTTTCACTTCAGATGCTTAGAGATATTGAAAAAGAAACCGTAGATTTTATGGAAAACTTTGATGGGGAAGAAAAAGAACCCGTAGTGCTCCCTTCTAGGGTTCCCAATTTGCTTATTAATGGTTCCAATGGTATTGCGGTGGGAATGGCTACGTCAATTCCACCTCATAATATTGCTGAAGTTATAGACGCATGCGTTAAAATGATAGACGATGAAAATTGTGATGTGGAAGACCTCATTAAAATTATCAAAGGACCAGATTTCCCAACGGGAGCATATATACTAGGTAAAAATGGTGCTAGAGAAGCGTATAGAACTGGAAACGGAAAAGTTAAAATAAGATCCAAATGTGAAATTGAAGAAACAAAAAAAGGGAAAACTAGAATAGTAACTACCGAAATACCTTATCAAGTTAACAAGGCTCGACTTATAGAAAAGATGGCAGAGCTTGTTAAAGAAAAAAGAATAGAGGGTGTATCTGATATCAGGGATGAATCTAATAGAGAAGGTATGAGAATTGTAGTTGAACTAAAGAAAGATGTAAATCCCAATGTTGTTTTGAATAGATTATACAAACACACTCAATTACAAATCAGCTATAGCATGATAATGCTTGCCCTTGTAAATGGTCAGCCGAAAGTCTTAAATTTGTATGAAATACTAAATGAATACTTGATGCATCAAAGGGAAGTTTTAACGAGAAGGACTGAATACGATTTAAAAAAAGCTGAAGCAAGAGCACACATATTAGAAGGTCTTAAAATCGCCCTAGATAATATAGATGAGATAATTAGAATAATTAGATCAAGCTACAACGATGCTAAGCAAAAACTAATAGATGCTTTTGGTTTATCTGAAATACAGACGCAAGCCATATTGGATATGAAACTTTCTAGACTTCAAGGTTTGGAACGGGAAAAAATAGAAAGCGAATATGCTGAGCTTATGAAAAAAATTGCATATTACAATGAACTATTAGGTGATATTAAAAAGTTAATGGGAGTTATTAAAGAAGAACTTTTAGAAACAAAGAAAAAATATGCTGACAAGAGAAGATCCGCATTTGCTGTTGACGAAGGTGAAATAGATGAAGAAGAATTAATCACCGATGAAAATGTTGCCATAACAATTACACATCTTGGATATTTGAAAAGAGTAACTGCAGATACATATAAACCTCAAAAAAGAGGAGGAAAAGGAATTACTGGTTTAACTACTAGGGAAAATGATTTTGTAAAAAGTTTGTTTATAACTTCAACTCATGATAATTTAATATTCTTTACAAATACAGGGAAAGCACATAAAATAAAAGCATTTGAAGTTCCAGAAGCTTCGCGTACAGCAAGGGGTACCCCTGCTGTCAATTTCTTAAATCTTCTTCAAAAAGAAAGAATAACTGCTGTGATTCCAGTTAAAGAGTTTAAAGAGGATAAATATCTTATTTCCATTACTAAAAATGGAACTATAAAGAAAACGCCATTGTCACAATTTGACACAAATAGAAAAGCAGGCCTCATTGCAATAACTTTAAAGGATGATGACCAACTTATATCTGTAAAACAATCTTCAGGGAAGAATGATATAATCATTGTTACGAAAATGGGTAAATGTATAGCATTTACTGAGGAAGATGTAAGAAGTATGGGAAGAATTGCTGCTGGAGTAAGGGCTATTAAGCTTGAGAAAGGTGATGAAGTTGTTTCGATGGAATTAGTAGATTCCAAGCAAGAGCTTCTAGTGATAACTCGAAAAGGTTTTGGTAAAAGAACCAAGGTTGAAGATTATAAATTGCAAACTAGAGGCGGTAAGGGAATGCTTACTTATGATAAGAACAAATTCACTAAAACGGGTGAGTTAATTGGGGCTTCTGTAGTAGATAAAGATGATGAAGTGTTACTTATTAATTCTGAAGGAATAATTATTAGAATTAGAGCAAAAGAAGTATCAAGGTCGGGAAGGACAACTCAAGGTGTTAAAATTATGAAAGTTTCTGGCGAATCCGAGATAGTTGCTTTTGCAAAAATGTTAAAGGAAGATGATATTGAATTAGCGCAAGAAGCTGCTGAGAAAAAGGCACAGGAAGAAGATAAACAAATTTCAATGTTTTAGAGGAAGATAAAAATGGAAGAGATAAAATTTGAAGTACCAGGAAAGCCAGAATATATTAAAATGGTAAGGCTTTCTATAAGCTCCATTGCCGCGGTTATGGGGTTTGATATTGAAAAAACCGAGGACATTAAAAATGCAGTAGAAGAGGCATGTAAAACTATTTCATGCCATGGATATCACGGGTTTTCAGACAAATATGAAGTAAAATGTTTAATAATGGATGAAAAATTGTGTATTGAAATTACCGATTATTGTTCTCCTGAAACATATGGCAAAATGAGTTTGCAGTGTGAAAATTGCCATAATGAAGATTCTATAGGAACTTATCTTATGAAATCTTTAATGGATGAAGTTAAATTAGATAAAACTGAGTTAGGTCACAAAAAGATTGATATGGTGAAAATGAAATGAGTGCAGAATCTAATAATCTGTTTGAGCTTTATGATCAAACAAAATCTTTGGATTTTAGAAATCAAATCGTAGAAAAAAACCTATACTTAGTGGACATACTCATTAAAAAGTATAGACATAAAGGAGTTGATTACGATGATCTTTATCAGGTTGGCGCATTAGCTCTAGTTAAGGCTGTAGAAAGATTCGACTACAAAAAAGGTTATGAATTTGCAAGTTTTGCAACTCCTACAATAATAGGAGAAATCAAGAAATATTTTAGAGACAAGCAATGGGGACTAAAAGTACCTAGAAGGTTAAAAGAAATCTCTCTTGTAGTCTCAAAAGCAAGAGATGAATTAATGAATACAGGTGAAACAAATATAACAGTTGCACTTTTATCTAAAGCTACAGGATACGATGAAGAAGAAATCATATTGGCCATGGAAGCTGCGAATGCTTATCAAACATATTCAATTGATAAAACCGTGGAAAGTGAAAATTTGGAGAATACAGGCACTTATCTAGATAGATACTTAGGGGTTGAGGATTTAGGTTATGAAAGAGTTGAAATAGCAGAGATTATTAAAAAAACTTTGGGTAAATTTTCGACAAGACAAAGGTATATCTTCAAAGAGCGATTTATATATAACAATTCTCAAGATAACTTGGCAAAAGTACTAAATGTATCTCAAATGACCATTTCAAGGGAAGAAAAAGTTATAGTTAATAAGTTACGTGAAGAAATTAGGAGGTAGTTAAAACATGAAAAGGGTATTTTCGGGGGTGCAACCAACGGGTAACATACATTTAGGCAATTATTTAGGTGCGTTGAAACAGTTCGTAGAACTTCAAGAAAATAATGAATGTATATATTGTATAGTAGACTTGCATGCGATAACCATGCCTCAAGACCCCGAAGACTTAAGGAAGCATATTTTGGATGTTGCCGCTCTTTACCTAGCAGTTGGAGTGGATCCCGAAAAATCTATTGTATTTGTTCAGTCCGATGTATCTGGCCATGCAGAGCTAGGGTGGATATTAAATTGTAATTCATATACAGGTGAGCTGTCTAGGATGACTCAGTTTAAAGATAAAAGTAAAAATAAAGAATCAGCGCCTACAGGTCTTTTTACCTATCCGGTACTTATGGCTGCAGACATTCTTCTATATGATACAGATATAGTTCCTGTGGGAAATGATCAAAAACAACATATGGAATTATGTAGAGATTTAGCAATTAGAATAAACAATAAATATAAGGAGGATACTTTTGTAGTTCCAAATGGAAGGTTCTTAAAGGAAGGCGCTAGAATAATGTCTCTTGATGAACCAAATGCAAAAATGAGCAAATCTGCTGAAAATATTCATAGCAGAATATCTCTTCTTGATCCTCCAAATAAAATCAAAAAAAGCATAATGAAAGCAACTACGGATTCTGAAGGTGTAATAAGATATGATTTGGAGGAAAAACCGGGGATTAGCAATCTTTTAAATATATATAGCGAACTCAGCGAGTTCTCTGTGGAAGAGCTTGTAGAAAAATACAAAGATAGCGGATATGGTGATTTTAAGAAAGATTTAGTTAAAGTTGTTACCGACGCATTAGATCCTATAAGAATCCGGTATGAAGAGATAAGAAACTCTGAAGAACTCTCTAAAATTCTTGAAGATGGATCTAAAAGGGCAAATGAGATTTCAGTAAAAACTCTCGAAAGGGTGAAGAAAAATTTTGGTTTAGGCATTAAATAAGTACTTAATAAAATACAAAAACAAGACAAATGCTGTCTTGTTTTAATTTTTTTGTCATGTTATAATCAAGCGAATTTTCAAAACGAAAGGAACATATATGAATTATTTTTCGCCTAAAGAAGTGACAGAAAATTATTCTAAATTAGGAGCATCAAAGACAATAAATAAAGCTAGTAAAATATTTGTACTAGCAATACTTGCAGGAATGTTAATTGCCTTTGGTAGTGCAGCCACTAATACCACTGCATTTGCCTTCACCAATATTTCGGTTATTAGAATAGTTACAGGCCTTCTTTTTCCCTTTGGTTTAGCTATGGTAGTGTTGACGGGGGCTGAGTTATTTACTGGAAATATTTTGATAACAATATCTGTGCTTGAAAAAAAAGCCAATATAATAGGTCTTATAAGGAATTGGATAATAGTGTACATTGGTAATTTAATAGGATCGCTAGCTGTTGCTACGGGAATGGCATATTTTGGACAGCTTGACTTTGGTAATGGGGAACTTGCAATGTATACTATAAATGTTGCATCCATAAAATGTTCAATGTCTTTTGAAAATGCCTTTGTTATGGGAGTTGCTTGTAATATACTAGTTACTTTGGCCGTGCTCATAAGCATGACGGCCAAAGATACCTTTGGTAAAATAGCAGGAGCATTTGTTCCAGTGGCATTCTTTGTATTTGCTGGATATGAGCATAGTATAGCTAATATGTATTACGTGCCTGCAGGTATATTTGCAGCAAGCATTACAAGATATTATGAAAATGCAATGGCCCAAGGTATAGATATGTCAAACTTAAATGTATTAGGGTTTATGACAGGTAATTTATTACCCGTAACGTTAGGGAATATATTAGGCGGCGTTGTTGTTAGTTTGATAATGTGGTTTTCATATTTAAAAGACTAGCGTTAAGCTAGTCTTCAATGTTTTCCAATCCTTTTCTTATGATATCTTCAAGTACTGGCATCATGGTTGCTTGCTCTTTTCTGTCCATTTTTTCGTAATGAATGATCTCATGAAATATCAACGTTTGTTTTACTGGGGTTATATAACCGTTTTTTTCAAATAAATTATAAGGTCCATTAATAGTTATTGGTACAATGGGAACTTTAGCCTTTTGAGCAAATTTCAAACTACCGGACTTAAAAGTACCCATTTCTTTTTCTTTACTTCTTGTTCCTTCTGGAAAGATTACAAGGGAATAGCCGTTCTTTAATATTTCCACGCCTTCCCTTAGGGCTTTTATTGCTTCTTTTGAGTTTCCTCTTTCTAAAAAGATGCCGTTAGTTATTCTAATCGCTTTCCCAAGATATGGGAAGTTTTCAAATTCCTTTTTTGCAACAAAGCTTACTTGTATATTTTCAAGGGCATATAATATATCAAGAATATCTGCGTATCCTTGATGGTTTGCAACAAATAGCACAGGCCCGTCCTTTGGTATATTTTCTTTTCCAATTATCTCAAAAGGTATATCAAAATGATTGACTATATTCTTAGCCCATAAATTCTCGCCTTCATAAATTATTTTCTTTTCTTTTTCTATATTTCCGGCTTCTCGCTCTTTAAAAATAGATTTTCCCAGTTTGATAAATCGTCTAGTTTCTTTTAAAATAAAATGTAAAGCTGGTAAATTTTTTATAATATTAATCTTCAATTTTTCATCCTCCAGATTTTCTAAATTTAGCTTAACATATTTTAACAAAACTTTCTATAAAAAGCTTAAAATAGGGTATAATGTATATTTAGGAGGCAATTATGAGATATTTTGATAATATAGTTGATACAGTGGGTAATACTCCACTAGTAAGAATTGATAAACACAATACGAAAGCCAAAATTTATGGGAAAACAGAGTTTTTTAATCCCGGAGGAAGCATTAAGGATAGAGTAGCTCTAGCTATGATTAAGGATGCGGAAGATAAAGGTATATTAAAAAAAGGTGGCGTTATTATTGAAAGTACCAGTGGTAATACTGGTATTGGTTTAGCTGCCATTGGGAAAGCTAAAGGATACAAGATTGTATTAACCATGCCGGAAAGCATGAGTGAAGAAAGAAAAAGTATACTAAGGGCATATGGGGCAGACTTAATACTCACAGCTGCAGGAGAAGGAATGAATGGTGCTGTGGAAAAAGCAAAAGAATTAAAAAAAGAAATTCCAGGAAGCATAATAGCCGGCCAATTTACGAATCCTGTTTGCGCCGATGTGCACTATAAAACAACTGGCCCAGAAATATATGAAGCATTGGATGGAAAAGTAGATGCTTTAGTAGTAGGTATTGGTACTGGAGGAACCATTTCAGGTGCGGGTAAATATTTAAAGGAAATGAACAAAGCCATTAAAGTTATAGCAATAGAACCGTTTAATTCCCCTTTATTGTCTGAAGGTAAAAGTGGTCCCCACGGAATACAAGGAATAGGAGCAAATTTCATTCCACAAATATTAGATGTGAGCATTTATGATGAAATATTGCAAGCAAAGGAAGAAAATGCATATTTCCACGGCAGAAAAGTTGCCGAAGAAGAGGGTCTTTTTGTAGGTATAAGTTCCGGAGCAGCAATTTGGGGTGCAAAGGAACTGTCAAAAAGAAAAGAATTTGAAAATAAAAACATCGTAGCCGTACTACCCGATACAGGGATGAGATACTTATCGACTAAAATGTTCAAATAACTAAAATTTTATAGCGCCAGGACTTCTGTCAAAGTAAATACTTTTACTGGTTGCACTAATAGGAATACCATAGTAAAGGTCAACTTCTTTTAATATGTTTAAGTTCTTTGCAGCCTTTCCTGCAGAATATAAAACTCTGTTATCCATTCTATTATCAGCAGCAATGGAAACGGCAGAACCAATGGCTATGCCTAGGTCGGTAACGTTGAAAGAGCAACGTCCGCCGGCTTTTTTCATTTCATTACAGCTTTTAAACCCACAGTTTTCACAGTTATCCAAACCAAAAGGTTTTGATATACATCCAATTATTACAATTAAGGGACTATTATCAACATTATCGGCATCTCTATTAAAAAAATCTTGTCCTATCTCATTGCCTATTCTTCTCATTTCATTAGCGATTTTTTTCTTGTCATTTCCGGTTACAACAGTTGCTCTAATAGTGTCCTTTCCACTTCCTTTAGGCGCAGTGATTGCAGCAGAGACCATTAAATCGCCCACAGTTAATGCGGCATTTTCTGTAGAATCTTTAATATTTTTTATCATTTAATAAATTTCCTTTTCTATAAAATTTGTAATTAGATCAACGGCGACATTTTGCTGTTCTTCCCTTGTTATAAGAAGTTCGCCGTCACCTTTTTGTTTTCCATAATTACCAAAGCCTGCATGATTACCCCCTTCAATTTCAAACACATTTATATCTCGTATAATCTAATTATCCAATAACGGGTGTTTAGATTACATTTTCCTTTCCTTTTTGTGTTTGGGTTGTTCACCCGTTATAATTATATTGCACTGTGGATTTGTATCTATTTTAATACAGCTTTGACTGTTATAGGAGTCACAAACCACAGTTCTTTCGTTTTTACTGGTAATGAGCTAGTTAACGCTTTGACGTTTTTATTTACGAGACTACACAACGGAATTTCTTGTGGAAAACAGCAGTGCTAAATTTTATCAAAGGAGGTTATTTTATGTATTACTTAGGAATTGATATTTCCAAGTATAAACACGATTGTTTCATTATCAGTTCTGATGGTGAAATAATTTATGATGACATTGTCATCCAAAATGATGCTACCGGTTTTTCAAAGCTTCTTTCAATAATCGACTCATTAGATCAATCTCAAAAATTAAAGATAGGATTTGAAGCTACTGGTCATTATGGCATCAATTTAAAACTGTTCCTTGAAAAATCACACCACGATTTTATGGAACTAAACCCATTGCTCTTAAGCAAGTTTATCAAGGGACAAACCCTTAGAAAAACCAAATCCGATGCTATCGATTGCAGGGCAATTGTTAGCTATTTAATGACGGTAGAGTACAAACCCCATCCAATTGGATTTTATCATATGTACTCATTAAAGTCATTAACTCGTTTAAGAGATTCCTTAATTAGGCAACGTAGCTTTTATATGGTTAAACTTACAAATATTTTAGACCATACTTTTCCGGAGTTTAAGCCGTTCTTTAAAAACAAGTTTAATGTTACTTCACTTTACATTCTTAAAAAATATGGGAACGCAAAGTCTATATCAAATATGAATATTTCTTCTTATGAAACGTTGCGTAAAATTTCCTATGGCAAGTTTTCACTTCTGCGTTTTTATCGCCTAAAAGAATTAGCTACTAAAACCATAGGCGAATCTAACGATATCTTAGATTCAGAATTCTCAACTCTTTTAGCCCTTTACAAAAGCGTTGATGCTGAAATTCAATCTATAGAAGATAAAATCGAAGAATTGATATTTGAACTTAATCCTCCGCTACTGTCAATTAATGGAATCGGGCCATTGTCTGCAGCTGTTATTGTGTCAGAGTTTGGAAACATTTCTAGGTTCAATAATCCCGGTCAGATGCTTTCGTTTGCAGGAATGGAACCAGGATATTACCAATCAGGGATTTCTGAAAATACAGGGAAAATGGTTAAACGTGGTTCGTCTCATTTGCGTTATACCTTAATGAATGTATGCTTACCTTTGATTAACAACAATCCAGTATTCATGGAATACTATCTGAAAAAACGTAACGAAGGTAAACCCTATAGAGTGGCAATTAACCACGTAGCTAAAAAGCTACTACGTGTAATTTACACTCTTGAAACAAATCAAATTCAATATGATCCATCAAAACTTCGTTAGTTAAGTGGTGTAACTCTCTTAGTTTCACTCCTGAATTTATTATCTTCAGGCTTTTTGTTATGCAATAAATTATTTTTAAAAAACTATTGACTTTTAATAGCTAGACTCCTAGTTTTGTTTTATCTAGGTTTAGATCGTTTTCACCATAAATGGTAATTGTTTTATCTGGGTCAATATTTCCATAAACATATGCACCTAAAAGTATCAAACCATCCAAGGATCCTTCGTTATCAGAGGCATAGCTACTTGCCATGGCACCTCCTAGGGAGTGGCCGGCCATATACCAAGAATTAATTTCATTATGTTCTTCTATATATGAATCCGCCCTGTTTTTGCCTAAAAATGCAAATCTTAAAGGCATTTTAACAAGAAAGCATGTGTAGCCTTTTCCCCGAAGTTTTTCTAGTAGCGGAATATATGCTTCTTCCTCAACTTTAGCTCCTGGGTAAAAGATTATTCCTGTATCACCATTACCTTCTAAGATATAATCTCCGGTATCAAGGGAAATAATTGATTCGGAGTTTGAAAAACCAATAGCATAATCATCTGCATGCATATAATCCATAGCATATATAACAAAGCCTAAAGTTATTACTGTTATTAAAATAATTACTGAAAGCGCTATTCTTTTTAAAATTTTATTCTTCCTCATAAAATGATGGTAGCAAAATAAATTGTAAAAGTCAATTTAATAAATTTATGATATAATATTATTAAAAATTGAGGGAGAGAGATTATGAAATTCGTCATACAAAGAGTAAGCGAAGCCAAAGTGGAAATTAATAACATTGTAGTAGGAGAAATAGAAAAGGGGTTGCTTGTTTTTGTTGGGGTAAGCAACGAAGATACCAAAGAAATTGCAGATAAAATGATAAAGAAACTTATTAACATGCGAATATTTGAAGATTCTGAAGGCAAAACCAACTTATCATTAGATTCTGTTGATGGAGGACTCTTACTAGTTTCTCAATTTACATTATATGCCAATTGTAAAAAAGGCAATAGACCGTCTTTTGTGGATGCAGGAAAACCGGAATTGGCCAAAGAACTATATCAATATATAATCTATGAATGTGAAAAACAATGTAAAAAGGTACAAAAAGGAGAATTTGGAGCAGATATGAAAATATCCCTTGTAAATGAAGGGCCATTTACAATAGAACTCAATTCGAAAGATTTAAATTAATTGGTAAAAATACTTGCAAAATACTGCATTTAGTGTATAATATTTAGGCGTGGCCTGAACAAATTGGCCATTATCCTGCACCGATTTGGTGCCATTAAGTCCATAGGAGGTGAAAAAATGAGAAATTATGAATTAATGTTTATTGTTAGACCGACAATTGAAGATGATAAAAGAGATGCTGTAATCGAAACAGTTAAAGAAATTATATCATCCGACGGAGAAGTATTAGACGTTGATATCTGGGGAATGAGAAAACTTGCTTATGAAATTGAAAAACATAGTGAAGGATATTATGTTATAGTTCAGTTCAAAGCTGGTTCTGAATTGCCAAAAGAGTTAGATAGAAGACTTAAGATATCTGATAATGTAATTAGACATATCATCATAAATAAAGATGAAAAATAGGAGAGTGTAATATGAACAGTGTACAACTAATAGGAAGACTAACAAGGGATCCTGAAGTAAGATATACACCTAGCACTCAACTAGCAGTGGCTCGCTTTAGCTTGGCAATAGATAGAATTGTTGGTCAAGGTAAAGAAAAGCAAACCGATTTTCCAAGAATAGTAGTATTTGGAAAACAAGCCGAAAACTGTGAAAAGCACCTTGTAAAAGGTATAAAAGTTGCAGTTCAGGGTAGAATACAAACAGGTAGCTATAAAAATAAAGAGGGTGTAACTATTTACACCACAGATGTAGTTGCTGATAGAGTAGAATTCTTAGAATGGAAAGATTCGAAAAATAACGGTCCTGATGGTAGTAAGACCGAAAAATATGAAGCGGACATCCCTAGCGACAGTTTTCAGGCTGTAGAGGACGATGTACCATTCTAAAGAGAGAGGAGAAATCATGGATTATAAAAAACGTGGTGGAATGAGACGTAAAAAAGTATGTCAATTCTGTACAGATAAAAGCAAAAAAATCGATTATAAAGACGTAGAAACGCTTAAAAAATATGTAACTGAAAGAGGGAAAATTCTTCCCAAAAGAGTAACAGGTACATGTGCAATGCATCAAAGAGAGGTAACAAAAGCAATAAAGGTTGCAAGAGGCATGGCTTTATTACCGTATGATGCTGATTAATCATAATTATTAAGGGAGCTTTCAAGAAATTGAAACTCCTTTTTATTTTGGAGGGTAAATTGGAAAAAATATTTGACAATAGGGTTCAAGAGAGAAAATATAAAGTATTGAGGGAAGTGGCTAGAACTACATGGGATGGAGTTGAAGCTTTTTCAGTATTTAATGATATAGCAAATAAAATTATAAAAAAAGGGGAAACATCGGAATCCTGCTGCATTTATAAGGATAGAGCGATAATGGCAGATAGAATACGTATAGCTTTGGGAGGAAACAAAAGAAATCCCAATATAGTTCAAGTTATAGATATCGCTTGTGATGAATGCCCTGAAGCTGGATATGTTGTAACGAATTTATGTAGAGGATGTATTGCTCATAGTTGTGAACAGGCATGTAAACTTAACGCAATATTTATAGATGATAAAAATAAGGCACATATAAATAAGAGTTTATGTGTTGAATGCGGAAAATGTGCAAATGCGTGCCCATATATGGCAATTCATAATTTTCAAAGGCCATGTGAGATATCATGCAAAGTAGATGCTATACATATGGCTGAAGGGGGCGAAGCGGAAATTGATCCTGACAAGTGTATTGATTGTGGAGCTTGCGTCTATCATTGTCCCTTTGGCGCCACGGTTGATGTTTCATCAATAGCAGAAGTAATTAAGTCAATTATTAGCAGTGAAAATAATAGCAAATACAAAGTTTATGCCACAGTGGCACCTTCAATTACTAGCCAGTTTGATTATGCAGAACAAGGACAATTAATTACGGCAATTAAAAAACTTGGTTTTTACGATGTTTTAGAAGTAGCATATGGTGCAGATATGGTGGCCGAAAAAGAAGCGGAAGAACTAATAGAAAAAGGGTTTTTAGCATCATCTTGCTGTCCGGCTTTTGTAAAATACATTGATTTCAAATTTCCAAAGCTAAAAAATATTGTTTCTTCTAGCTTGTCGCCGATGGCAGAGCTTGGCAAATACATAAAAGAAAAAGATGATAAGGCAATTGTTGTGTTCATAGGACCTTGCATAGCTAAAAAAGCTGAAGTGAGAAAAGAAGAAGTTAAAGATCATGTTGATTATGTAATTACATTTGAAGAACTCCAAGCTATGATAGATAGCAAGGATATATTACTAAAGGAGCAAGAAGAAACTGAGCTTAACCAAGCATCATGTTATGGAAGAGGTTTCGCAAAATCAGGAGGTCTTACTGAAGCCATGGGGAATGCTATAAAGATGAAATCAAATGATTTTGAGTTTAGACCTATTGCTTGCGATGGCGTGGATAGTTTAAGAAAAACTTTAATGAAAGCAAATAAAAAGAAATTAGAAAACAATTTCATTGAAGGAATGGCATGTGAAGGCGGTTGTATAGGGGGAGCAGGAAACTTAACCCAAAGTGAGAAAAACAGATACATAAAAACCAGAAAAAGTATTAACATTAAATAATATAATCGAAACTCCCGAAAGGGAGTTTCGTATATTTATACACATTAAAGCGCTAAAGTGCTAAAGGCAAAATACGGATTCTTATCAATAGGTCGATTCGAAATGACAAAAAAACAAGAAAAAACAAAGAAAATAAGGAGAAACTATGGAATTAATTGCCAATAAATTGTATAATTAGTAAAACACAAAATTATATAGAATGTATATTTATGCAAACAAAAATTGTATAGAGCATAATTATACATTCGCCAATTAAGAGGAGGCGTTTATGGCTGTTATTATTAATGGTAAAGATCTTACTGTGGAAGAAGTAATTAGAGTCTGCAGAGAAGATGAAAATGTTGTAGTATCAGATGATGCTAAGGCTGCGGTTAAAAAGGCCCGAGATTATATTGAGAAAAAGCTAGAAGAAGGTGCAATAATATATGGATTAACCACTGGTTTTGGTCAATTTGCAAATGTTCTTATTTCTCATGATGAAACTAAAGCTTTGCAAAAAAACCTAATCAGAAGTCATACATGTTCACTGGGGGATAATTATCCTAAACATATAGTACGAGCTGCGATGCTTCTAAGATGTAATGCATTATCAAGAGGTCATTCAGGAATAAGGCTTAAAACACTTCAAACTTTAGTGGATATGTTAAATGCAGGGATACACCCTCTAGTCCCAGAAAAAGGATCACTTGGCGCTTCTGGAGACTTAGCACCATTATCATGTATAGCCCTTGGACTAATGGGTGAAGGCATGGTAGAATATAAAGGTAAAAACATGAAGGCTGAAGAGGCCTTACAAATAGAAGGAATTAAACCTATTGAACTTGCAGCAAAAGAAGGACTAGCATTAAATAACGGAACACAGATGATGACAGCTGTGGGAATTAATGTTTTGTGGGAGGCCATACAATTACAAAAAATTGCAGATTTGGCTGCAGCATTAACAGACGAAGCGCTCCATGGAATAACCAAAGCTTACGATTCTAAGGTTCAAGATTTAAGAGGACATATGGGACAAATGGTAAGTGCTGAAAACCTGAGAAATATTCTTGAAGGAAGCAAAAATGCTTTTGATGTACAACCCACAAAAGTACAAGATCCATATACATTAAGATGTGTACCACAAGTTCATGGAGCAACAAGAGACTGCGTTGCATATGTATATAATGCGGTTAGTGAAGAAATAAATGCAGTAACCGATAACCCTATAGTATTTCCAGATGAGGATCAAGTAATTTCTGGTGGTAATTTCCATGGCCAACCGATGGCCTTGGCCTTTGACTTTTTAAAAATGGCAATTTCTGAATTGGCTGATATATCGGAAAGAAGAAGTGAAAGAATGATAAATCCTCATCTATCAGAGGGTTTACCTCCGTTTTTAACAAAGCATCCTGGTGTTTGCTCAGGCTTTATGATTGCTCAGTACGCAGCAGCTTCTCTAGTTTCTGAAAACAAAATTTATGATCACCCAGCATGCGTAGACTCAATTCCATCATCAGGGAATCAGGAAGATCATGTTTCCATGGGGACGACTTCTGCAAGAACGGCAAATATGGTTTTAGATAATGCGCAGAAAGTTCTTGGAATCGAAATCATGACAGCGGCGCAAAGCATATGGCTAAGACAGGAAATAGGCGAAAGCGATATAGACAATTTAGCTCCTGCTACAAAAGCAGCATATTACTTTATAAGAGAAAAGTCGGAACCAATTGACGTTGATGTAATTATGCATGATGAAATAGTAAAGTTTGATGAAATGATTAAAGATGAATCACTACTTAATGAAGTTTCTAAAGTTGTAAATATTAAGTAATTGGGAGGGCAAGAATGATAGATAATTATAAAGTTAATGATGCAATGACAATTAAATTGGATAATGAATATCCCAAGTATCCAAATTTTGAAGAAGGAATAAGAAGAGCTCCGGACAGGGGGTTTAGACTGACAAAGGAACAGACTAAAATCGCGTTAAGGAATGCCCTTCGTTATGTCCCTGAAGAATTACATGAAAAGCTAGCTCCTGAATTTATGGAAGAGCTTAAAACTAAGGGTAGAATTTATGCATATAGATATAGACCTGAAGGTAGAATGTATGGGAAACCTATTAAGGAATATAAGGGAAAATGTTTGGCTGGTAAAGCTTTCCAAGTGATGATTGAAAATAATTTAGATTTTAATGTTGCGTTGTATCCTTATGAATTAATCACATATGGAGAAACTGGAGCAGTATGTCAGAATTGGTTACAGTATAGGCTTATTAAAAAATACTTAGAAGAATTAACAGAGGAGCAAACGCTAGTCGTTGAATCAGGACATCCTGTTGGACTTTTCCCGTCTAAGCCAACTGCGCCTAGAGTAATAAATACTAACTCCATGATGATTGGTATGTTTGACAACCAAGATGATTGGGAAATAGCAGAAGAAATGGGTGTTGCAAATTATGGTCAAATGACAGCAGGTGGTTGGATGTATATAGGACCACAAGGAATAGTACATGGAACATTTAATACTATCCTTGGGGCTGGAAGAAAATATTTGGGAATAGCAGAAGATGATGATTTAAAGGGACATACTTTTGTGTCGTCAGGATTAGGCGGAATGTCTGGCGCTCAACCAAAAGCAGCGAATATAGCCAACGCAGTAGGAATATTTGCTGAAGTTGATTTGTCTAGAATACAAACACGACTAGATCAAGGATGGGTTGATGTTTGTTACGATGATTTAGATGATGTTTTTAAACTAGCCAATGAAAAATTAGCATCAAGTGATAATATATCAATAGCTTATCATGGTAATATTGTAGATTTACTTGAAGCTGCAGTAGAAAAGAATTTTAATATTGATTTATTATCTGATCAAACCTCATGTCACAATGTGTATAACGGAGGATATTGCCCAGTTGGCTTATGCTTTGATGAAAGAACCCAAATGCTTCATGATAATCGAGAAGAATTTATCGAATTTGTAGACGACTCTTTAGAAAGACATTTCAAAGCAATAAAATCACTAGTAGGCAGAGGGGCATTTTTCTTTGACTATGGAAATTCATTCCTAAAGGCAATGTATGATTCTGGAATAAAAGAACTTTCTAAAAATGGAGAGGATGAAAAGGATGGATTCATATGGCCTTCATATGTGGAAGACTTAATGGGACCAATGCTTTTTGATTATGGATATGGCCCGTTCAGATGGGTATGTCTATCTGGTAGGCAAGAAGACTTAGATGCAACTGACATGGCTGCAATGGAATGTATAGACCCTGATAGAAGATACCAAGATAGAGATAACTGGATATGGATAAGGGATGCAAAGGAAAATGAGCTTGTAGTAGGAACAAAGGCAAGGATACTTTATCAAGATTGCGAGGGGAGAATGGAAATTGCCCTTAAATTCAATAAAATGGTAAAGGATGGCAAAATTGGTCCTATTATGCTTGGCAGAGATCATCATGATGTTTCTGGAACGGATTCTCCATTCAGGGAAACTGCTAATATCAAAGATGGGTCTAATGTAATGGCCGATATGGCAGTTCAGTGTTATGCAGGCAATGCGGCTAGAGGAATGAGCATGGTAACATTGCATAACGGTGGCGGAGTAGGAATAGGGAAAGCCATAAATGGTGGATTTGGACTAGTATTAGATGGTTCAGAAAGAATTGATGAAATAATAAAATCAGCAATGCTTTGGGATGTAATGGGAGGAATAGGTAGAAGATGTTGGGCAAGAAATGAGAATGCCATGACTACCGCAGTAGGGTATAATGAAAATTATAATGGTCAAATAACTATTCCATACGTCGCAAACGACGACTTAATAGATAATACAGTAGAAGAATATTTAAAATAACTATTAAATCAGCGTGAAGAGTTCTTTGCGCTGATTCTTGAATCAAACGGAGGTAGGAATGTCAAAGACATTAATAAAGAATATCGGCAGACTTCAAACCCCAGTAGGAAGTTATAGCCACAGAGGTAATAAACAGGGAGAAAACTTAAGAATTGATAATACATGGATATTAATTGAAGACGATATTATCAAAGCGATTGGAAAGGACAATGTTATTCCAGACGATATTGGTGAAATTGATAAAGAAATTGATGCCATAGATTCTCTAGTAACCCCAGGATTTGTTGATGGACACACACATCTAATTTTTCATGGATTTAGACAAAATGAAATAGTAATGAAGCTTAAAGGAGCTTCTTATCTTGAAATATTAAAAGCTGGCGGAGGAATACTAGATACAGTAAAAAACACAAGAAAAGCAAGTTTTGATGATTTATATAAGCAGGCAGATGAAGCTGTTACAGAAATTCTTTATTCTGGAGTAACAACCATGGAAGCAAAAAGTGGATATGGGTTGGACTTTGACAGTGAGATAAAAATGCTAGAGGTAATTAATGCTTTAGATGAAACTACTGATATGACTTTAGTTCCTACTTTCATGGGGGCACATGCCATACCTCCTGAGTATAAAGGAAGGGCGGATGCTTTTATAGAGATGCTTTGTGAAGAATTAATGCCATATATTAAGGAGAGAAAGCTTGCTAAATTTTGTGATATATTTTGTGAAGATTCTGTTTTTAATGCAGAGCAAAGTAAAAAATATTTGGAAAAAGCAAAGTCTCTTGGTTTTGGACTAAGAATACATGCAGATGAAATAAAAGCAATTGGAGGAAGTAAGCTTGCAGGTGAGATGAAAACTTCCAGCGCAGAACATTTAATTTCAATTAATGAAGAAGGTTTAGAATCAATGAAAAAGGGAGGAACCACTGCTATGTGCCTTCCAGGGACATCCTTTTACCTTGGTGCTAAATATGCTCCAGTTAGGGAAATGATAAAAAGAGAAATACCAGTTGCTATAGCAACTGACTATAACCCTGGTTCGTGTCCATCATTTAGTTTGCAATTTGTTATGACGTTAGGTTATTTAAAATATAGAATGACACCAGAAGAAATACTAACAGCAGTAACTATAAACCCTGCTTGTGCATTGGGATTAGGTGAAGAAGTAGGCACAATAGAAGTCGGGAAGAAAGCTGACTTAGTTATATGGGATGCAAAAGATGTTGAAATGTTATGTTATAGATTTGGAACGGATTTGGCAATGACTGTTATTAAAGGAGGTAAAGAAATAGAATGAAATTAGTTGAAATGGAAATCAAAGAGTATTTAGATGTTTTAAAGTCAAAGGCACCAGCACCAGGTGGTGGTTCTGTAAGTGCACTTGCAGGAGCTCAAGGTATGGCCTTAATACTTATGGTGATAGATTTAACTGTTGGTAAAGAAAAATACAAAGACTACGAAGCATTATGTTTAGATGTCAAGGAAAAGGCATTGCCTTTATATGAAGCTTTAACCGACGGAATAGATGCGGATACAGATGCATTTAATTTAGTTGCGAATGCATACAAGATGCCAAAAGAAACAGATGAAGAAAAGATCTCAAGAAGAGAAGCTATTGCTAAAGGTACAATAACAGCGACTGAAGTCCCTTTTGATACTATGAAGTTAGGCTATAAAGGACTTAAGCTTATACAGGGTCTTATTGGAAAGTCAAACCCAAATGCCTTAAGTGATCTTGGAGTTGCTGCTATTAATCTAAATACTTGCATTGAGGGAGCATGGCTTAATGTATTGATTAATCTTCCTGGAATCAAAGATAAACAACTAGCTAAAAAGTTCAAGGAAGAAGGAGAAAAAACCTTCAATGAAAGTCAAAAGATGGCTAGGGAAATTTATGAAAATGTAAAAGGTAGTTTATTATAAGGAGTGATAAAAAATGGCACAGATAATTGAAAGTATACCAAATATTAGTAATGGTAAAGATAAAGAAGTGGTTGAAGCATGTGTTGATCAAATAAGAAACACTGAGGGTTGCAAGCTTTTAAATTATTCTTCTGATCCAGACCATAACAGGACAGTAATAACATATATAGGAGATGCTAAAGCGATGGAAGAAGCTAGTGTAAAACTAGCCAAAAAAGCAGTGGAACTTATAGATTTAACTAAACATCAAGGAGAACATCCAAGAATGGGTGCGGTGGATGTAATGCCTTTTGTTCCAATTAAAGATTGTACAGTTGAAGATTGCGTTGAACTTTCCAAAGCAGTCGGTGCGAAAATTGCCAAAGTAGCAGATTTGCCTGTATTTTTATATGAATATTCGGCGACAGCTGAGCATAGAAAAAATTTAGCCAAAATAAGAAAAGGCCAATTCGAAGGAATGGCAGAGAAAGTTAAAGATAAGCAGTGGATTCCTGATTTTGGTGGTCAAAGAATTCATGAGACAGCAGGCACTGTAGCTGTAGGTGCAAGACCACCCCTTGTAGCATATAATATAAATTTAGACACTGATGACCTTGATATTGCAAAAAAATTAGCTAGCATTATAAGAGAAGCAAAAGGTGGATTTAAAGATGTAAAAGCAATGGGCTTTATGTTGGAAAAGAGAAATATAGCACAAGTTTCAATCAATATGACTAATTATGAGCAAACACCTCTTTATAGAGTTACAGAGTTGGTAAAAATTGAAGCGGCAAGATATGGAGTAAAAGTAATAGGTACAGAAGTTATTGGACTATGTCCAATGAAGGCACTTATTGATTCTGCAGAATACTATTTACAGATTGAAGACTTTGATTTCAATGACCAAGTGCTTGAAAACTATTTGATTTAAGTAAAGGAGGGCTATATGGCTGATAATGGGGGGTTCTCAGGAGATTTTTCTTTGACCGATGAAATTGCTAATATTATTAGAAAAAGAATAATAAATGGCGAATATAAAATTGGAGAAAAGATAAAAGAGAGTCAAATAGCAGCAGAATTAAAGGTTAGCAGAACACCAATCAGGGAAGCTTTTAAGATGCTAGAAGAAGAAGACCTAATAGACTATTATCCTTATAGAGGGTGTTTTGCAAAAGGTTTTACCAAAGAAGATATAGCCGATGTTTATGCAGTTAGAAAGGCTTTAGAAGTTCTCGCAATAGAATGGGCAGTGGATAAAATCAATGACGAAGGTCTTTCAGAACTAAAAGAACAATGTGACTTAATGGAGTTTTATGCAACGAGGGGTGAAAGACAGAAAGTATTGGATATGAACAATGACTTTCACGAGATAATCTATAAAGCAACAGGAAGTAGGTTCTTAGTGCAAGCCTTAAGATCATATAAATCTTATATAAACAGAAGCAAAAAAATGCTATATTTTGATGATAAATATTTATCTGAGATCTTGTCGGAGCATAGAAAAATAATTGAGGCTTTAAAAATGAAGGATAAGAATATGGCGGCGGACGCCATTAGCACTCACTTGGAACATTCCCAAAAAAGAGCAGAAAAGATATGGCATGTAGATGAATAGAAAAGGCCTGTAGCTTATTAGGCTACAGGCTATAGTTATTCTATTAATCCAGTAACCCTGACAATTTGGTTAGGGTATTTTTTCCCTTCATCGGCCCACACTAACTTTAAATCGAATAAATCCTCCAATAAAGTTAATACATCAACTCCAAATGCTTCTAGGGTGTATCTCATTTTATTCAAATGAAGGCAAGGCATATTCGAAAGCCTTGAACAATAACCATCGCCGCATATATCACATGAATCTGCATAAAAAGCAAAACTTCCAGGGGTTTTCTTTTCTTCTTCTAAAACAAGATAGTTCATTTCATAAACGGTGTTTGAATTTAGGTGTTCTATTTCGCTATCCTTTAACTCTTCTGTATTAAAGACCCAAGCATTTATTTTAATATGAGACCTTCCATTAAAGACCACATTTACGTCAAAGTCAAAAGGAGGACAGCTCCATAAATTTCCGTAATTAGGACATTCTTTGCAATAGCCATTAATTCTATTAAAATCGAAATGGTTTTTTATAAGTCTATCTAAACTTATTGTTTTTGTGTATTTGATCATATGGCACCTCTTCTTAGCATTAATTAATTATATCACTCTGATGAATATTTTCAACAGTGGTTTATATTCGCTATATATGGTAAAATGTTTAAAACGATAAGGGGTGGTAAATTGTTAAATATATTTAAATCTAGAAAAAAAGCGGACACCATTTTACATAATGGGCATATTTATTCTGATTATGAAATTTCCGATATTAACGAAGCATTGGCAATCAAAGATGAAAAAATAATTGCTATTGGTGTTTTTGAATCAATGGAAGAATTAATCGGTGATGAAACCTTGATAATTGATTTAAAAGGTAAACACGTTTTTCCGGGCTTTATACAAACAGATAAAAATTATGTTAATGAAGTGTTTTTTAAGGAATATGTTCATTTGGACGAAGAGATGAATGTGACTGAGATTATGGATGCCATAGACGGAATGTCCTATTTTTATGATGATAGGGATATAATCTTTGCTCATGGTTATGGCGATGATACATTTAAAGAATCAAGCTCTAACGAAATTACTAATATGCTTGATTCAATATCGAAAGAAAAACCAGTTTTATTAGTTGCCGAGAACAATATGGAATGCTTATATAACACATATGCAAAGAATATAATACTTGAAACGGCAGAAGAGGAAATGGTAGAAATCATAACATTACCATATATCTTAAATCTATTAATACCATATGATTTTGACCAAGTACTTGAGAATGTTATGGAAATTAATGAAGAGTCAAAGGATAAAGGATTTACTACTTTGTTTAATGCAAAATCTCCCTACTTTTTTGATGAAGGCTTTGAAAATGCATTGCTAGATCTATATAACGAAGAGAATTTAAAATTTAAATATCAAGGATCCTTTTATGCAAATAGAGCTTATAAACTAAAATACATTAAATATATCCTAGGTAAATTAAGAACAAACTGTTCTGAGCTTTTAAATTATATAGAACATGAAGTGCTTTTTATTGATTTGAATAAACAGATGAGTGAAGAATGGATTGATGAGATTATAAATTACTGTGGTGAAATTAACATTAAAATTCAGATTAAATGTTATGATAAAGAAGATTTAAATAAGCTGGAAAAGGTTCTTTCTAAGAGAAGAATAAACGATAATAGATCAGTAGTAATTTATAATGATCATAATAATTCAGAATTACTAGATGTTATTAAAACGAGCAAAGATGACTTTACGAATACCGAAGAAATGATTAAATATCAAACGGAAGAAGCTGCTGAAAGAATTGGCAAGGAAGATGAAATAGGAGTAATAAAGGAAGGATATATTGCTGACATCGCAATATTTTCCTATAATCCTTTAGAAATGACTCCTCAGGAGTTCATAAAAGAAGATGCAGTAATCACGATTATTAATGGGAAAATTGTTCATGATGAACAAAAAGATAGAGATGACGAGTGGTACGATATCTTTTCTAAAGCACCTCTATAATTAAAATATTATCAAAAATGTTCACATATTTATCACAAAGCGGTACAAATACTGACGTATAATAAAAATGTTCAATGAGGTTTCGTATATTAATTTATACAAACTTTCCTTCTTTTATTGAATACACACACACACTTTTCGGAAAAACACCTCATTGAGGTGTTTTTCTGTTCATAGGAGGCATTATGAAAATATTATTAATAAACGGTAGTCCTAGAAATGATGGAAATTGTAAAAATGCCATAGAAATTATTGAAAACAAACTGGGAAAATATGAGAATAATTTTGAAATTAATACTATAAATTTAGTAGAAAAGAAACTCCTAGGATGCATACAATGTGATGACTGCAAAAGAAATGGTGGAAATTGCAATCAAAATGATGATTCTAGCGAAATTATAAACAATATTTATGATAGTGATTTTGTCATATTTGTTTCGCCGGTTTATTGGTGGAATATAACTGGACAGATGAAAATAATTATCGACAAGTTTTACTCAAAAGAAGACGAATTTAACCATATTAAAAAAAGGATTGGATACTTAACAATAGGGGCTGAAGGCCAAGAAGATGATCAGTATCATTTCATAAAAAAACAACTGCAATACTTTGCAGATGGGTTTGACTGGGATATTGAGTTTAATATAAGCCTAACTGCAGATGCTAAAGGAGACCTCATTAAGAATGAAGATTCAATAGAGGATATAAATAATGTCATCGATAGAAGTGTAAAGAATTTCTTATTCTAACTAAATAAAAAGGGTATTGAAAAGGCCTTCTCTTTAAATCGGAGAAGGCCTATGCTTTTAATTTATACGTATTCTTTTACCAATTTTGCGCCCAGATTCATTGCATTTACATTTGATTCCTTTGTTCCTTTAGGAATATGTGCGGTTACTGCATCCTCAAGAGATTCTTTACTGGTAAGGGATAATACTTCGTTAACAGCTCCCACAGATATAATGTTGGCAGACATAGGATTTTTAATAATTGTCTTAGCCGAGTCAAGGATAGGCAATTTATAAACTTTATGACTCGTGTTTATTGAAGTTGGAACATTTATTGAATTATCAATTACCAATACGGCATCATCTGCCAAGTTCTCTTTATATTTGTCGAACGATTGTTGTGTTAATGAAAGCAAGCAGGTTGGCTTAGTAACCTTAGTATAATTTACTGCTTTTTCGTCGACTAATAATTCTGCCTTGCACATTCCTCCTCTGGCCTCTGGTCCATAAGACTGCGATTGTACAACGTTTTTCCCATCTAGGAAAGCCGCTTCTGCCATAATAATAGTACTTAGTATTACTCCTTGCCCACCTGAACCGGTGAAACGCAATTCTGATTTACACATTATTTAGTACCTCCAACACTATTAATAATATTTTGATATAAATCCGTATATTCATCTTTTGGCTCGTTATGAAACTCGCCTATTATTGTTTTGTTTTTAACTTCTTCTTTGGAAAGGTTTTCTGCCTTGGCTTTTGTTATACAGTTTTGCTCTTGCCAATGCATCATATTTACGGCGCTTCCTTTCTTGTTCTTGCGCCCATAGTAAGTAGGGCAAATGCTGATACCATCTATCAAGGAAAAACCGTGATTTATAATACCTTTTTCAATCAATTTAATTGTTTGTGGAACATGGAAACAGTCTCCCCTAGCTGTATAAGTCGCACCTGCAGCTTTGGCAAGTCCTGGTAAATCGAAATCCCCATCTATGTTTCCGTATGGAGCGGTAGTACCTTTTTCTCCAGTAGGAGTAGTAGGTGAGTACTGACCTCCGGTCATACCATAAATGCTATTATTAAATATGATTACTGTTAAATCTATATTTCTCCTAGCGGCATGTATGAGGTGGTTTCCGCCAATAGCTGCTGCATCACCGTCGCCAGTTATTACAATAACTGTCATTTCAGGATCTGCCATTTTTATGCCAGTGGCGAATGCGATTGCTCTGCCGTGAGTGGTATGCAAAGTGTTATAGTTCATATAGCCAGCCGCTCTAGAAGAACAACCTATACCAGATACTATTGTTACCTTATCTTTGTTAAGATTTAAATTATCTATTGCAACACATACATCTCTCATTAATATTCCATGTCCACATCCGGGACACCATATATGAGGTAAACGATCTGTACGTAAATGTTTTTTTACTAAAGTACTAGGCATCTTCGTTCACCTCCTTGATCTTATCCACAATTTCTTGAGGTGATATTGTTGTTCCATCAATTTTGCCTAGAAAATGAATATCAGCATTACACTGAGCAATTCTTTCAACAGCAATTAATATTTGTCCATAATTATGCTCAACTACTAAAATGTTACTAACTTTCTTTGAGAGTTCTAAAAGTTTCTTTTCAGGGAAAGGCCATATTGTAATGGGATTTAGTACTCCTACATTCATATCAGAATCTTCAAATTCTTCCAAAGCACCTTTTACTGCTCTCAGTGTTCCTCCGTAGCAGACGATTAGTGTATCGCAATTATCAGTGTTTAAGGTTTCATATTTGATGATATTCCCGCGATTCGCTTCGATTTTTTTCATTAATCTAAGCTCTTCGTCATTAGCTATTTTGTTGTCGTTAGTAGGAAAACCCTCACTATCGTGGAATAAACCAGTTATGTTATATGATTTGCCTTTACCAAAAGAAGGCATTTTAGGAACATATTCTCTTTCACCAACGGCATAAGGCATTCCGTTTATCATTTTTTCATCTCTATCAATTATTTCTAATTCGTTTGCAGGAATTAACTCAATCCCTTCTCGCATATGCCCTACAACTTCGTCCATTAAGAATATAACTGGTGTGCGATATTTCTCAGCCAGATTAAACGATCTAATGACTTCATTATATGTGCTTTGAACCGAAGTTGGAGAGATAACTATTATAGGATGATCTCCATGGGTTCCCCACTTGGATTGCATAACATCTCCTTGTGAAGGTGATGTTGGAAGACCAGTTGAAGGACCAGATCTTTGTACATCCACTATTACAATTGGAATCTCTGCTATAGCGGCGTAGCCAATATTTTCTTGCTTTAATGAAAATCCGGGACCGCTTGTTGCCGTCATAGATTTTACTCCTGTAACAGAAGCTCCCAAAGCTGCTGCGATACCGCTTATTTCATCTTCCATTTGTATAAACTTGCCACCATAATAAGGTAATCTTACGGAGCTACGTTCGGCAATTTCGGTCGAAGGGGTAATTGGATATCCAGAGTAAAACCTCATACCTGCAGTTAATGCACCTTCAACGCAAGCTTCATTCCCTTGTAGCAATTGAAATCTAGATTTGTCTAATGTCATTATTCCCCCTCCGATTCTTCTAGATAGATTGCATAATCTGGGCATCTCATTTCACAGAGTCCGCATTTTATACATAAACTTTCATCTTTAATGTGAATACGGTCATTCACAAGTTCTAAAACATCTTTGGGACAAAATTCCACGCAATATCCGCAGCCCTTACACCAAGCCGGTTCTATGCGTAATTTCTTGGCTGAAGCCATTAAGTTCACCTCTTCCTATTTGCTATGTACATAATACTACACTAAAAAATAATATGTTGTAAAATGCAAAATAAAAACAGATATACAAAAGCCTTTAAATGTACTAATTTCAACGGTTTAACGTGCTAAACTTTCGCGGCCTAAAAAAAACGGCGGAATTTTCCGCCGATGTAGATTATTTAATGAATACTTTTGGCAACCTTTGACCAAAAGCACATATTATTTCGTAATTTATAGTTTCAGTTTTTTCTGCTATATCATCAGCTAAAATTGTATTAGTTCCGTCGCTACCTACTATTATAGCCTCGTCCCCAACCGCAACATTTGGAACATCTGTTACATCCACCATCACTTGATCCATACATATATTACCAGCAATCGGAGCAAATACTCCGTTTATTATTACTTTTGCATATTTTGAATAGGGCCTAGGATAACCATCAGCATATCCCAGTGCTAAAGTTGCAATCTTTGAAGATTTTTCTGATATATATTTACGACCATAACCCACGGAAAATTCTGCAGGCACATCTTTTAAATGAATAATGTTGGCTTTAATTGACATAACAGGCTTAATTGAAAGCCCATTTTTGTTAACTTCATTCGAAGGATAGCAGCCATATAAAATTATCCCAGGTCTAACAGCGTCATAATGTATAGTAGGAAGATCCATAATAGAAGCGCTATTAGCTAAAGTTCTGCAAGGAATATGGATGTTTGCTTCCTTTAAGGCGTTATAGAAAAAATTAAACTTTTCTTCTTGTTCATATGAGTATGTTTTATCAAAGGCATCAGCTGTTGACATGTGGGACATTAATCCTGCAATCTTAAAGCCTTTAAGTTTTTCCATTTCTTTCAGTTCTGAAATGGTCTTGTCAATATCTTTGGGTAAGTATCCAATTCTTCCCATTCCCGTGTCAATTGCTATGAGGCCTTTAACAACTTTGTCTTTTCTTAAAGCTTCTTCAGAAAATGCTTTAGCATTTTCTGAATCGCATAAAACTGGTATAATATCGTAATCCACTATAGTATCCGAATACATATCAGGAGTTAATCCAAGCATGATAATCTCTTCTTTAGTCCCTGCTTCTCTTAATTTAATTGCTTCAGATAATGCGGCAATAGCAAATGTTTTTACACCATTCTCCCTTAGGACTTGCGCACATTCTATACTTCCGTGTCCATAAGCGTCTGCTTTAATTACGCCAATGATTTCTTTGTCTTGCCCAACTTTATTTTTGATTTGCTTTATATTGTAATCAAAATTCTTTAAGTTGATTTCTGCCCATGCGGGTCTGTTTGCTTGTTTATACATTCCACACCTTCCTATTACTTATATATTAAATCTGATCTGCTAGGGCCATTGGAAACTATATCTATAGGATAGCCTATTTCCGATTCAATTCTGTTTATATAATTCTTACAATTTTGAGGTAATCTATTAAAGTCATTTATTCCTCTTATATCCTCAAGCCAACCTGGCATTGTCTCCAAAACAGGCTTTGCTTTCGCTAGCTTCGTTGTGTTTGGAAAATCTTTAGTAATTATGCCGTTAATTTCATAACCTATGCATATAGGGATTTCTTTTAAATAGCTTAATGCATCAACAACGGTTAGTGCTATTCTAGTGGCTCCCTGTAGTTTGCAACCATATTTAGTAGCGACAACATCAAACCAACCCACACGTCTAGGTCTACCGGTAGTTGCTCCATATTCACCACCATCTCCACCATTAGCTCTTAATTTTTCAGCTGCTTTTCCGAATATTTCAGAAACAAATGCACCGGCTCCTACGGCAGAGGAATATGCTTTCACAACAGAAATAACTTCTTTAATTTCGTAAGGAGGTATGCCTGCACCGATTGCACCATAACCTGCTAAAGTTGAAGATGATGTAACCATTGGGTAAATACCATGGTCAGTGTCTTTCATAGCGCCAAGTTGGCCTTCCAATAGTATTACTTTGTTATCTTTTATCGCATTATTTAAAACCAAAGAAGTATCAACCACATAGGGCTTTAGTATTTGTCCATAGCGCTTAACGGTATTGTATAGATCATCTTCGTCTAACAATGGTTTATTATATAACTCCTTTAAAAGTACATTCTTTATAGCGCATATATTTTTGATTTTATATTTTAATTCTTCGTCATTCAAATAGAGCTGGTTTACTTGGAATCCTATTTTCGCATATTTATCGGAATAGCATGGTGCTATTCCCGATTTTGTAGAACCAAAAGATTTTCCCGCAAGTCTTTCTTCTTCATAAGCATCAAATAGAGTATGGTAAGGCATGACTATTTGAGCCCTATCTGAAATTAAAAGCTTGCCCATTTTTATATTTGCATTTCTGAGGTTTTCAAGTTCATTGAATAAATCGTCTACGTTTAACGCAACTCCGTTACCAAGTACATTAAATGAATTTTCGTTAAAAATGCCTGAAGGCAAAAGATGTAAAGCAAATTTACCGTATTCGTTTTTTATGGTATGTCCAGCATTGCTTCCTCCTTGGAAACGAACAATATAGTCCGCTTCTTGGGCAAAAACATCTGTTATTTTGCCTTTTCCTTCATCGCCCCAGTTTGCACCTACAATAGCCTTTATCATAATATCCTCCTATAATACGCACTTATTGTGCATCACTCATAGGCTTTATGACCCCGTTAAAAAAACCTTCTGTAAAGCCCTACTAAAAACATAGCTATTTTATCACATATCCTAATTTATTTAAAGAGTTTAATTAAAAAGCCCCGAAATCTATGTTTCGGAGCAAGTGGCTTAATCTGGAATTTTACTTGTGTTTTTCCATATGCCCATTTTTTCGGCACCTTCTATTAATTCTTCTCTAAAATCAGGGTGAGCAATATTTATGAGTAGTTCTGCCCTTTGCCATGTGGATTTTCCCTTTAGATTTGCTGCTCCAAATTCAGTAACGATATAGTTTGTTGCGGTTCTAGGTGCAGTTACTATTGACCCTACTGTAAGCATTGGGCTAATTAGTGATTCTATTGTGCCATCGGGTTTTTTCCTAGTAGATGGCGTGCATAAGAAACTTTTACCGTTTCTAGATTGGTAAGCTCCCAGCACGAAGTCAAGCTGTCCACCGGTACCGCTTATATGTTTATGGCCTACAGTTTCTGAGCATACCTGTCCATATAAGTCTACCTGTATACAGCTGTTAATTGAAACAAAATTATCAATCGTAGATATTGTGGAAATTTTGTTTACGTAATCAACTGGCGCACAGCAACAAATTGGGTTATTATCTAAGAAATCATATAATTTCTTAGTACCGCCCGCAAAGGAATAAACGGCACTCCCCTTGTTTATTGGCTTATTTCCTGTTAGCTTACCGGCATCAAATAGTTTAACATACGCATCTACAAGCATTTCCGTATGTGCGTTTATGTTCTTTACATCTGACTCTGCAAGCATAGTACCAACACAATTAGGGAGACCTCCTATGCCAAGCTGCAAAGTACTGTGACTGTTTATCTTTTCCACTATATTTCTAGCGATTTTAGTTTCCACTTCTGTAGGATCTTTTGAAGTTATTTCGTGAGGTGGTTTGTTGGTTCCTTCTACTACATAATCTATTGCATATAGATTTAGTTGCGTTTGATTACCTAAAGCTATTGGCATGTTTTCATTCACCTCAACAACTATTGTTTTAGCAGACTTAATTACACCCCACATATCAGCTACTTGAGGTCCTAGGTTGAAGTTCCCATGGGAGTCCATAGGCGCTACTTGGAAGTATGCAATGTCTATTCCATTATCATTATTGATCCAATATGATGGTAATTCACTAAATAACATAGGTATATACCAACACCTACCTTCTTTTCTCATAACTCTATCATGACTATTAAAATGCGTTGATGAAAATCTCGCTTGATCCACTGTACTTGTTGCCGTATATGTTTCAAAGGGTTTTTCCCTAATGGAAATATTACTCAGTACTTCAATGTTTCTAAGTTCATTAGCTCTTTTTGCTATTGCTATATCGATGTCATTAATTGCACCAAGACCTACACCAAAATGTACTCTCATTCCGCTCTTAACAAGTCCTGCAGCAGCATCTGCAGAAATTAATTTACGTTTATATTGATTTTTTAAATCTGAAATCTTATACACAGTTCCCCTCCCGTTGCGTTAATAAATTAACAATTTTACCGTTATTTTATAGTATTTCTAAACATATTGCAAGGATTTTTTTTAAAACATTATATTGAAATATATTTCATTTAGTGATATTATATTCCGAGATGAGTCTCCGTAGTTAAATGGATATAACAACGCTCTCCTAAAGCGTAATTGTG